>NZ_JAUOER010000004.1:0-230544 GCF_031932025.1 Shewanella sp. SP2S2-4
GAACGTGTCAGCTTCATTCCTCTGACACGCATATGGGACAAACCGTTGTCAATATCTCCACTAAATTAGCAAATCATTAACAAATAAAAGTATGGAAAAAGTCGGTTAGCTTAGTGTCCAGTCTGACCGGAGCAGATGAGGGGCTTTAAGCCCCTTTATATGATACAACGCGATATGCTTAAAAAGGCTCGACTACAGTCCTATCCAAATATTCTGGTGTGAACTCATGTTCGTAGTCAATATCACCTACTATTTGTTTCAAAAATAACACTATGCTTTTTGAATGGTCATTTATGTCAAGAGTCTTTGCAAACTCGTAAGCAGATAATGGCTTGCCTTTTTTACTATCATGCTTGTAATCGTGGCTATGCTCAAAATTTCTTATAGAGACGTATCTTTTGACTACAACCCCTTGTTCACATGCTCTAACTAATTCATCCCAAATATTTTGGTTCAAAGTCCAAGCACTATTGACCTTTGGAGATTTATCTTTTTTCAATGATACTTTGCCATCAATATACAAATAACGCTCATCTGAATCATGAATAACATGCTGAGTAATCTTGAAGTGACTCAGAACTTCTATGAAAAATGGAATATTGTTTTTAGTTCCGGTATTAAGAACAAAAATTTCTTTGTCAGGGTAGTGGTCTGATAGCATACCTCTCAAAACAATAGCTTCGGTGTCACCCTCGACCAATACGACTTCATCTGAAAAGAATGTTTCGCAAATGTGTGGGTTGAATCTATTAAGCATCAATATGCGATCTTTGGTTTCTTCATCTCGAGAGAAAATGTCATCACCAGCTTGATATATCTCAGTCTCACCGTTTGGCTTTTTCACAAACCTCGCTAGCGATGTGTGTTCTCGACTCATGTCGATTAGTTGAGGGTCGTGAGAAACGCAAATTATTTGATAGTCATCTTGTTCTGCTATTTGGTAAAGCGTATCCCTAAACTTGCGTTTGTTACTTGGGTGTAAATATAGTTCAGGTTCCTCGAACAGAATAATATGCTTTTCACCATCCTTAGTATCTTTAAACAAAGCCAAAAAATTGATAATAGCTTGTCTAATCAAACCATGACCATGTAAGTCAAATTTTCTATCATAACTTGTTGTATCTATCTCATCTACAAGTTCCTCAGCAATTTCTGCGACCTCCGCTAGCTTGGCTTCATCTGCCTTACGAGCATCACCGATGGTTACACTGAAATCTTTTTCAAAAGCCTTACTCAAATCCGCTTCTTTATGAGGTGTTGATTGAATGTTCAATTGAAGATCAGGGAAGGTTTTACAAAAATATTTATTTGCAGCTCCGCTAATATCTCCCAAGTATCCAGACGACTCTACTTTGTCTTGTAATGATTTGACTGCATTTAAAGCTTTTGAATATTCTTCGTGATGATCTTCCTTAAGTTGTTTCAGCAGCTTATTTTTTATCTCTTTCTCTAGCCAGTCCGTAAGAGTTTTCACATTAGGCATTGCTTCAATGTAAATAATATTCGGTGTGGCATTCGTTAAGATCTGCTCCAAACCACCAAATCCATTGTCTACATAATCACGATCTGCAATGCTAAAAGTCTGCTTTTTAGCGGCTTTATCCACCTCTGACCAAGTCTTCTTAAATTTAACTAAGCCCTCGCCATCTACCCATTTATTCAATCCCTTATCAGCAAAGTTTTCATTATCACTATCTTCCTTAAGAAAGGTAGCTTCAATGACAATTTCATTTTTGGTTGTTTGATCGTAAAAGTCGGTAAGTTCTACTTTTTGATTTGGTGTAGCAAAGTATCGATAGGCATGAAGTACACTAGACTTCCCTATATTATTTTTACCAAATAAGAAAACAATATTGTTGTCTTTAAAGTAGATATTATTGTTATCCCCATTAATGGCACGGAAGTTACTAATTTTAAATGATACTAGCTTCATATTTTCTCGTTCATCCTTTGTTGAGTATAAATGTCGTCGTCATGCTAAGTGCGGTCAATAATTGGCAACCATTTTCCGTGCAGCAACTCCTAGAATTTTACGACTATAATTAAGTTATCTCTGTTATCTGAATCACAATGCCACCGAACGCATATCAATAGAGTACATCTTATATCGATTGTTTATACAAAAAACGAAATTAGGTAAGTTCCAAGGCATAGGACTTTCCACCGTATTACATCTCGGAGATCAAACAGCGAACCGAATGAGAAGAATGGATAACTTTTAGTATGGCAAAAGCGAATGAATGGGATGCGAATGAGTAAAAGCACTAACTGATTATGGGGCAATTGCGCGTTAGCCCAAGCCTGCGCAAAATTGCAGTATGTCATGCATGAACCAGACTAGGTGTAAATCTGATTCACAGATACAGTCTTACCTAGAGTGATTCACGGGCTCATTTTGGCATAAATGAGCGAGCACAACGAGCGATTCAGCATCACACCTTATATCACTAAACTAAATGTATGGTTAAAATGCACGCGTGCTGAAACCCTCTTGAGCAGTTTATTATATTTAATTTTCAAACGCTTCTTTTACTTTATCATTGGATGCGAGTGCATATCCAAGGACAATAATTGAGCTATTTAGTAGTTCTTCACTGCGTTCGGGGGCAAACCAGTTTCCGTTAAACTTGCCTCCATGAAAAAGGTTATTTCTTACTCGACGAACGTAGAGTAACAACAAGTCCGTGCCATTTTCCGGTGTAGGTGCTGCATCAGACCACGCAATGTTCCCTTGCTCAATCACTTGCTTCTTTGGTGGATTAGAAAGAATATATTGCTTAGCCTCATTGAGCTTTTTATCTTGTATAGCTTGAAACTTAGAATCAATATCATGAGCAAAGGTTGTCCAATTAGGATTTGCATTACCCTCACCAGTATGGAAAGAGGCTGCTTTTAAAGAATATTCAATTCTTGAAAAGAATTTAAAAAAATCAAACGATAACGTATCTAATTTGTCCACTGTAATTCCTATTTTTGGTAACACATAGGCGTCAAAGAAAGCGGCAGTTATTCAGTTGCGGTTTTGTGGAATACTTTTGCCCAGCAAAACCACAAAACTACGTCTGAATAACGGTCCAGAGCACGTAGTGCGCGATGATCCAGCGACTTGTTATGTTTATGATTTAATAAGCTCTGCAATTTCTATAGCAATCTCTTCAATGGTGTGAGTTGCCGTACTTCGAGCAACTTTATCTGCAATCGATGGGCTAAAATCTACTACTTGTTGTTTTGTTATGTTGTGCCAAATCGGTAATAAGACTTGCTCACCTGACACTGTTCTAGTAACAATTCCATCAAGCTCATAGTTGGTCCAGCCTTTCTTTATAAATGAAGGCGATAGAACAACAAGCCCTACTTTACTATTTGCTAGACCTTTATCTATTTTTTGCCTCAGACTATCCCCAATTCTAAGTGTCATTTCGTCATACCACACATTCAGCCCTTGAACTATGAGAGCATCTGCTAGAGGGCGAACAAAATCATCTTTATCTTCAGATGCGTGTGAAATAAAAACGTCATGAGTTTCTTCACCAGATTCTGTTGGCGGTGGAATATTGTCACGAACTAAGCTTGGAACTTCCGATAGAGGTCGATCTTGAATCGTAGGTAGTGCACCTGGAAGTATTTGTACAGATGCCTTAGTACTCCCTTTCAATCCTTGCATATCAATTGCAACATGCCAGTGACCAGAATTTGGGATTTGTAGTCTCAATGGCGATTTTTTTGCTAAGCCACCTATATAGCTGTGCCGTCTTCCATTTTTATAATTGCTGAAATCAGAACTATTCATTAAGCGAACGTTAGCGCCACTAGTCAAAGTAACCTCAACAATTTCACCTGCTTTCCTTTGACCTAAATCATTATGAATGAATTGCAATTTTGATTACTCCTAATAGGACATAACGTATGATTGGTACGCATGCGCGTTTACCTCATTAAACCAGTAAAAACGCGCATAATTAATTACTTGTAATAAAAGGAACTTATCAGCTTTTTATCAAATACACCATGCTGAAAAATACGCATACACATTTTCCAAACCTAGCAATCAGAGGAGATGGTCATTAGCTTTAGTGACGGAATTTTCTAGGGTTCCGGTGTAGAGCCCCTGATTTAAGCTGGGAGTTTAATCAGCCGATTTATATCATGGCACCAATAGGCTGATCTGCTCTCAGTGACAATTGCATAGTTCAGCATTGATATACCGTCAGCGGAAGTCATATCTACCGGAAATTTTTCTGGCAGCAAGACGGTACTTGGGTTGATAGGTACAAAATGAAAGGGCGGTTCATCTGGAAGTGCTATTTCCAAATCAGATAAGCGGTGAACCATCCAGCGTATGTTCTTTAGCCCCAAGCTGACACATTCATAATCACACCACACTTTATGGCTATTAACTTCATGATCTTCTAGGGTAGGCCCCGATAGTCGGCCTCCTTTCTTCTCTAAATGTTCTCGAATATATTGAGGTATATCTGCCTCTCGCTGATCAGTTTTTGCAATCCACTCTGAGATAATTTCCGGAGGGAATTGAGGTTCTGGGATACCATAAATCTTGTGAACTTCTCTGCTGCTACGGAGATAATTTGGACGAACTTTCCAAGAGGCTAGAAAATTTGAAATCGCAATACAGTCATCTTTTGATAAATGATCAACTCCAGAAGCTACACTCTCACGAACTGCATAAAACTTTGTCTCTATCGCGGTAAATATTTCTTCCATTCTGGTGTTCCATGCGCGGAGAGAAATTGCGTAATCGTCGTTCCTTTCGTATTTTATCAATTCAACATGTGCAAAGGGTTTAACTACTCTGTATATCTTGTTTTCTTTAGTTGAAAAATGCCTCATCAAGCCATTTGGCAAAAAATGTTGCCTGAAGGTTATCTCAAATGGATTGCCTTTAATTATTCCAAAATCATGAGCTTTTGTCTTTCCCATTATATATCTCTAGAATTGAACTGAACCTGCGATATACTACACTTAGTGTCATTACTAAAATTAGGTCAACTTAGAAAAAACTTAACGGTTCAATCAGTTACGTTAAAAATCGTTTTGGGGCAGAACAGACTTTCATCAGTCTGTTCTGTTATAGACGAGGAATTTAGATTAAAAAGTCTTCGATTGAACGGCCATTTTCAATCTGTTGTTTGAAAACAGTTGGCATTCTACCTTGCCCTGTCCAAGTGACAGTTTCGCCCTCAACTACGATTGAATATTTAGCTGGACGTGGTGCTCTTGTGCTTTTTACTTTAGCAGTAACACCGCCAAGATCATCAAGTGATAAACCAGCTGACTCAATCATCTTCTGAAGTTCTGCAATTTTAGCGATACGCTCAGCATTTGCTTCAGCTTCAGCATTCGCTTCTTCTTCTCTTTCAACAACGATCTTGCCTAACTTTTCGTACACATCTTTTAGTTCAGCAACAGATAACTCTTTAACAGAAGCTTTTAAACGACGAGCATGAGTTAAGATCTCTAAAAATTCAGACATTGTATTTTCCTAATAAGTTTGTATCGCAACAATATAGCTGATTTTCAATTTGTAATGAATACACAAAGAGATTCAAATTAATAGAAGTAAAGTGTAATTTCCGCGAGTTATAGCGCTTAATCGACGTATTTTGCGCATTATCGTGACAAACTTGTCTCAAACTCATCTTATGCAGATAATATGCATAAATAGTCACATATCTATCAGTCTTTATTGTTTCACTCTTAATCAGCAGAGAAAATGCGATAGCATGACTGAATAGTAAGTAACTCGTTTTGGGACAAAATCACTTAGAGTATTGATTCTAGTTAACCTGTCTTGGATTAGAAAAAGTACCTTTATCATGCAAAGTACAAAACCTCCCCCCCGAAGCCCGCTTCATTTCAACACCTTATGATAAGCAAGGTTAAACGGAAAAATGTACTGCATTTTAGCAGCTTTGTTTCCTAATAGTGAAATCCAATGTTTTTCGGGTTTAAATCAAAATAACATTCTGATTACAGATAAACGACTGACTATGAAACAAAGGTTTTAAGCGACATACTGGCGCTCAGGAAGCACTCTGTAGTTATTTGTGCTTTTAGGAAACAAAGCCCTTTATAGCGACTCCAATAGATACAATAATTACTCCTACGATGATTTTCCCTAAAAAACTTTCGTGCCATTTACTAGCTTTAATCGGATCAGGGATATTTTCAGTTTTATTGCTGTCTTGAGTAATTTTTATATCCTTATTGTTGTCGCCTATAACAGAATTAGATACTGGTCCGTTGAAGTTATTACTCACATTATTCTCGATTTTAGTCAAAAGTACGGTTGATTCTACACCAAGGTTTAATTCCTGAGAATACTTATTAAAAGCGGTTTCTGTCATAGCTTCTTTATCTGCATCCTCTATCACTCGCTGTAAAGCTAAATGCTCTATCCATGACCTTCTGTAAGGGACATCATTCCACATCTTAGCAATATCCATCAAAGCTTTATAAGTTTCTTCACCTGGGATTTCTTTCAATGAATTAAATAGGTCATTTCTAGCATCTTGAGCATCGTCTCTTGATGTCGGTGAATAACACTCCCCGTTTGTCCTATCTATATCATCTTCTTCCCGTATGTATAGATGCATCAATTTATATAACTCCATAGTTGAAGTAACTGTATGATGTGACTTCCTGCCACTCAACTCGTCATAACTACGCTTATTAGATAGCTCAGAAAGTACGGATATAGCTAAGTTAGTAGCATCTTCATTAGTTTGTTTTTTTAGCTCCGCACTTAATAGTGGTACACCTTTTACTGCATCCGAACTAACTAATATAGCCCACCACATGCCTTTAAGGTTGTCGAAATTATTATTAATTTTGTACTCAGACAAGCTAGCAAGCTGTTCATTGGATATATATTTTGATGCAGTCAATATGCGTAAAACATTTTTGTTAACTTGATAACTTGGGTTGTTTAAATCAGATATAAGGTCAAACAAAGGCCGAGATAATGTTTCAAACAAGTAATGACCATTTACTAGCATTTGCCCTAAAACGTAACGACCTGAATCAGGCTCTCCACTATTAGTTAGCAACCACTGAGTTTCTTGCATTAATATTGATGAAACTAACAAAGGGTGAGCTATAAATAACTTCTCAAACCAGCTTGGTAACGCGTTCATTTCACAAAGAGCTAACTTCACAGCTTGCTTTACTTCTATTTCAGATAAAGACGCCTCCCAATTATCAATAGTCTCATTTTCAATACCGACACCACTTAACGCGAAGATAAAACCATAAGTAGCAGAGCTTAAATCATTTCCCTCTGACTTTAATAACGGTGCATTATAAGAGCGCCAATAAGAAATTGAAGCGTTTTTATACGCTAAAGCAACCTCGCCTCCAAAATCAGGAGTCAACAACTCCCAATTTAAGCAACACCAGTGATTGTTATCTTTAGATTTGTTCCTTATACAGTTAAATAAATAACTTTGAAAACCATTTATCTGCCCCGTCACAGCATGCCTTATATCTAAGATAATTTCAGGCTTAGCTTTTATTGAGAAAACACTTTCAATAAAGTTATTCTTTCTTAACTCTTCTTTTTCTTCACGCTGCTTTGAAAATTTTTCCTGTTGAGCTTCGTGTTCTTTATGCCACTCTTCTTTTACAGGGTTTAAGAACCCCTTTAAAAGAGCAACACCACCATCAAACTCATAGGATGCACTATTAAGTTTTTCAAGATCTTCTGAAGCTAGACCATTTTCTTTTGCTAACGCCCACGCCAACGAAAAGGCGATACACTTGTCATCTCTAATCGACTTAGACATAACCCATTTTATTGCCTGCTGAAAGTCATCGTAGTTAAACCCCCAAAACTCCTGATAAACACGAACTTGAAACCACATATCAACGGACTTAGGGTTTGGGGATTGTTTATTCTCCTCTTCTACCCTGCTCCTTTTTTTAGCTACATCGTGCCAAAAAAGTTGATAGTTAAGTTCCTTCCAGTTTTTAACAGCTTCGGGAATCTTTTCCTCGTGTTGACTATAGCTGCCGCACTTATGGTAGACCTGAGCTCTTGATATGAGTTCAAGTACATTAGTTGATAAATGTGATATTTCTTTTAATTTAATGACCCTAAGTAAAGCTACCTCTACACAGCCAAATAACCATTCATATCGCTCAGATACTAAACACATATAGTGCTCGGCATATGGCTTAGTATCAATCATGCCAAACAATGAGTCTATTACAGTTAAAATAGAGTCAAAGTTTAATCGTTCGATATAGTTTTCAACTGATGACTGTATAGCTCGATAGCTGTATTGATTGGGCTTGACGATACAAGGTAATATTCCTAACAATTCCTTTGTTTCTAATTGATTCCCGTATTCATCAAGTATCAAACAAGCTAGAGATTCATTATTAGTATCTAAAAAAGCGGCAAGTAATTCACTTGCATTAGCCTTAATCACATCTGGCATCGCCACTTTCTTTAATAGCCTTACAGCTAAAGTTTTAGATAACACATCCATTTCAACTGCTTTTGATATTTCACATGCTACATCCTCACACTCTTTGGCTTCAACACATAAAGCCATTTGCAACAATATTTGCCTTAATTGTTTATTGCTTGAGTATCGTTCCAATAGACTATGAAATATGCTCCCCATATCAGGGTGACTGAACCTAGCAATAGCATTAGCGTCAAATGAAATAAATGAATCATCTGTTGCGCCAATCATCTCACAGAACTTTTCAAGTAAAGTTTGACGCTGTTCTATTGGTAACTTAGAAGGGTCCCCCCCTTCTATAAATACTTCCGGCGATATATTTGCCACTACTTCAGCAAAGCTATCGTTCATAAGAGCATACCACGACAATATGGGCTTTAATGTCTGTATAGGAACTTCTATACCGTAAGTAGTACTATAAAATAAAGAACGAAGCTTATTGTCGCTACCTTTACTCGCATACTTTATTGACACCCATTGAGCAGTTAAATACTCCCTTAAGAGTCTATTTGCAAAGCTGACAGTGCCATATGCAGAAGGCTCAAATACAGCTCGATTAAGCAATGTAGTGATTTCATCATTAGTCCAATCAGGAAGGACTTGATGAATATTGAGAACATCATGATAAACCTTTGCGTCAGGAACAGAAATTTTAGACTTTTTACCAAAAGTTAATGCCGCCGCAATTTCTTGTACACCTTTAAGGACTTTTGATAAAGATAAATCACACTTATCACGACCGACCTCTATTAACTCTAGCTTAATAGTTAGCAGGTTTTGCAATAACTCGGAGCGAGAACCAATTCTTTGATTTTTTTTCCAAAACTCAACTACCGATAGCAAATCTAATGGTTTTCTAGTAAAAAACTCAGCTTCTTTGCCTTTTACCTCCTCCATAAAGATATCAATATTTTCAATACCTTTCTCTAGAGAAAAGATACGAATTTGTTCATAACTTAAGTCGGAAAAAGAATATACCTTAAAAGAGGAGTTAGACTTATCATCATGATTTTTAAGTGATAACAAGTTTTCAACAAATTCAAGATCAGTTTTTGGCCGCCAAGCTGAACCTCTGGATGTTATGAATATTTTTGCTCTACTTATTCCTTTGTTTATCTTTTTGCTAAAGCAGCGAAGTGCTTTTTGGAAGTCTTTTTCATTTGCAATTTTTGCCTCATCAACTGAGTCTAAAAAAAAGTAACCATATTCTTGACCTGACAACCAAGTATCAAAAAGAGATATATCTCCAAACTCAAAAGCACCTTCAAAGTTATCCTTTATGTCTTCAATTTTTATGAAAAATGAACACTTTTTCTCTGCTGAGAGTTTCTTAGCTTGCTCTCTTATTTCAACAGTTTTACCTGAACCAGCCTCAGCCAAAATAATTATTCGGTCTTTATTTAATAAGTCATCCCAAGAATCTCCATTTTTTGTTCCAAGAGAATAAAAATCCGAAAGATCTTTCTCATCACTTAAAGATGTTGGTATTTCATTAAACAGCCGGTTAAGTTCAATATAAGAGTTAGACATACAAGTAAAGTCAAAGTTGTTAGTACAGAAAACTTACCACATTTTAGACAGTTAGCACATATGGCTTCTTAAAAACGCAATATATTATTTATCTTGGCGGTATGCTAATAAGTCATTCACGTCTGCTGACGGACAAGAAAAAAGATAGAACAGACATAACTTTTAGGTTGAACGTGGCCCTTTTGCATTAGCTTTTCTATAGTCAGGCCTTAACTCCCCTTGTTTATCTTTTGAACAGCGAAAATCATTTTGGGGCATCGTCGAAATAACTTCAGCCTATCCATCGCCAAGCGAGAGTTCAGCCATAAATTGAAGTTCAAATCAGTCTACGGAATCGGTGTCGATTCACATCCTTTCAGCAGGGTGATGGTTTTCACGCAGTGAAGCCATCGCCTTGCTAAGCCTTCAGGGAAGAAATCTTATAGAGTGCTCGTTCTAATTTGCTACTCTTTTTGTAAAGAATAACGGGCTTAAGTTTTTAAACATTTTGCTCGTTACAGCGCTTTGTTTACAAAACTTACATTTTTCGTAAAGGATGATTGTGACTGAGATGGAATTTAACCCCTTATATAAGCCACCTCACTCACTCACCCACCAAAGAGAATGCATTTTTAGTAAATATAAAAAGAATTTAAAGAAAAAATTTATCCTGAAGAGTAAACCCAAGCCAGTTAGCCTTGGCTTTTCTTCTCGAGCAAACTGACTAGCTCTTCATATTTTGGCCCTTGCCCAAATTGCGGCAAGGCCACTGCAAACACCACGATTCCAAAGGCCATATAAATGGCGAATTCATTGACCCACAAGCCAGATATCGTCAGCCCAGTACCCAGCACGACTAATGTAATCACAGCTAATCGCACTTTCTGCGCCATCTGTACTTTTCGCTTAGCCGATGCAATTAATGCTATTTCAGTTTCGCTAAACAACATTTTCCAATCCTTGTTAAGTTTTACGTGCATTAAATCACAGACAAACAAAAAGCCGCAATAGCGGCTTTTTTGCTTAACTTGGAGCTGGGTTAACTCAAACTAATATTAGTCGTTAAAACATTGAAACAAAGAACGCGCTGAAAAATAAAGCAATTACAACTGTAGTGCCTAAGGCCATTTTAACTTCGGTGTTCATCATTCACTCTCCTAGTTGGTATGGATGTATTATCGTCAACCTCGCGGTAAAATCCCACGTTTGTCTCTGTGTTTTGTGAGCGACAGCCAATTTATCGGCAATTTTCTTATCACAATCCGCAAATTCGCCCGTCGACAGCCAGCGTTTTCCTATCCTAACCAATCGAATTGATCAAGTGTGATAAAAACACCATGGATGAGATTTGTGGTCATGCGCAGAGACATTTTTGATATACTCCCCACCGTAATCTATTTAGAGAGAGGACCTATGTCGCAACTATTACACACTATGATCCGCGTCGGTAACTTAGAACGCAGTATTGCTTTTTATACTGAAGTGCTCGGCATGAAACTACTTCGTACCTCTGAAAATCCAGAATACAAATATTCTTTAGCTTTCGTGGGTTACGGTGAAGAGTCCACTGGCCAAGCCGTGGTTGAACTGACCTATAACTGGGGCACTGACAAATACGATTTAGGCACTGGCTTTGGCCACTTAGCGATTGGTGATGAAGATATCTACGCCCGTTGCGCTGCTATTGCCGCTGCAGGAGGCAAAGTAACACGTGCCCCTGGTCCAGTCGCAGGTGGCACCACAGAGATTGCCTTTGTTGAAGATCCAGACGGTTATAAAATTGAGTTCATTCAAATGAAGTCAGCGACTCAAGGTTTAGGTTAAGTCTTGTCACCTGAGCAAGAAGATTAACTGAGCTAGATTAACTGAGCAGAACTGTTCTGCTAAATGATAAATGCCGAATCTGGATTCGGCATTTTTGTTTTTATACTTTCATTTTGCGTTAGGCACAAAGAAACATAAAACAAGCCAGCAATTCAGCACTCGCGCCATACGTTTAAGCTGATTTTATCGACTTATCGACGCTTTCTCTTGTCCACTAGTCGCCTTTTTCACGGTTTTACTCATCCCTTTACGGCTGAGGATGCGCTTAAGCCAAGGCGTACGCCACAGCAGCAACACACTAAAACCTACAATATACAGACTCGGTTCGATGATTTCTGATTTTACCGACCAGTAAAAATGGATTGGCGCTAATATCGCGACTAAATACACCCCATTATGCAAGGTCTGCCAACGACGTCCCATCTTACGCATCAAGGCTTTAAACGAAGTGATCGCCAAAGCGGTGACGATAAGATAAGCCACAGCGCCGACTAAAATATACGGCCGTTTTACCACCTCGCTAAACAGTAATTCCCAAGCAAATAACAGATCTAAACTAAAAAACGCCAAGATATGCAAGGTGGCATAGGCAAACACATATAAGCCCACTAAACGGCGAGTCTGCATCAACAGCCCTTGCTTAGTCAGCTTGGCAATGGGTGAAATCAGCAAGGTCGCCGCTAAAGCATTTAACGCACCTATGCCTGTGTAGTGGATAATGTGCTGCACAGGATCGCCGCCCGCACGGTCTAACACGACAGTGAGCACTAGGTAGACGATGGGCACTAAACCCAGCAAATGAAATAACGCTTTTAGCCAAAACAAGTGCTTAGCGGTTAATCTCAACATAGGTCATCCCCGCTAAATGGCATATTTTCAAACAAACCAAACATCAATAGTTTTTCCTCAGATCCATGCCGTCATACAGTGAAGCCACAAACTCGCCGTAACCGTTGAACGGCTGGGTATCGATGCGGGTTGCTGAGAATAATCCACCTTCGCCGATACGACGTTCACTGGCCTGTGACCAGCGTGGATGATCCACCGCCGGATTCACGTTGGCATAGAATCCATATTCATGCGGAGCAAGTTGATTCCAACTTGTTGGCGGCTGTTTATCCATCACGCGAATTCGCACTATTGATTTAATGCTCTTAAAGCCATATTTCCACGGCACCACTAAGCGAATGGGCGCGCCGTTCTGCGGTGGCAGGGTTTTACCGTACAAACCGACCGACATTAAGGTTAAATCGTTCATGGCTTCGGCTATCGTCAGGCCTTCAACATAGGGATAATGAATACCACCGCCCATTAATCGGCTCTTCTGCCCCGGCATTTGCTCGGGATCAAAAGCGGTTTCGAAGGCGACATACTTGCCCTTGCTAGTTACACCCACTTTTTTCAATAATGCCGCCAGCGGGAACCCCACCCAAGGGATCACCATCGACCAAGCTTCAACGCAGCGCAGACGATAATTACGCTCCTCAAGCGGGAACATTTTAGTGAGATCATTAAAATCTAAAGTCATGGGCCGTTCGACTTCACCTTCGATACGCAGTTGCCAAGGATCGACTTTAAAACCTTGGGCATTATTGAAGGGATCTTGCTTGTCCGTACCAAACTCGTAAAAGTTATTGTGCTGCGTCACCTTATCCAGCGGAGTTAACACATCAGCATCACCGTATTGCTTATTGGTTTGAAAGGTCAGTGGCGTGGTGATAAATGAGGACTTAGGCTGATCGCCAAATAGATCGAACAATCCGGCCTGCACGTAACCTGGCACACTGGCGCCGATAGCACCAAGCCCCATAGCTTTCACAATCTGCCGGCGCGAGCGAAACACCGCTTCGGGCGTCACTTGGTTATCTTGCATGTGCCACTGCGCTTTTTTAAGAATACCTGGGGTAAAACGGGAATGTTTAGCCAATTGACACCTCTACCATCTAATGATTAACGCCACCGAGTCGCGATAAAAGCTTATCTGGCGCTCGTCTGTATCGCTCACTTCTATGCTCACTTTAATATAGACAGGTAAAATCCAGAAAAACTTTCCACCCGTGAATAAATTCACCTTAAACGTATAAGACTTGCTCATTCAAGCATTAAGCGCAGATATAGTTGATTAAAGGGCTTGAAGCCTATTGGGCGGCATGCGAACCTAAGCGCCAAAGCTAAAGGAGTGCTATTGATCATGCCATTTTCTCAATCTTTTTCCGTCGCCGAAATCATCGGCCTTCTCGCCATCGCCTTCTTAGGCCTATTGATCGGTGCTCTGCTCAACCAAAGACTCACCCGCCAACGTTGGCAACAACATAAAGATCAACTTGAGCAAGAGATGCGTCAAGTGAATGAAGATGCTGAATTATCCTTAGCACAACAGCAAATTTTGGTTGATGACAAAGAGGCGCAACTGCGCCAATACCAGCAGCGCCTTGAGCTCAAAATTGAACAATTAGGTAAAGCCGAGGCCTTAGCCGAACGTGTCCCCACCTTAGAGCAACAATTGAATGACAGCCAGCGCCGTCAGTTAGAAATTCAATTGGCGCTGTCGAAATCCAATGCCATGCAGCAAACCATTCAAGCCAAGGCCGATGCCCAGCAAGAATCACTGCAGGATAAAATCGCTAGCTTAGAATCGGCCGAAGTGCGCTTACAAACCCAATTTGAAAACCTCGCCAATCGAATCTTTGAAGAACGTAGCGAAAACTTTAAGCATCAAAATGCCAGCCAACTCGAAGGCGTGCTTGGGCCATTGAAACAACAGCTTGAAGGATTCAGACAGCAAATTCGTGAATCCTACACCCACGAACAGTCCGAGCGCAGCGCCCTTAAACATCAACTTGAGCACCTGCGAGATCTCAATCTGAAGATGAGCCAAGATGCAATCAACCTGACCAAAGCGCTCAAGGGTGATAACAAGCAGCAAGGTAACTGGGGTGAAGTGATCCTCGATCGCGTGCTGCAGGAAAGCGGTCTACGTGAAGGCCATGAATACCATACCCAGCAAGATCTCAAGGACGACAACGGTAAGCGCTTTAAGCCGGATGTGATTGTGCATCTGCCAGAAAATAAAGACGTGGTCATCGATGCTAAAATGTCCTTAGTCAGTTATGAGCGTTACTTCAACAGTGAAGATCCTGCCCTGCGCCAACAGGCGATTAATGAGCATGTGATCTCAATTCGCAGCCACATTAAGGGCTTGAGTCAAAAGGATTATCAACATCTGCACGGGCTCAAGAGCCTCGATTATGTGTTGATGTTTATTCCTATTGAACCCGCATTTTTACTGGCGTTAGAGCATGATCCTAGCCTAGTGAATTTCGCTCTTGAGCAGAATATCATGTTGGTGAGCCCGACGAATTTACTGGTGGCCCTGCGCACCATTAACAATATTTGGCGCTACGAATATCAAAACCAACATGCGCAAACCATTGCAAAACAAGCGGGTCGAATTTACGACAAGTTATGTGGTTATATTGAAGACATGGAAAAACTGGGTCGTGCCTTAGATAACGCCGAAAAAACCTATCACAGCGCCATGAACAAGCTGTCATCGGGCAAAGGTAACTTAGTGCGTCAAGCCCACTTAATGCAGCAACTCGGGGTCGATACCAGTAAACAGCTGGATAAAATGCTGCTAGAAAAAGCACTCAATGAAGCCCAAGACGACAACGACACACAGGATGATGACGCTGAGCTGACGCTGCCGCCAACGCGCGATCCTAAGGACTCAGAACTCGAACCCGCATAATGCCAAAATTGATGAACTGAGTTGATAAATTGAGTTAATACACTGATTTGATAAATAAAGTTAATAGACCTAATTGATTGATAGAGTTGAACACTCGCCAATAACCTTGAATCGATACGGACATGTCGATTGATACCTTGATGCCCGGAGGCAAACGCTCCATGTGCAAAGCCGTGATGAATGTGGTTATATCCAGCGCAATATTGCTCGCAGGCGCCTTGAATGCCCCTTCCGCATTCGCGTTAACGCCAACGCAGAAAACCTTCCTTGAGGCCGAAAAAGCCTTAAAGAAACAAGACTATGAAGTCTATAAACCCCTACGGGCAAAATTGGGCGATTATCCGCTGGCGATTTACTTAGACCATGATATCGACATCGGCGATCTCAATGGTTTGCATGGCGCTGCGGCAAAAAAACTGATTGATAAGTATGAAACTACGCCTATGTACAACAGGTTAAGGTCTAAATACTTAAACAATGCGGGCACACAAAAACGCTGGAGTGATTATCTTGCGATAAGCCCCGATGTCCCTACCGACATCCGCCTGCAATGTTATTACTACGAAGCAAAACTTGCCAAGGGCGAGATAAAAACCGCCTATGCGGCGGCGCAATCACTCTGGGTCTTTGGTAGTTCACGGCCAAAAGAGTGTGATCCCCTATTCAACGCTTGGACCAAAGCGGGTAAACGCACTCAAGATGTAATCTGGGCGCGGATGATGCTGAGTTTTGAGACTGGCGAAACCAGTCTGCTGAGCTATTTATCCCAGAAAATCACCACCCATAATAACGAAGCGAAGCGCTTAGTCGCCGTGTATAAAGATCCAAACAGCCTGCGCCATACCGAAAAGTTTAAGGATAAAAATCCGATTGTGGGTGACATAGTCGCGGCGGGATTAAAACGCCTTGCCCGCAAGGATCTCGACCAAGCGATTAATTTGTATGAACGGTATCAAAAGGCTAATCGTTTCACGCCAGCACAAGCCCAACAACTGGATAAATACTTAGTTCGCCGCATCTTAATCGAACAAGATGATAGCCATAAAAGCTATGTCGACAATGTGCTGGCCGAGCTGAAAAGTGACGACTTATTTGAACGCCGGTTAAGATGGGCCATTCGCGATCACGACATGCGCAGCATTGCCCGTTATTTAAATTTACTGCAACCTGAAACCTTGGCTAAGGAGCGCTGGCAATATTGGCTCTATCGCACTAATGCTAAAGATGCGCCAGAAAGTGCCACTAAGGCTCTTGCGACAATCAGCAATGAACGTAATTTTTACGGTTTTGCCGCCGCGCAGTTTTTAAATAAACCCGTCTCGCTGAATCAAAGCCCTGAGCCTATCGTCGACGCCAGCAGCCAAAAATTAACCGATGATGTGGGTTTTGTGCGCGTGCAAGAGCTAATGGCGCTGGATCGTTATTTCGATGCACGTTACGAATGGATGTCGCTGCTCAGACGCAGTGACAACACTATGCGAGCCCGTTACGGCCGTTATGCCCATGAGCAAGGCTGGTATGACTTTGGCGTCGAAGCCAGTATCCAAGGTAAGTTGTGGGATGACATTCCCCTACGCTTCCCGATGGCGCACCAAGAAGGTTTTGAGCACGCCAGCAAAAAGCACAAAGTGAACATAGATGAGATTCGAGCGATCAGTCGCCGCGAGAGCGCGTTTTATCTTTATGCGACCTCAGGCGTCGGTGCCCGCGGCTTAATGCAAATTATGCCTGCGACCGCTAAAGCAACCGCCAAGAAACATGGGGCTAAATATAGCGATCCTAAGGATCTTTATAGCGCAGAGCTTAACCTCAATCTTGGCAGTGCTTACTATGCCCAGTTGTTAAAAGAGTTTAACCAGAACCGTATCCTCGCCACAGCCGCCTATAACGCGGGCCCATCACGGGTGCGTCGCTGGTTGGCAAACTCGGATGGAAAACTCGATGCCATGGGCTTTATCGAAGCCATTCCCTTCACTGAGACCCGTGAATATGTGCAAGCCGTCTTCAGCTATCGATTGATTTATGAGGCGCAGGAGCAAAAAGCGCAGCCATTATTCAGCGAAGCCGAACTGAAGTTTGCTTACTAACTCGCGACATAAAAAGGAACTCGATACTCTGCAGTATCGAGTTCCTACTTTTCAGCATACCCTAAGGTAATGCTCATGCTTTAACCGCCAAAAATTCTGAATGATATTCTCTAAATTCAAATAATTAGCAAAGCGAATAATTATTCAGCAATCACGCCATTTTATCGTAAACTTGTTTGCACTGCGAGGCATTAAATGCGAATAATTAGTATTAATGCATTAAGACTCCCATTAGGCCCATGATTAACCTTAGTTCGTTAACGCTCAGCTGCGAATACCAACCCTTTGTCGATCCCCATACGTTAGCCATCGACGGCTATGAAGCCTTAGCGCGTTTTTATCTACCTGATGGCGATGCGGTTGCACCTAATATCGTGTTCGAGCAATTGCATGAATCCACAGAATTACTCGCCGCCGTTGAATATCAAGCCAAAGCATTTCAACTCGCTCACGCGCCCAGCCAGCAGCGTATTTTTATCAATGTCGATCCCCACGCTGTCGATGGGCCACATACTGCCAAGCTTATAAAGCTGTTATCGAAGTACCAGCAAGTCACGGTCGAGATCATTGAAAATACCTGCATTAACGATGCCCAGCTTGCCAATCAGCTATTCAGCCAATTTAAACAAGCAAATATCCAAGTGGCGCTCGATGATATTGGTGCGCCCCACTCCATGCTTTGTGTCGATTTGATGATGAATGTAGATTATCTCAAGTTCGATCGCCATTGGTTAACCCACATCACGCATCCCGAGGGAGTCCAGTTACTCATAGCGCTGATTAACTTTGCCAAGCAAACCAACAAACAGTGCATTCTAGAAGGCATAGAAACCGAAGCCCACTTGGCGTTTGCGCGAGACATAGGCGTCGACTTAGTCCAAGGCTTTCTGTTTAAATCTTGGTTTATTCGCCCCACCCGCAGTCAAGCGCTGTGTCTTGCATAGATCCACGCGCCGCCCTTTGACTTTGCGCCACCAGCACACGCAAGCCTAAACGTCATTCAGTCGAGTAATTGATTTCGCACTAGAAATGCCACTGGATAAGCAGGCGATGATCCGCCATAGTGGTAAAGCTTGTCTGCTTTCGCATGCACTTTCAGTTACGCTTTTAAATGTATTAGGAGTCGCCCGTGGCACAATCTGGGATCAGCGAATTACTACATCAACTCGAACAAGTGTTGCTGGGCAAACCAAGGCAAATTCGGCTTGCTTTGGCCTGCATTCTCGCCCGCGGCCACCTGTTGATTGAAGATTTACCCGGCATGGGTAAAACCAGTATTTCCCATGGCATAGCCCAAAGCTTAGGCTTGAGTTACCAAAGAATTCAATTTACCAGCGACATGCTGCCCGCTGATATTCTCGGCGTGTCTATTTTTGATAAACATCAGGCGCAATTTATCTTCCATCCAGGGCCGATTTTTAAGCAGATGATCTTGGCCGATGAAATTAACCGCGCCAGCCCTAAGACCCAAAGCGCCTTGCTTGAAGCGATGGCAGAACAACAAATCTCCGTCGATGGCATCACTCACAGATTGCCTAATCCTTTCTTTGTGATCGCAACTCAAAACCCCACCGATCAATCCGGCACATTTCCACTGCCAGAATCGCAGCTCGACCGGTTTATGATGCGTCTATCAATTGGTTATCCAAGCCACGACGCCGAACTTGCGATGCTGAAGAGCAATCATAACCACTTAACCTTAGAGCAACTGCCCCAATGCCTGACGCCACTGGCCTTGATGCAACTGCAAGAACAATGCGACAAGGTCAGCGCTTCCGATGCTTTACTCAATTACATTCTGGCCTTAGTGAATTTTTCTCGCAGCCAAAGTGATAGCGTGGGTTTATCGCCCCGCGCTACCAAATCCCTATTGCAAGCAGCTAAAGCATGGGCTTTTTTAGCGGGCCGACATTATTTAGTTCCCGAAGATGTGCAAGCGGTATTTTGCTGCGTGGCGGAGCATAGACTCAGAACCAGTAGCCAATTACAGGGCGAAGCCCTATCCGAGCGAATTCTGGCGAGCGTTAATCCCATCATGTAGCGAACCGCTGCCATGAACAATATTGTGAAGGCATTCATTAACTGAGCAATAAAATCGAGCTGTTAAAGCAAGCCATTCAACCATGGAAGTGATGCAGAAGTGAAACGACTGATACGCCCTACTTTCGTTCCGACTCTAGTACCGATTTGGCAGCGTTGGTTAGCAAGGCGTTTGCCACCGAGTCCTGAAATCACCTTAAGCCATCGCAGCATTTTTATTTTGCCGAGCGGTTTTGGCTTAGTTTGGCTCGGGTTGGTTTTACTCTTATATCTATTTGGCACTAACTATCAAAATAACTTAGTCATTGGCCTTAGCATCTTACTATTAAGCCTGTTTAATACCTGTATTCTCTACAGTTACAAAAATCTGGCCGGTCTACATTTACGCGCCATGACGCCGCCCGAAGTCTATGCAGGCGAAACCTTAACCTTTCCAGTCCTCATCAGCACCCATCATAGTGGTCATAATATTCAGCTTAACTATCCGCATAATCGCACTTATACGGTGCAGAACGTCGGCACAGATGAACAGCAAGCGCTCGTGCCTTTTGAATACCATCGGCGGGGCCAAGTGTCACCGGGGCGGCTCAAAATTGAATCCTTTTATCCCTTAGGGCTGTGCCGCGCATGGTCCCATGTGGATTTGGCCATTAGTCACTTAGTCTTTGCCCAGCCGATTGAAGCGCCGCTGCAGCTTGAGGCTGATCATACTCAGTCGGAGCAAGATCCCCTGTTACTGGCGGGTAAACATGTGTCAGGCATCGATGAGTTTAAAGGTCTTAAACCCCATGTGCTCGGCGAGTCCCTCAAGCAAGTGGCGTGGAAACAGTGGGCGCAGGGTCGCGGCATGTTGAGTAAAGAGTTTCAGCAGCCCCAAGGCGATCCCGTTTGGTTAAGACTCAGACCCGATGCTAAACGGCTCGAAACCCAGTTGAGTCAATTAAGCTGGCAAATCAATAAACTCACGCAACTCGAGCAATATTTTGGCCTACATCTGCAAACACCAATGGGCGAGGATATATTGATCGCGCCCGCTGTCGGTCACAACCATAGAATCGCCTGCCATAAGGCCCTTGCCTTGTATCCACAGCTAGCGCCGTCAGCCGTTAATTCGTCATCAGCAGCGGCAAAGCACTCAAATAAAACGGCGAAAACCACCAGCAAGAAACGTCATATCCCGACCTCGAGGGAACAGGCATGACATTAACGGCCAGCAGCACGACACCGCAAATTGGCGATAACATCAGCCGTCAGACACTCTTTTGGTTATTGATCACCAATATCGCCGTACTGAGCCCGCTATTTGATAAAACCACGCCTTGGACCTTAGGCATTTGCGCTATCTGTTTACTGTGGCGCGTGGGGATTTATGTCGGCAAAGTGGCAAAGCCGCCGCGTTTTTTGGTGACCAGTCTTGCGATCGGCGCCGCAACCACACTGGCACTCGTTTCAAAGGAAATAGGCTTACTCAATGCGCTAGTGAATCTGCTGCTGTTAGGTTATGCCTTAAAATACATTGAAATGCGTAATCAAAGGGATGTGCGTGTTGTCGTCCTCGCGGGCTATTTTATTATCGCGCTGACCTTTATCGACCATCAATCCCTGCTTAATACTGCGCATTTACTCGTGGTAACGCTGATCAACACCTGCGTGCTCGTGACTCTGTATCAAGATAAACACTCCCTAAAACACACGGCATGGCTCGGTAGTAAATTTTTACTCCAGAGTGTGCCCCTCGCGCTGCTGTTGTTTTTAGTGTTACCGCGTTTTGCGCCGCTCTGGTTAGTGCCCAACATGAAAGAAGCGCAAACGGGCTTGTCTGATAGTCTGGCCATTGGTGATATCGGCAAGCTCACCCGTTCGACCGAACTGGCCTTTAGGGCGAGTTTTACCAATGCGGCGCCCATTAATGCTGAGTTATATTGGCGCGCGCTGGTGATGGAAAACTATGACGGTATGACTTGGCGTCAGGAGGAAGGCATTAAAAAGCTGCAAAAAGATGCGCTGCTGTTTCCGCCCTCACGGCCCAGCCCTGCATTGATGCTTAATAGCCCAGCTTTGACGGTCACCAGTCCTGACGCTATGAACAATATCCCTGATTTAATGACCAATGATCCTGATTTAACAAAGAACCCCGCTTCGATAAGTAGCGAAGGTCAAGATACTGCAAAACAAGGCAAGCAAAACAATAAGCCTAGTCTTCGTTATCAAGTGATTGCTGAGCCGAGCCACCAGCCGTGGTTATTTGGCCTCGATGTCGCCTACAGCCAAGATGATAGTGTGGTCAATATGCCCGACTATCGGCTGTTAGCGCTGCGCAATGTCGATCAGCGAATGAGTTATCAAGTAGAGTCTTGGCCCAAGGCGAAGATGGATCTTAGGCTCTCTGCGCGGCAAAGGCAGATTAACCTCGAACTACCAAGTAACCGTAATCCACGAACTTGGGCGCTGGCCGAGCAATTCAAGACTCAGTATCCCGAGCCTAAGCCACGATTGTGGGCCATGATGCGCCACTTTAATACCGAGCCTTTTTTCTACACTCTCACGCCGCCTCCCCTTGGGCCGCAGCAAGTGGATGATTTTCTATTTGAAAACAAAGCCGGATTTTGTGTGCACTATGCCGCAGCCTTCATTGTTATGGCGCGGGCCACAGGCTTACCCGCACGTATGGTCACAGGCTATCAGGGCGGAGAGTTTAATCCGCAAGCGGGTTACTACAGCGTGTATCAATATATGGCCCACGCATGGGCTGAGGTTTGGCTCGAAGATGGAGGTTGGGTACGTTTCGACCCGACCGCTATGGTAGCCCCAGATCGTATCGAACAAGGATTCGACGCCCAGTTTGATCCTGCGCTGAGTTACCTGCAGGAAAGCCCTTTTAGTAGCTTACGCTTTAAATCCATGCCTTGGCTCAATGAGTTAAGGCAACGTTTTGCCAGCATAGATTATTACTGGAGCGTGTGGGTTCTGGGTTTCAATCAAGATAGACAAAATCAAGTGCTCAGTGGCATTTTAGGTGATGTGACAAACACTAAAATCGCGGTATTTATGGGGCTGTGTATCAGCCTTATCGTGCTCTATATCGCCTACAGTGCGGGGCTATTACATTTTAGAACTCAGGGCGATCCTATCAGCGCTCACTATCAACAGGTCTGCAATCGCCTCGCCCGCCATGGTATTAAACGCAATGACAGTGATGGACCAAACCAATTTGCGCAGCAGATTATCGAGCAATACCAACACAATGCACCACAGCTTTGTGCGCTGATGCACACCTTGACCCAAAGTTATGTGGCGCTGAAGTATCAAGATTTGCCGAATGATGACTACCAAGCGCATTTAACAAAATTTAAAGCGGCGGCGAAGCAACTGAATTGGTTATTACTCAGGGCAAAGGTGAAAAAGAAGTTCACGCTAGCCTAGCATTTGTAAACTGCGTATTAGCCAGCCAAGTTTCATCGGTTCAAGGCTCAGTAAACACCTAAAATCGCGGGTTAATTCCACAGAAGTAGCAATAGTGTTGAATCTTATAAATCAAACACATAGAATTGTTTTACTGTCACCATGCCGAGTTGCACATGCTAAAGTTAATCCAGTCCAATCAGATGGAAGTGCTCTGCGCCCATTTAGCCGCTTACCTGACCCAACCCCTTGCTTTTGCACGTCTACTGAGTAACGAGCATATTCTGGTGCAGAGTCCTGGCATGTCGACTTGGCTGCGCCTCGAAATCGCCAAACAAAATGGGATTGCTGCCGCATTGGAATTTCCGCTGCCATCGAGCTTTACTTGGCAGTTGTGCCATGACTTATTACCCGATGTGCCTAAGGACAACGCCTTCACTAAGGCGGCGATGACGTGGAAGCTGATGCAACTCTTACCGCGCATGTTACAAGATGACGCCTTTGGGCCATTGAGACACTATCTAGGTAATACCCTAGAAAATACGCCTACCACAAATACCGCCGACACAAGTGAACATTTCAACACCAGTGATATGACGGCTGACGACATTAAGCTGTACCAACTCTGTGGCCGTATCGCCGATATCTTCGACCAATACTTAGTGTATCGCCCCGATTGGATTTTAGCGTGGGAGCAAAACGAGCATCCCGAATCACTTACCAAATCGCTGAATGAAGACCAACGCTGGCAACCTATTTTATGGCGCGCACTGATTGCCTTTAACCGTGATGAGCTTAATCAAAGCCATTACCACAGAGCCAATCTGCACAGCGACTTGATTGCCGCGCTGAATAATCCCGACACGTCACTCGCCCAATTGCCACAACGCTTATTTGTGTTTGGCATTTCCTCAATGGCGCCGCAAACCCTCGAAGTGCTTTACCATCTGGCAGGACGTATCGATGTGATCGTGCTGGGTTTAAGCCCGTGTCAACACTATTGGGGCGACATTGTTGATCCCCGTAATCGTGCCCGCATGGCGGTACAATATGCGGGTAAACGTCAATTAGCAGAACTATGGGAAGATAAACTCGAAGTAGGCAATCCGCTGCTTGCCAATAACGGCAAGATGGGCCGAGAATTACTCGATATGCTGCTTGAGCTCCCCGCCGAACACTGCGACTTTGGCGACGATGTGTATTGTGAGCCCTGCGACGATCCCAACTCGCCACACAGTCATGCCAGCATGCTCCACGGGGTGCAATACGATATTTTAGAGATGCAAACCTTAGACAGAGTGCTAGGGCCTGATGCCGAGCTGTACCAAAATGTCAAGAACAGACGCCTGCTTAAGCGCGACGATGAATCCATTCGAGTCAAGAGTTGTCACAGCCCACTGCGGGAAGTCGAAACCCTGCACGATCACTTGCTTGAGTTACTCAGCAATGATGTCGACCTGACACCCAAAGACATAGTGGTGATGATGCCCGATGTCGCCGCTTACGCGCCCTACATCGATGCTGTCTTCTCGGCGAAGCAAGGTCTGCATTACATTCCCTACGCCATTGCCGACCGCGGCGCAGCGCAGGAATCACCGCTCATCAATAGCTTTTTGAATTTACTTGGGATTAATCAAAGTCGTTTTGGTCTGACCGACATTTTGAGCATACTCGAAGTACCCGCCATTTTGCGCCGTTTCCAGCTCGATGACGATGAATTGCAACTGATCCGACGCTGGTTAGATGAAGCGGGCGTGCGTTGGGGCCGCGATGAACAAAGCCGCCTTAAACAAGGCGTGCCAGCGTTTAAGCAAAACTCCTGGGCCTTTGGTATTAAAAGGCTGATTTTAGGCTACGCCTTGAGTGACGATGCGCCGCTGTACCAAGACCATCTGATCGTGACTGGCATCGAAGGCCAATCGGCGCAGGCGTTAGGTAAGTTACTCAATTTTATTGAAGTACTCGATGAAACGGCGCAAATACTCGCCTTACCGCAAGTGGGCGCCCTGCGTTTGGCTGAATTAACTGAGCTACTGGATGCCTTCTACGACACTGATGAAGACGAGCGCGAACAATTGCAGGAAATCCGCGATGCCATTGCCGCCCTAGAGCAAGAGTTACTATCGGCGGGCAAGCCATTGGATACAAACTCGTTAGATACAAGTATGTTCGAGACGCTAGCCAAACAGAGCATAAGCGGACTGAGCCTCAGTATCGAAGTGCTGCAGCAATGGTTTAATCAACGCTTAACCGAATCTCGGGTCGGCCAGCGTTATCTTGCGGGAAGCGTGAACTTTTGTACCTTGATGCCGATGCGCTCGATCCCCTTTAAGGTCGTGTGTTTACTCGGCATGAATGATGGGGTGTATCCTAGGGTTCAGCATCCCGTCGGCTTTGATTTAATGGCACACTTTGGTGCCCGTAAAGGCGATCGTTCCCGCCGTCTCGATGACAGATATTTGTTTTTAGAAGCCTTATTGTCGGCGCGCGAGCAACTGTACATCAGCTACATCGGTCGCAGCGAACGGGATAACTCTGAGCGTATCGCCTCTATGCTCGTCTCTGAACTGATTGAATATTGTCAGCTGTGCTATCTGCCTGAAACGCTAGTGGTTCAATCGCAAAACGCTTCAAACCCCATAGCCCCAGAGGATGCTGAAAAAGCACTCTATAACGCGATCGTCAGCCACCAGCCGCTGCAACCCTTCGATCCTAAGTTGTATCAAGCCACAGTAAAAAGTGATGACGAAGATAGCTCAAACATAGATGGCTCAAGCATAAGCCAACATAAGTCGGGCATAGGCCAAAGTTACAGCCAGCAATGGTGTCCGCCCAATGCGGCGGCAGCGGGCACACATGCTGGCCGCTTTATCGGCGCGCAAACTCGCATCATGCTCGAAGCGGATGAGCAAGACTCAATGCCAGATACAGAGGCACAGCCCGCTTCTGTGCGCGAACAACAGCAAAGCAAGCAAGTGGATGTGTCTGCCCTGATCCGTTTCTTTCGAAATCCGGCGCAGTACTTCTTCAACCGAACGCTTAAAGTCGATCTTAGCCTTAATATTCAGGCCGATGATAATGACGAGCCCTTTAGCCTAAATGCCCTAGAGCGCTATATGTTGCAGGCCCAGTTACTCGACGATGCCATAGGCCAAGGTCTGACTGAACCCGATATCGAACTGATTAAACGCCTCAAAGCCAGCGGCAGTTTACCGATGCAGCCCTTCGATGATTTACTGCTACGCCAATATCAGCATGATATTAAGCCTTTGATTGGCAGAACCTTGTTCCTCAAGGGAGAACAAGCCAGCAGTCATGCGGATATTAAACTCGTGTTTGACTTGCCCATCACGGCGGGCAGATCCCAGCAAGTGTTACTGCAAGGCCGTATTGATGACATCAGCCCTAAGGGATTAGTGAATTACCGTCCCGGTAGCGCCCACGGCCGCGATGTGCTGAGGTTATACCTTCGCCACCTGTGTTTAATGGCAATGGGCCACACACATGCAAGCTATCTACTCGACATGGGGCATTTCCACGCCTTAGCGCCAATCACTGCTGAGCGCGCCCATGCGTTACTGGCCGATTTGCTGGTGCTGTTTTATCAAGGTCAGCAATACCCACTGTGTTTTATGCCGCGCACCTCACTGGCCTACGTCAGCTGCGAGGGTGAGCACGATGAGCGTTTGCAGCAAGCGTTACCTGAATGGCTGGATGAGCAGAGTCAATTAGGCGAAGGGAACGAACCCCATTACCAACGCTTATTCAGTTTTCCGCGGGATTTCTCTGAGAATAGCTTTGGCGCATTAGCCGAGCGCATCTATCGCCCTATGGTGAGTTTATATCTCAAAGATACGCTGGCTCAGCTTGAGGAATTTGCGCTGAACGATGGCATGAGCCAAAGCCAAACTCCCGATGTACAAGCAACTGACACAAAAGCGACTGCAGCACATTTCAACCGCGATAGCGCACAGGGAGAGCAAGCATGAGTGAACCGATGCAGTTAAACGCAGCAGCGTTACATTCAGCACCACAGGCGCTTGATCCACTCACATTGCCCTTTGGTGGTAGTCGTCTGATTGAGGCCAGCGCAGGCACTGGTAAAACCTACACCATTTCAGGTCTTTATTTACGCTTATTGCTTGGCGATGGCATAGCAGCGCCGCTGACCTGTGAGCAGATTCTCGTGGTTACCTTCACCAATGCGGCCACCGAAGAGCTAAGGGATCGTATTCGCCGGCGTATTCAAGTCGCCTTTAAGTGCTTCTTAGGGCTAACGATTGCCGATCCCTTTGTGCAGGCATTGTATGACAACACCCCAGAGAGTGAACGCGCTATTGCCCTGAGGCGATTCGATCTCGCCCTTAAATCCCTCGATGAAGCGGCGATTTTTACCATCCACGGTTTCTGTCAGCGAATTTTATCGGATCTCGCCTTTGAGTCTTCCTTGCTGTTCGAATCGGACTTTACCTTGGACGACAGCGAATTTTTGCACCATGCCGTGCGGGATTTTTGGCGTGAGGCCTGTTATCCGCTGCCCGATTACTTAGCGCAAATCATTGCCAAGGAATTTGGCGAGCCCGATGGGTTAGTCAAACAGTTGCGACCGCTCCTTGGCGCCAGTCAAGCAAAGCCTCTGAAACCCGCGCTTAAGTTTGATGCCTTGGCCCTGTCACTGCGCCAAAGTTTAGAGCGCTTTAAATTAGCTTGGCCACGGGGGCGCGATGGCTTATTGGCATTGCTTCACAGTTTGCCGCTGAACGGCACTCGCTTTGGCAAGGCAACGGATAAGTACCCCAAACTCGCCGCCATGTTCGATGCGCTGGATAACTGGCTCGCTTTCGGTCATGGGTTGCCGCCGCTGAAAGAGTTAGAAGCCTTGTCCTTGTCTGAGTTAAAACTCAACAAGGGCAGCGTGATCCCAAGTGTGATCGAAGCACCGCTGATGGATCATATGGAGCAGCTCGCCACATTGATTGCCGCTATTAAACCGGCGTTTTTGTATAGTGCGAAACTTGGTATAAGCGAGCGATTTACCCAGCAAAAGCAGCAAAAAAACGTGCTGACCCCAGATGATTTACTCACGACATTAGCAAGCGCGCTACATGCCAATAATGAAACCTTGCCCAAAGCTGTAGCAACACGTTTCCCCGTCGCGCTTATCGATGAATTCCAAGATACCGATCCGCTGCAATTTGCGATCTTCTCTGGCATCTACCAAGGCCGCTACTCGTTTGAGCAGCAAGGTGTAGATACTACAGAGAACAAGCTCAGCCTGTTGATGATTGGCGATCCTAAACAGGCCATTTATGCCTTTCGCGGCGCCGATATTCATACCTATATTGAGGCCCGTCATCATACGCAGGCCCACTATCATCTAGATACCAACTACCGATCAAGTGCAAACATGGTCGCTGGGGTTAACCATCTCTTTAGCCAGCATCACGATCCTTTTATCAGTCAGTCGATCCCCTTTGATAGCGTGAAAACGCCCAGTAGTGCCAAGGGGAAAACCCTCACTGAAAAAACCGTCAATCCAGCCGCCTTAAGATTAAGACTCTTAAGCGAAAGCGCAGAAAACGGCCTCAACAAAACCACCGCCAGACACTTGCTCGCCGAAGATGCAGCGGCGGAGATCACCCGTTTACTGACAGATGCGGCCAATGGCGAATGCCACAGCCCGAAAGGGCCTTTAATCGCGAAAGACATCGCTATCTTAGTGCGGGATCGCAACGAAGCGGCTGTGATGAAAACCGCACTGAGTAAACGTCACATAGGCGCAGTGTTTTTAAGTCGCGACAGTGTGTTCGATACCCTTGAAGCGCGAGAAATGGCGTTAATTTTGCGATCTCTGGCGAATCCTAAGGATGAGCGGGCACTGCGCAGCGCCCTAGCCACGGCATTATTAGGCTACAGCGCCGAGCAAATTCATGCCTTCAACCAAGATGAAGAACACAGACAGCTGTTATTAGAGCAGTTTTTTAACTTGCACCAAGTGTGGCAGAAACGCGGCATCATGCCCGCGCTACTCAGCCTTGCCAATAGCACTAAACTGATTGACCGTTTACTGCACACCGCCAGTGCTGAGGTAGATACTCAAGAGCAAGATGCCACCAACGGCGAGCGTCGCCTGACGGATTTTCGCCACCTTGCCGAGCTATTACAGCAAAAGGCGACCGAGCTTGATGGTATTAGCGCCCTGCTCAATTGGTATGAACAGCAACTGATTGATAACACAGGCACCGATGAACAGCAGCTGCGCCTCGAAAGCGAGCAGAATCTGGTGCAGATCGTTACTATCCATAAGAGTAAGGGCCTTGAGTATCCCGTTTGTTTTGTGCCCTTTGTTAGCCTAGCCCGCGATAATCGCCGTCGCCCGACGCCTATGCTGTACCACAGAACCAACGATGCAGGTGAGCAAGAACTCGTGTGGGATATCGAAGGCACGGATGACGGTTGGGATCGCGCCAAACAAGAAACCTTGGCCGAAGACTTGCGCCTTTTGTATGTGGCGCTCACTCGCCCTGTGTATTTGTGTTACTTGTATATCGCCAATCACAGTCGTCAGCTTAAAAATGGCCTTAAAAGTCAGCTGCATGAAACCGCCATCGGCTATCTGCTCGGCATAGGCGACTCTGAATGTGACTTTGTCCGTATCTGCAATGCTGCGCAGCAGCTCGCCCAAGATGTGGAAGCCATAAGTATTGATAAGGTGCCCGATGACATAGACGAGCGTCCATTGCCCTCAAGCCAAGACATAGCACAAATACTGAGCGCGAAAACCTTAACCCGCCAATACATCACGCCGTGGCGAGTCGGCAGTTATTCAGGCCTAGTTAAAAATACCAGCCATGGCAAAGCCGCTCCGGGCGCCGATGATGAAGCATTAGGTACGCTTGAATATACCGCTTCGCAAACACTCTCTATTCCTGATGAGCCAAGTCATGAGCTGCAGGATGGCATGCTCAATCGCTTTAACTTTGAGCGCGGCGCTAACGCCGGTAGTTTTATGCATTTAGTGCTAGAAGAGATTGATTTTACGCAGGCAGACAGAGACTTACCGCTGCAACTGCCTAAAGCTATGCTGAAATACGGTATCGCGCCCGAGTGGCAAACGGTATTGCACACTTGGTATCTGGATGTGCTGCATGCGCCGCTTGGGCTCATGCCGACAACAGTGTCATCAACAACAGTGCCAACGACAATGCCTTCAACATCGGCCTTAGAGAATCATTCCAAGACGGCTAAACCTGAACATCCAGATCTGTGTTTAGCCAAGTTATCGCCGCAGGATACCTTAGTCGAAATGGAGTTTTATTTACCCCTAATCGAGCTTAAAGATACTGAGCTCAATGCGCTACTGCAGCAGTTTGGCTATGAGTCGACACTTAAGTTTGATGATCTCAAAGGCATGCTCAAAGGCTTTATCGACTTAACCTTTGAATACCAAGGAAAATATTACATCGCCGACTATAAGTCGAATCATTTAGGCGACAACATCAATGCCTATCATCACAGCGCGCTGCAAAGTGCCATAACCGATCATAGGTACGATTTGCAGTACATCCTCTACTCATTGGCGCTGCACAGATATTTGAGTTTACGCCTGCCAAGTTATGACTACGACAGCCATATCGGCGGTTGTTATTACTTGTTCTTACGGGGAATGTCGGCTCAGTATCCCGGCTACGGTGTTTATTACGACAAGCCGCCGAAGGCACTTATCCTCGCGCTGGATTCACTATTTAATGACAATTTATTTCAAAGCAGATTAGCTGGTGCAATCGATACAGGAGTCACGGCATGATGCGCTCAACCCAAGGGCTAAAGGCACATTCACTCACAGCCGCGAAATGGATAGATCATGGCGCAATTCAGCTTAGCGCGCCGCTGCCAGAGCTGTTAAAACAGTGGGAGCAAGAACGACTGCTTACACCGCTCGACCGACATTTCGCGCTCGAGATGAGCCACTTGCATCCAAGTGACAGCCAACAACCCTTGTTTATTTTGTTGTGTGCGCTGTTGAGCCAGCAATTATCTTCACAGCACAGCTGTCTAGTGCTCGCTCATATCGTGCCGCTTAATCCCATGGCCGAGCAAAATAGCCATTGTAAAATCAGCTTAAGCCTAGAAGCGCTCACAGAGACTTTACAAAGCTTTGATGCCGTTGGCCAAGCGGGCAGTAACAAACCGCTTATTTTTGATAATGGCAGACTCTATTTACAACGTTATCATCAATTTGAAACCTCAGTGGCCGCTTCGTTAATCCGCCTATCAGGCAGCGTATCTAAACACTCTGAAGAGGTAAGCCACCAAGAGCAAACTCAAACCGCAAAATTGAGGTCACTGTTAGATCAACTGTTCCCCGCCAATGTGAGCGATCCCCATTTACTCACTACCAATGTACTCACTAAAAGTGAAGGCACACAAAGCACAGCACCCATTGATTGGCAAAAGGTTGCCACGGCCACTGCGCTGGGTAAAAAACTGGCGGTGATCACTGGTGGCCCAGGTACGGGCAAAACCACCACTGTGACTAAGCTTTTGTTATTGCTACAAATGGAATCACAGCAGGAAATTCGTTTAGTCGCGCCAACGGGAAAAGCGGCGGCTCGGTTAAGCGAATCGATCAAAGCCTCAAAAGCGCGTCTAGCGAAGGAACTCAGCGCCCATACTGATGTTGTTGATGAAGCTCGCAATAGAAATAATCAAGACTTTTTAACGGCACTGGGGCGCATTCCAGAGGAAGCATCAACCTTACACAGACTGCTTGGGGTGATCCCCAATTCGCCGCACTTTCGCCACCATCAAGGTAATCCGCTTAGGCTCGACTTATTGATTGTCGACGAAGCCTCTATGGTCGATTTGCCCATGATGTATAAATTGCTGAGCGCTTTGCCCGAGCACGCCAGTTTGATTTTACTCGGCGATCAAGACCAACTCGCTTCGGTTGAGGCTGGCGCTGTGCTCGCCGATATTTGTGCGGGCCTTAAAATACCAGTAGAACCCAATAACCTTGCGCAAAATAACACAGCATCTAACAACTCTGCTCTGTGGCAAATGCGCTATTCCAAGGAGCACGCCGAGCGCCTAAGTGCTTTAACGGGTTTTGAGTTGACGCCCTATATCAGCGATGCCCCTAAACTTGGCGATAGCTTGTGTATGCTGATGCACAGCCACAGATTTAAAGGCGATGCAGGGATTGGACTGCTTGCGAGCGCCGTCAATCGTGCGGATCTTCAAGGCATATTGCAAGTATGGCAACAAGGCCCTGCTGAATTGAACTGGCTAGAACACAGCATGGTCGTAAGCCAAACCCAAGCCAAAGTTAGCGAGCCTGCTAATAATGTGGGACTCAATTTACTGTTAGAGCAAGCCTGCCAGCAGTACGGCGTTTATCTCAGCGCCTTGAATAGCGATGCAAGTAACAATGATGTAAGTAATAGTGATGTAGGCACACGTCCAAGCACGGCTGACATCATAGAAAGCTTTAACCAGTACCGCATTTTATGCGCCATGCGCTCGGGCGATTATGGGGTCGAAGGCATTAATCAATTTGTGACTCAAGCACTGGCCAATGCCAAGCTGATTAAACCGCAGCAGGAGTTTTATCTGGGTCGGCCCATTATAATCCAAAGCAATGACTATAACTTAGGTCTTTTTAACGGTGATATTGGCCTGATTTTGCAGGATGAAGATAAACCCGAACGCTTAATGGCGCACTTTATCAAGGCCGATGGCAGCCTGTTAAAAGTCTTGCCAGCCCGTTTGCCCAGCCATGAAACCTGTTATGCCATGACAGTACACAAAAGCCAAGGCAGCGAATTTAGCCGTGTGGCCTTAGTGCTGCCACCGAGCCCCAGCTTAGCCCAATGGCAACTGCTGACCAAAGAGTTGGTCTACACCGCCATCACCCGCGCTAAAGTCCACTTTACCTGCTTAGGCACCCAGCACGTATTCGAGCGGGCCAGCAGCCAAGCGACTCAGCGTGCATCGGGTCTTGCAGACAGGCTTTGGGGTTAAGTTAAGTTAGGTTCGTTTAGCTCAAGACTAAGCTATAACGGAAGGAGGTTTTGGTAAACCCTATACTTTCATAGTATTGCTGCGTGGCAATGCGCTGGGTCGATGTAGTGAGTTCGAGTAACTGACAGGCTTCTTGTCTTCCCCGCGCTTTAGCAAAATCAATCAGTTGAGTGCCAATGCCCTGACCTCGCATATCGGCATCCACTACTATCGCCGTAATGCGACAAATACGACTTAAAGCGGGGAAATAATCAAAGAACATCAAGGCCATCACAGCAACAACTTGCGGCTCACCCAGCGCATTGAGTTGCTCGTATACCAGTAACTCATCAGTGCGAGAATGGGGATTATCTTGGCACTCGGTTAACGTCTTGGCTAACGCGGCCACAGGTAAAACATAACCTAGCTGCTCAAGTAGCATTTGAATACTCTGTGCATCGTGTAACTGAGCTAACCGAATGTTTTTATTCATCATACAGATTTTACCCTCGTCATTTACCAAAACTCTTTACGATGACTTTCAACCAAGTATTCCCTACAACAATGCCATGTTGAAACGCATCCCGAATGCTAATTTTTTTCGCGGCTATTCATCGCAGCGAATAGTGACTCCACAATTGCAAGACATTGGCAGCTAACCCCACAAAAATCAAAATAAACTCGCCAAATGCACAAGCCCTTATTTGCAATGCGATCAAATGCGTTAAAATTCACCACTTAATAGCCGCCAGTCAGCAAAACCTTGCACTCATAGGGACAAGAAAACTAAGATGACAGCGGTTGTACTATAGGATGATGTTCGTATTGCCACAGGCCGATATCATCCGATTTTGCTCACTTTGAGGAATCACAATGTCTAAGATCAATCTGCTTTTGCTGTGCGGCGGCGGAAGTGCCGAACACGATATTTCATTAATGTCGGCCAACTATTTTGAAACCTCACTGGCAAAATCTGAGCAGTTTTCCGTGTTGCGAGTCGAGCTGGATAAATTCGGCCAATACCGCACAGCAGCTGGTGACGACTGTGAACTGACCAATAGCCGCGAGATTCGCTTCCGTGATGAAAGCAAAACGCCATGGCCAGTCGATTACGTCATTCCTTGCATTCATGGCTATCCCGGCGAGACTGGCGACATTCAATCCTATTTTAATCTGATCCAACTGCCCTATTTTGGCTGTGAATCCGAAGCGAGCAGTAACTGCTTCAATAAGATCACCGCTAAAATGTGGTTCTCGGCCTTAGGTATTCCTAATACGCCGTATATTTTCCTGAATCAGTTCGATGATGCGGCGATTGAGCAAACCCAAGCAGCATTGGCACTATGGGGATCGATCTTCGTTAAAGCGGCCTCGCAGGGTTCCTCTGTCGGTTGTTACAAAGTGGATGACAGCGATAAAGTTGCAGGCGTGCTTAAGGATGCATTCGGCTATGCACCCTATGTGATCGTTGAAAAAACCATAAAAGCCCGCGAGTTAGAAGTGGCCGTCTACGAGTACAATGGTGAAGTGGTCGCGACAGTGCCAGGTGAAATCATATGTGATACCAACACCTTCTACACCTTCGATGAGAAATACGCCAAAAACAGTAAAGCGCGCACCGATGTTGTCGCGCAACATGTTTCAGCAGAGATCAGCGAACAAATCCGCGCCTATGCAATCAAGGCATTTAAAGGTATGAAATTGCGCCACCTGTCGCGCATCGACTTTTTCTTAACCGCGGACAATGAAATTCTATTGAATGAAATCAATACCTTCCCTGGTTCTACGCCGATTTCTATGTTCCCTAAAATGCTGCAAAATCACGGCCATGACTTTACTGAATACTTGAGCCTAGTGATTAACGGTCAGCTAACCGCTAAATCTTAACGCTCGCCAACCTGACTCAATGTGAACGCAGATACTTTGTGAAGCACCCGTTTTCAGTAATAAAAAGAGCGCCTCGGCGCTCTTTTTATTTATTACATTTCAATTGGTTATACTTAACTCTTGATTCTTACCTTACATCTAAACCCGAAATATAAATCAGACTGTCGCTGATTAAGCCGCCCTCACATCTAGGTCAAATATCAAGGTCCAACGTTAAAACCCTAATGCAGCTCAGCTTGCTTTGCCAACAGCGCAAAGAAGGCAGCTTTAGGCATAGGTTTATAGAAAAGGTAACCTTGAATTTCTTGAATATGATTCGACATCACAAACTTAAGCTGTGACTCAGTTTCCACCCCTTCAGCCGTCACGGTTAAATCTAACGCATGGCTTAACCGCACTATGGCCTCCACCAACGCTTCGTGACGCTTGCCTTCGTCTAATCGGTCGATAAAGCTCTTGTCGATTTTAATTTGATCGATAGGGAAATTCGCCAAATAGGACAAGGACGAATAGCCAGTACCAAAGTCGTCCAATGAAATGTTAATCCCCTTAAGCCGCAAACCATTCAGCACATCAATAAGATGCGTATGTTGCTTCATCAGCAAAGACTCAGTGATCTCAAGGGTTAACCTGTCGTAAGGGAAATCTGTCACCTCAAGTTGCTCAGTAATCGCGGCAAAGGACTCCACAAAGGCATCTTGCAGTTCATGGGACCAAAACTCAAAGGTCGACACATTCACCGATAAGTTAATCGGCCAATTGTGAGCCTGCATCTCTAAGATGGTTTGCATCGCGCCAAGGCGCACATCTCGACCAATATCAACAATTAAGCCGCTGTTCTCCGCGATGGGAATAAACTCATCGGGGGGAATGAATTGCCCTTCAAGCTGCCAACGAAGTAAAACCTCGGCGCGAACAATCAAACCTGTGGTCGCATTCACTATGGGCTGGTAATAAAGCTCGAAGGTCTGTTGATCGAGTGCCTGCTTAAGTTGATTATGAAGGCTGGCAATGCGCTCGGCATTGAGCTGCATTTGCTCAGTAAAAAAATGATATCGATTACGACCGTTAGCCTTTGAAATATACATGGCCTGATCGGCGCAATTTAACAGCTGCTCGAGATCGACGGCATCTTCTGGAAAACGCGCAATCCCTATACTTACCGAGCTATATACGCCTTTGCCATCGGCAAGTACATAACGTTTTGCCACATGCTTATTAATTGTTTCAGCAAGTTGCGCCAACTCTTTCTGATTGACTATCCCAGGTAATAGCAAGGCAAACTCATCACCGCCGAGGCGTGCAAACATCATAGTGTCATTGAGACATTCACAAATCTGCCGCACCACTTGCACTAATAATGCATCACCTTTGTCGTGGCCATGGGTGTCGTTAACTTGCTTAAAGTTATCTAAATCCATCAGCATAAAACTAAAGCCGGGCGTCAGACTGTCGGAGGTAATTAAGGATTGGATCTGTTTAAACAAGGCATTACGGTTAGCAAGCCCAGTTAGCGAGTCATTATTGGCCTGATACTTAATCAGCTGTGCCGCTTTTTTACGTTCGCTAATATCGGAAAATAACCACGCAAAACACGGCTGTAATCCATTAGGCTCTCGAAATGTGCTGACGATAAGGTCTAGATAAAACTCCTCACCATTGCCCCTTAAGCCAACCAATTCCCCCTGCCACATTTTATCCTGCGCTAAATGCTCAAATAGGCCGACTAACTCATTGGGTTGAGACGCAGACAAAAACATCTTAGGATTAAAGCTTGCTATATCAATATCTTGCGGAAGAACGATGTGTTTAAAAGCGGGGTTGGCATAGAGGACGGAATCATCAGAACTGGAGATAACCAACGCCAAAGGTAAGCGATCAAAAATTTTCACCGCTAAATGCTGAAACTCCATTGCCCGACTGCGCTCTATGGCCAAACTGGCTAATCGTGCCGCCTCTGAAATCAGCTCTAAATCAAGCTCGGTTGGGGACTTTATCGTATCGTAGTACATGGCAAATGTACCGAGCACTTTGCCTTGATTATCTTTGATAGGTTCAGACCAACAAGATTTAAGACCGGCGCGTAATGGCAGTTCTTTATAATCTTCCCAATAAGGATGCGTAGCTATGTCTTCAACAATGATGCGCTTTGCGAAATAAGCCGCCGTGCCGCAGGAGCCGACATTTGGGCCAATCTCGACCCCATTAATCGCTTGGTTGTAACTGTCGGGTAAATGGGGCGCAGCGCCTAACAACAAACGTTTGCCGTCACCGCTGAGCAGTAATACAGACCCTCGAGTGCCTATCTTTTGCGCTTCGATTTTTAGCACTAAGGCGTGCAAGATTTCATGTAGCGGTGCGCCATTAAGCAGCATAGAGAGAATACTGCTATAGCAAGCTATGCTGACATTGTGGGCGAGTTTAACGTCAGCATGGTCGAGCAGATCTGGAAGATTAACGCCGGACGCCATAATTCCCTTAGATAAAAGTTGCAATATAAATACACATTCACAATGTTAAAATATTTATAACTTATAGGAAATTCTAGGCACTAATGTTAACTAAGTAAACCCTGTATCAATTCAATAAAGGGCTTACTCTAGTCTTAACTGCAGGGCTTTATTCTTGAATACGTTCAAGTTTTGCAAGGTAAAAACCATCAAATCCGCTATCGGCTGGGCTGATACTTTCATCCTCAATCAGGCGGAAATTAGGATTCTCGGCTAAAAACGCATCGACTTGACCGCGGTTCTCGCAGGGGAAGATTGAACAGGTCGCATAAACCACTATGCCACCAACCTTCACCATGCGGCTGTAGCTGGTTAAAATGTGCTTTTGAAGCTCCATTAACACAGGTAAACGCTCAACAGTATCGCGCCATTTTGCATCTGGATTACGCTTTAATACGCCCAAACCTGAGCATGGCACATCGAGTAATACCCGATCGGCACTGAGCTTTAAGCGTTTAATGGTTTTACTGCTGGCGATCACACGGGTTTCGACATTGTGCGCGCCATTGCGACGGGCACGCTCTTTGAGTTTGTCGAGTTTCCATTGCTCCACATCCATGGCCAACAAGCGCCCTTTGCCCTGCATTTGCGCGGCTATGTGTAAGGTTTTGCCACCCGCGCCTGCGCAAGCATCAATAACTTTCATGCCTGGCTTGGCATCAAGCGCCGCCGCCACGCGCTGAGAGCCCGCATCTTGCTGCTCGAATAAGCCATCTTTAAAGCTTTGGGTACGGAACAAGGCAGAATCGGAGGTCACTTCAAGGGCAGAATCGACCCCATCAACGCTCAGCGTGCTCACAAACTCAGCGGCAAGCTTATCGGCCAATTCATCACGTGTTACTTTAAGGCCGTTAGCGCGTAAAAAACGTTTCGGCGCAGTGCTTAACGCGGCACGCTCCTTGTCCCAAGACTCACCTAATTGCTCACGGCCCATCGCATCGAGCCACTCAGGACAACCGTCCCACAATACTGGCTTAGTTTTCGCCTGCTCGGTACGCTCAGCTAAACGCGCCTCATCGACTTGCAGCGAATATTGCATTTTAGGCAGTTCAAGGCCGTGGAATAAATGCCACGCATTTAGCAATTTAGAGCCGAAACGCTCCATCTCATCTGGACTGATTTCCGCCAGATAACAATATAAATTTAAACGACGTAGGATATCCCCCGTCGTTAATGCGATACGCGCCTGTTCGGCGGGTACCAATTGCAACCCAGAAAAATGCTGAGAATAGGCCCGATCTAAGGGTTTTCCTTGGCTCAGCACCATAGTTAAGATACTGATCACTAATTCGTTCGAGCTGGCAGAAAGCGGAGAATTCAACATTTAAAAGGTCACCATGAATGATAAAACCGGAGGATCATAGGAGGTCAGGCCCTAATACGCAAGCACGCTGGCGCTGAGTTAAGGTTAAAGCCATAAAAAAAGCGATCCAAAGGGATCGCTTTTTAGTTTTAGCCAGTTAACCCATTACATTTTTGAGCCCTTAGAGCCATAGAACAGGATAAAGCCATAACAAATCACGGGCAGAATAAAGGCGAGTTGCACGCCGAGATTATCCGCTAGCATGCCTTGGAATAAAGGTAGAATCGCCCCTCCCACAATTGCCAGACACAGAATGCCACTACCCTGTGAAGTGTGTGGACCTAAATCACGCAGCGCTAGGCTGAAGATCGTTGGGAACATAATCGAGTTAAATAACCCCACTCCAAGGATTGCCCACATAGCAAGGCTGCCACTGGTGGTCATCGCCACAACCACAAGTAGCGCCGCCATAAAGGCATTAAACGCAAGCACTGAGCCAGCAGGCACTTTTTGCATGACCACAGAGCCAATAAAACGTCCCACCATAGCGCCGCCCCAATAATAGGCGATGTAATGGGCGGCTTCAGCTTCTGGCATACCGGCAATATGGCTTTCACCTAAGAAGCTGACCAAGAAGCTACCGATAGACACTTCTGCACCGACATACACGAAAATACCCACAGCGCCGAGCACTAAGTGCTTGCTTTGCAAGGCACTGGTTTTACCTAGATGGGTTTGGACTTCACCTTGAACACTTTCATCATGCTCGCGGATCACAGGTAAATCTAACTTCGCAAAAATCAGCGCTAAGATAGCCAAGGCGCCAGAAAGTAACAGGTATGGCAGTTTTACCACTTCGGCTTCAGCGCTCGCGTGGGCTAAATCGCTTGATACAGAACTGGCGACAGAAAGAATTAACATGGCACCAAAGAATGGTGCGACTGTTGTACCTAATGCATTGAAAGCTTGCGTTAAATTTAAACGACTCGAGGCAGTTTCGCTACTGCCTAAGGCGTTAACATAGGGGTTGGCTGCCACTTGTAGGATAGTGATGCCCGATGCTAAAACGAATAACGCGCCAAGAAACAGATTATAGGTCGCTAGCGTGGCCGCTGGATAAAACAGCGCACAGCCAATACTCGCAATCACAAGACCGGTAACAATCCCCTTTTGATAACCCAGCTTTTTCACTAAGTTACCGGCGGGGATCGACACTAAGAAGTAAGCACCGAAGAAACAAAATTGGATCAACATGGCTTGAGTGTAATTCAGCGAAAACACCGCTTTAAGATGCGGGATCAGAATATCGTTCAAGCAAGTGATAAAACCCCACATAAAAAACAGTGAAGTCAATGAGATCAAGGCAAAACGATAACTGCCCGACCCATTTTCGCCAGTGCTGCTCGTGTAGCTACCGGTATTAATTGATGACGCCATAGTTATTCTCTCTGTATGTTTTTATTATCAGGAACTCAGTAAGGTTACATTCCCCAGTATGCCCGTGGGCGGCTTTACGTCGAATAGTGGGCTTGGGTATATAACACCTCAGCCGAATAAAAATGAATCATTTTCAGTTTAAAACTGCATAAAAGCTGGCAAATGCCGAAAACTTCAGCTGATTGTTTTCTATTTGTGCGGTTTTCAGGCCGTGTCCCGTTAATATTTCACCCAATTCCAACTGTGATAAATCCAACTCAACATTGGTATCGCCTAAGTTGAATCCGACGAATATTTTGAGCTCTCCTAAGGTGCGTATAAAGGCCAAGATGGGCTCGTTGGTATCCACAAATTGGATATCGCCTTCAACCAGCACTGGGTGTAATTTACGCCAAGCAAGAAAACGTCGATAACCGTTAAGCATGGAATCTGCATCTGATTCTTGTACATCCACCGCTAACGCTTGATGCTCAGGGGCGATCGGCAACCAAGGCGAAACCTCACTAAAACCGCTAAAATCGGCGCCTTGCTGCCACGGCATTGGCGTACGGCAACCATCGCGGCCTTTAAACATAGGCCAGAAGGTTTTGCCAAAGGGATCTTGCAACTCATGGTATTCAATCGGCGCTTCGGTTAAACCAAGTTCTTCACCTTGATAACTACACACACTACCGCGCAGTGAACTTAGCATGGCATTGAGCATTTTGACCATGTCTGAATTCTGTTTGCCCTGCCCCCAACGGCTCGCCACGCGCTGCACATCATGATTACCGATAGCCCAACAAGGCCACCCATCACCTATGCTCGCTTCTAATGCTTCTACGGTTTGGCGAATATAAGCAGCACTGTAATCGTCGGTTAATAGCTCAAAACTGTAGGCCATGTGCAGGCGATCTTCACCCTTAGTGTAAGCCGCCATCACAGCTAATGAGTCTTCGGCCGACACTTCACCTAAGGTCACCGCACCTGGATAACGATTGATAAGCTTTCGTAAATCTTCGATAAACGCGATAGTTTGCGGACGGTCATTATTGTAGTAATGATATTGATAGGCGTAGGGGTTATCTTCGCTGAAACCTCGGCCCTGACGTTTATCCTTAGGTTTTGCCGGATTGTCCCTGAGCTGTTCATCGTGATAACAGAAGGTAATCGCATCTAAGCGAAAGCCATCAACGCCTTTTTTAAGCCAGAATTCAACATTATCCAGCACAGCTTGGCGCACGTCAGGATTATGAAAATTAATATCGGGCTGGCTACGCAGGAAGTTATGTAAATAGTATTGTTGTCTGCGCGGTTCCCATTCCCAAGCACAACCGCCAAAAATCGCGAGCCAGTTGTTAGGCGCTGTGCCGTCTTCCTTAGGATCGGCCCACACGTACCAATCCGCTTTGGGATTCGTTCGGCTCTCGCGGCTTTCAACAAACCACGCATGCTGATCAGAGGTATGACTTAATACTTGATCGATAATGACCTTAATGCCTAAGCCGTGGGCTTTTTCAATCAATTCATCGAAATCATGCATAGTGCCAAAAAGAGGGTCAACTTCGCGGTAGTCACTGATGTCGTAGCCAAAATCTGCCATGGGCGATTTAAAGAAAGGTGAAATCCAGATGGCATCGACATTGAGGCTCGCAATGTAGTCAAGCTTAGTGATAATGCCACGTAAATCACCAACGCCATCACCATTCGTATCTAAAAGGCTACGCGGATAAATTTGGTAAATCACCGCACCACGCCACCAAGTTAACTCACTCATTGTTGCCCCTTTATCGTTATTCTACAGCGATCATTCCCTAACACACTCACGCAAACAGTTATCGTTTTGTTACTGCAGAGTAAAGGTATCGCGGCTTATTTTGTGTCACCGAGCATACGTGAAGAGGGAAATAAGGTTCAATACACCTGCATACGTATGCAGAAGACCGCGCCATAAATCACATTGAGCCACAACTCACTTTACCATTTATTAACAAACACTTAATTGCAAAATAAAATCATTTTACTCCATGAGATTTCCCTCAATTAACGGCTATTCTTAACTCAACGAGGCATTGAATACGTATGCACTCTGTTGTTCCGCCAAGAAGCTCGGGAGTAGTATCTTCACCGTTGCATAACAATTTGGTCATAAACGCAGCACTTATGCAGTCAATTAAGCGCCCAGATACCAAAAAAAAGGCCGCAAACATAACGCGGTGATAACGATAAAACGCTCTACAAAGCGATAAAGCGACTCCAAGGGGAAGAGAGATATGATGCGATTTAAACCCAGTTTGCTAACCTTAGCACTCATTGCCGCAGGTGCGAGTATGCACTCCTATGCGGCAGATGAAGCGGCGACAGATAAGACAGCTAAAGATGAAAATATTGAAGTGATTCAAGTCACTGGTATTCGTCGTAGCTTGCAAGAATCCCAATCACTTAAGATGTCATCTTCTTCTATCGTTGAAGCCATTTCAGCGGAAGACATAGGTAAATTACCTGATGTCAGTATTGCAGAATCTCTAGCACGATTACCTGGCGTATCGGCACAACGACTCGATGGTCGTGCCAACGTAATTTCTATCCGCGGTATGGGCCCTGACTTCACTACCGCCACATTAAATGGTCGCGAACAAGCCTCTGTAAACGATAACCGCAGTGTGGAATTCGACCAATATCCATCTGAGTTATTAAATCGTGTCGTGGTTTACAAGACACCCGATGCCTCTGTGATGGCGCAAGCCATCGGCGGTACGGTTGATATGCAAACAATCAGTCCTTTAGCCCACGGTGAACAAACGATTGCCGTTTCGCTACGCGGCGAAATGAACGATTTAGGTTCATTAAACAGCGGCTCAAGTGACACAGGCTACCGCGGCAGTATCTCTTATATTGACCAATTCGCCGATGACACTATTGGTGTCGCCATTGGTTATGCTCGCATGATGTCACCTAACCAAGAAGAACGTTGGCAAGCTTGGGGTTACCCAGATTTATATAAGCACATTGATAATGGCCAAGAGTTTTATAACGCCAATGCCGATTATAATGGTGTACCTGGCGAAGCTGCTGGATTTAAAGGTTTAGGTGGAGCCAAGCCCTTCGTTCGCTCAAGTGAATTAGAACGTGATGGCGTACTCGCCGTATTTGAATATGCGCCAAATACCACTTACCACTCGACCTTAGATATTTACTACTCAAAATTTACCGATGATCAACGCCTACGAGGCATTGAAATACCTGGTGCTTGGGGCACAAACGGTGGCGTAATTCCGACGACAACTGATAATGGTTTAGTCACAGAAGGTGTCATCAAAGGCGCTGAAGTCGTTATCCGTAACGACGTGAACAAACGTGATGCGGATTCTCTGTCTATTGGCTGGAATAACAAATTCAACATCAATGATAACTGGAATGTTGAAGCCGATATCTCCATGTCTAGAGCTAACCGTACTGACATAGGTATGGAAAGTTACTCAGGAACTGGCCGCGGTACAGGTGTGGGTGCGGTTGACGATTTAGGCTTTGCTTACAACGGTAAAGGCGGTTATGTATTTGACCATAACCTCGATTATTCTGATAAAAACCTGATCAAACTTGGCGATCCACTCGGTTGGGGTAGCCCGCTAGGCGCTAACACTCAAGACGGCTTTATCAACAAACCTGAAATTGAGGATGAGCTAAAATCCTTCCGTTTAAGCGCTGAATATGTGCTCGATGGCGGTGCCGTTCGTAGCGTTGAGTTTGGTGTCAATCGCACTAATCGCGATAAAACCAAATTAGATAAAGGTTATTACCTGACACTCAAAGGTTATGACGGTTCTGCCAATTACACTATGGCAGTACCAGATCAATACTTACTTGCACCAACTTCACTCGACTTCTTTGGTATGGGTAATGTATTAAGCTACGACTCGTTGGCTTTCTACAATGACGGTAACTATACAGAAACTGATGTTGCTGATGTGGATCTTTCCCGCGCAACTAACTCTTGGGCTGTTCAAGAAAAAGTGACCACCGGCTATGTGATGGCCAACCTTGAATCCGAAGTATTTGGTATTCCTTTCACGGGTAACGCAGGCTTACAAGCGGTTCATACCGATCAATCTTCTGACGGTACAGTGGCAACGGTTGAAAATGAAGTAGTGGTGTTAACGCCGCGCACTGCGGGTGATTCCTATGTTGAATGGCTGCCAAGTGTTAACTTAAGTTTCGAAGTTGCCGATAGCCAAGTGGTCCGTTTAGCCGCAGCGCGCACGTTAACCCGTTCACGCATGGACAAAATGAATGCCAACCTAAACTACACTTATTCAGCTAACCCAAGTGGTGGCAACGTTAACTGGAGTGGTAACGCAGGTAATCCAGAGTTACGCCCATGGTTAGCCCGTCAATATGACTTAAGCTATGAAAACTATTTCAGCGACCAAGGTTATTTCTCGGTAGCGATATTCTACAAAGATCTTGAGAACTACGTTTACGATCAACATACAGACTTTGATTTCAGCACCCTATTCCCACAAGGGCCGACTGATAACCCGATTGGCGACGTCACCCAACCACAAAACGGTGAAGGTGGTTATGTTCAAGGTGTTGAAGCCTCTGTATCTGTCGACTTTGGTATGTTTGCCGATGTGTTAAGTGGCTTTGGTACTGTTATCAGCGGCTCATACAACGACAGTGAAGTGAAAGAAACTCCAACCAGCAATCCAACAACCTTGCCAGGTCTGTCAGAAAAAACCTTAAACGCGACGATTTACTATGAAAACTCAGGCTTCGAAGCGCGCATTAGCTCACGCTACCGCAGTGACTTCCTTGGTGAAGTAACCAAGATCAGTCTGCAACGCGAAAACGTGAACATCAAAGCTGAAACTGTGGTCGATGCACAAATTGGTTATGACTTTAGCGAAAGCGGTATCGAGTCCCTGTATGGTTTATCAGTTCAGTTCCAAGTGAACAACTTAACCAACGAGCCTTTCACCTCTTACACTAGCGATGATCAACGTTTAGTCCGTGATTACCAAAACTATGGCCGTAACTTTATGTTAGGCGCAAACTATAAGTTCTAATCCTGCACGGCTTAAAGCCTCTGTAACCTGTTACAGAGGCTTTTTACTTTATCATTTCAAGCCACTGGGCTATTCATTTATCTGCGTTAATCGATCACCACGAATCATAAAGTGAAAGGCTTACATCATGAATAAAATCAAAGATATCGTCATTGTCGGTGGCGGTTCATCAGGTTGGATGACGGCGGCCATGTTGGCAAGATTGTTTAAATCAACACTGAATATCACCCTGATTGAATCTGAAGATATAGGCACAGTGGGCGTAGGTGAAGCCACCATTCCACCACTGCAAATATTTAATAACGTGCTAGGGATTTCCGAAGCCGATTTTATCAATGCCACCCAAGCAACGTTTAAATTGGGTATTCAATTCGAAAATTGGGGCAAACCGGATGAAGCCTATATGCATGCTTTTGGCAATATAGGTAAAGATATAGGTTTTACTCAATTTCATCATTACTGGCTCAGCACCTCCCCAAAAGAGGTCAATTCGTTTTGGGATTACTCGGTTAATTACCAAGCGGCAAAACACAATAAGTTTCAAGTACTCCAGCAGATCCCAAACTCTCCCCTTGCCGGCTTAACTCATGCTTATCATTTCGATGCAGCGCTTTATGCCCAATTTTTACGACGTTTCAGTGAGCAACTGGGAGTAAAGCGTATCGAAGGCCAGATTACGGCGGTTGAACTCACGCCAAACGGCGATATTGAAAGTGTAACCTTAGGATCAGGACAAACCGTAAAAGCTGATTTCTTTATCGATTGCTCGGGCTTTGCCGCGCTACTGATAGAAAAAGCGCTCAAGGTTGGCTTCGATAGCTACCAACATTGGCTACCCTGTGACAGCGCCTATGCCGTACCCTGCGAAAAAACGCCAGCAATAGTGCCTTATACACGTTCTATCGCCCATGATACTGGTTGGCAATGGCGGATCCCGCTGCAGCACCGCACAGGCAATGGGTTAGTCTATTGCAGTCGCTATATCAGTGATAACGCCGCCAAACAGCTTTTACTCAGTAATTTAGATGGTAAGCCGTTGGCTGAACCTAAGAAAATAAATTTTACGACCGGACGACGAATCAAACAGTGGCATAAAAACTGTGTTGCCATCGGCCTTTCGAGTGGGTTCTTAGAGCCTTTAGAATCCACCAGCTTGCATTTAGTCCAATCAGCGATTATTCGCTTAAGTAAACTCTTTCCACATCAAGGAATTGCACAAGCGAATGTCGATGAGTTTAATCGCCAGTCCCAACTTGAATTTGAACAAATCCGCGATTTTATTATCTTGCACTATCATTTAAACCAAAGGGAAGATGCTCAGGTAAATGGGTTTTGGCATCAATGCCGAACCATGGTTCTGCCAGAGAGTTTGCAGCAAAAAATCGCCCTATTTCGTGCCACAGGCACAGTGTTTAGACATCAAGATGAACTCTTTACCGAAGCCGCATGGATTCAAGTCATGTTGGGGCAAGGCATTAGGCCTCTGGATTTCAATCCATTAGCGGCAACCATTCAACCACAAGCACTGAGTGAATTTCTGCTCAACATGCGCACCATTATTGATAATACCGTCACTAAGCTACCAACCCATGATCAGTATTTAGCGCACTTATCGACACATAAATAATAAATACGGCTTAAGAGTTACGACCGACGTTAATAGTGTACTAACTCATCGATTTATAAATTGAATTTGCAGTTTAAATTTGAATCAACAAGGAAAGAATATGATATTAAACCTGCGGACTCTTACCACTTCCTTAGTGATTATGCTTAGCCTAGGCACCTCTGCCAACACAGCGCAGGCAAGTTCAAGCAGTCTCTCTTTACCACTTCAAGACACATCAAGCCAGCCTCAAGACCTGACACTTGAACCCGCTTTTTGGTGGGCGGGGATGCACAATCCTGAGTTACAGTTGATGCTGTATAGCCGCGATTTTCCTAGCTTACCGCAGCAGCTTAAGGTTGATATCCAAGGGCAAGGCATTACGCTAAAAAGCCTTGAATACACTGATAACCCTCACTATCTGTTTATCAATTTAGATCTGAGCCAAGCTGCGCCGCAAACCTTTGAGCTAATAATTTCCAGCACTGACTTGGCTTCAAAAACCAGCGCTTCAAAAACCAACACGCCTCTTTATCGCCTGCCCTATACGTTGCAAGGGCGCGCTAAAGGTAGCAGTGAGCGCCAAGGGTTTAGCAATAAGGATGTGATTTACCTTATCACCCCGGACAGATTCGCCAATGGCGACACGAGCAATGACAATCAAGCCGATATGTTAGAGCAAGTCGCAACGAACTCTCCTAGCAATTCCAACCAACCCTATTATCCCGATGCTCGCCATGGCGGTGATATCGCCGGGATCAGCCAGCACTTAGCGTATCTGGCGAAACTCGGGGTGACTCAGTTATGGATCAATCCGCTGCTTGAGAATAATCAAGCCCAATATTCATACCACGGTTACTCAATTACCAATTTATACCGCGTCGATCCCCGCTTTGGCAGCAATGAGGATTATAAAGCCTTAGTCGCTAAGGCAAACAAGCTTGGCCTTGGGGTGATTAAAGATGTTGTCGTGAATCATATCGGCTCTAATCATTGGTGGCTCAACGATTTACCTAGCCAAGACTGGCTCAATGACGCCACAAAAACGCCGCTTAAAAATCACAAATCCAAGCCTGACTTAACTCAGTCTGCCGATACCAAATCCAGCGTTACCAGCCCCCGTTTTACCAGTCATAGGCGCACTACAGTGCAAGATCCCTACGCGGCAGCGCAAGATCATATCGATTTTGTCGACGGCTGGTTTACCGACACTATGCCGGATCTGAATCAAAGCAATCCAAAACTGGCAACCTATCTTATCCAAAACAGCATTTGGTGGGTCGAGTACGCCGGGCTTTCAGGAATACGCGAAGACACTTATTCCTACGCCGACAAAGCATTTCTCGCTAAATGGTCTAAGGCCGTAATGAGCGAGTACCCGAATTTTAATATTGTGGGCGAAGAATGGACCGCAAACCCCATCACAGTGTCCTATTGGCAAAAGGGCAAAATCAATGCCGATGGTTATACCTCAGATTTACCCAGTTTGATGGACTTCCCGCTATATGAAAAATTAATTGCCAGCCTCAATGAGCCAGAAAGCTGGGACACAGGTTTTATCAAGCTTTACGAGATGTTAGCCAATGATGTTGTGTATGCTGATCCTAGTAAGCTCGTGCTATTTGAAGGCAATCACGACACTAACCGTATCTTCAGTTTAGTGAAAGAAAATATAGACTTATACCAAATGGCACTCACCTACGTGCTAACCGCCAAACGCATTCCACAGCTGTTCTACGGCACAGAAGTGTTAATGACCAGCCCGACAGAAGGCCGTCACGATGGCCTTGTGCGCAGTGATTTCCCCGGCGGGTTTGCCAACAGTGCCACTAACGCCTTTACCGGCCAAGGACTGAGTGAACCCCAGCGACAAGCACAGCACTTTGTCCGTACCCTACTGAATTACCGTAAACAATCTCCTGCGCTACAATCGGGCGATTTACTTCACTTTGTGCCGCAGGATGGCGTCTATGTGCAATTTCGCTGTGTATTAAATGCGCCATTATCAGCTGAACAAAAAGCCGAAGCGCTCAAATCACTAATACAAAACAATTCTCTAACTCAACACAATGCCTGCATTCAGCCCTCGGCCGACAAAGTCATGGTGATTTACAATAAAAATGACAAGATAATCACGCTAGATATAAACCGCTTTGCCAGTGTACTTGGCGATAGCGGCGCCGCTACAGATATCATCAGTGGCAAAACCGTTTCACTCAATCAAGCGATAACCTTGCCCCATGCAGGTGTCACTATTCTCGAGCTTAAGCTTAAGCCTAATTCTAAGTCTAAGACTAAGACTAAGTCGCCGCAGAATGCTGGCTTGCCGAGCCGCCAAGATTCAATGCTCACTAGGAATCAGGCTAACGCTTTAACGCGCGCTCATACTAACAACAGTGCTATCAACCTAGCCAAAAACTCAACTCAAAAAGGAACTCAGCCTTGAGCTTTTTATCGCCTATCGATTCTAGAGTGACTCAGAGCCAACAAGCGGCTAAATTTCACATCGTGGCTTTACTTACCAAAGCGGCGAAAGCCCCGCAGCGCCGACACTCTCGGCAATCATCACTCAGTTTATGTCTACAGTCTTTGTTTAATGGCTCTTTATCTAGTGCAGCTTTATTAACTGCCTCGCTTTTTTGCTTATCGGCCAATGCAAATGCATCGGCGCAGGCGCTTGATAATGAGTTACCGCCAAAGTCAGAGAGTGAGGTTATGACGCTAAAACCTGTCGTATATCAGATTTTTACTCGCCTTTATGGCAATAAAAACCCAACGAATAAACCTTGGGGCACGATTGCCGACAACGGTGTCGGCAAATTTAATGATATCGACGATGTTGCGCTCAATAGCATCAAGGACCTAGGCGTCACCCATGTGTGGTACACAGGCGTTCCGCACCATGCATTGATTGGTGATTACAGTGAGATTGGCGTAAACGCAGATGATCCCGATGTGGTAAAAGGCCGCGCAGGATCACCCTACGCAGTCAAAGATTACTACAACGTCAACCCAGATCTGGCGGTCAATCCAGCTAACCGTTTAGCCGAGTTCGAGGCGCTCATTGCCCGTACCCATCAACACGGCTTAAAGGTGATTATCGATATCGTGCCAAATCATGTGGCGCGCCATTATCAATCCGTCAGTAAACCCCAAGGCGTGCGCGATTTTGGCGAAGATGATGATACCCGTCTAGAGTACGCCAAAAACAACAACTTCTATTACGTCGTTGATAACAGTGTGAAGGGAACGAAAGGGCAAGCGCATGCCTTTGAGGTGCCAAGCTTACCCGCAGAGCTTAAACCGCTGGGCGGAGAAACTCACCCCTTAAGTGACGGTAAATTCGACGAATTTCCCGCAAAGTGGACTGGAAATGGCTCACGCTTAGCCAAGCCCGATGCTAATGATTGGTACGAGACAGTTAAGATTAATTACGGCGTACGCCCCGATGGCACCTATGACTTTCCTCGCCTGCCAGCCAAATTCGCCACTTTTACTGAAGCGCAGCATTACGCTTTCTGGCAACAACACTTAGCCAAGATCCCAAGCTCTTGGATTAAATTCAATCAGATTGCCCAATATTGGCTTGCAAAAGGAGTCGATGGGTTTCGATACGATATGGCCGAAATGGTGCCAGTGGAGTTTTGGAGTTACCTCAACAGCCAGATAAAACACACTAATCCCGATGCCTTTATCTTGGCCGAGGTCTATAACCCTAAGTTGTACCGAGATTATATCCAGCTTGGAAAAATGGATTATCTGTACGATAAGGTCGATCTTTACGACACCCTAAAAGCCGTGATGGCGGGTAAAACCAGCACAGCTAATATCGCGGCGGATCAGGCAAAAGTGCAGGATATTGAATCCCACATGCTGCACTTTTTAGAGAACCACGACGAACAACGTATTGGTAATGCAGCATTTTTAGCATCGCTACAAACGAATAAACCAACGAATAGCTCCCTAGAGACCCAAGCCGTAAATCCAAACTACGCCCTGCCAGCCATGGTCGTGTCGGCAACGATAGGCACTTCACCAACGTTAGTGTATTTTGGCCAAGAAGTGGGAGAAGCCGCCATCGACAATCCAGGCTTTGGTCATGCATCACGCACCAGTATTTTTGACTATGTTGGCGTCCCTGCCCATCAGCGCTGGATGAACAATGGTAAGTTTGATGGTGGACAATCGACACAGCAAGAAACATCACTGCGAGCTTACTATCAAAAGCTATTAACGTTAAGCACAGGCAGAACCACGCCCGCACTCTTAGGACAATACTATTCACTCGATGCCTCAAATCGCAGCAAGGGTGATGCGACTGATAGTAACAGCACTCAAAATATGAATACTCAAAAGAGTGCCGTGCACGAAACTGGCTATGACGACAGCACCTTCGCTTTTACCCGCTTCGAGGTGATATCTGGGACCTCAAAGCAGACTCAAAAGCTGATTATTGTCAGTAACTTCAGTCAGACCAAATCAAAAGCCTTACAGCTCAAGCTACCCAAAGAGCTTATCCGTCAGTGGCAATTAAAGGACGGCGTATTTCCGCTTATGGATTTACTCGAAGATCATGCGGCGAAGTTAGTCATTAAGGAAGCTGAAGGTCTAGTTCAGATGCAACTTGCACCGTTGTCTTCAGCCATATTCGAGCTGGAAAATTAAACGAGCAACAAGCCAAGGTGAGCTAAAAATTGAAATCGACCGATAGCGTCACGCTAAACTGTGACGCTATATTTTTTAACCGTTATACTCTCAAACCTTTCTATCTTATTTGATTACCCTTTAAAAATCACAAAGGAAAGCGATGTTACTCGGCATTCACCATGCAGCGATTATTTGCAGCGACTATCAAAAGTCCAAACATTTTTATGTGACTATTCTTGGTCTTAGCGTACTCGCAGAGCATTACCGTGAGGCACGTCGCTCCTATAAACTCGATTTACAGCTCGGGGATAAGAGTCAAATCGAGTTGTTTTCATTCGACACTCCCCCCAAACGCCCCAGCTATCCCGAAGCCTGTGGACTGAGGCATCTTGCCTTTCGCGTCGCATCGATTGAAACCGCCATCGAACATCTTCATTCCCATCACATCATCGTCGAACCCGTCCGCATTGACGAATACACAGGCAGAAAATTCACCTTCTTTAGCGATCCCGACGGCCTCCCCTTAGAATTATATGAGCTATAGCGCGAATCAAGCTGAGCCTCAGAGCAGAGAATGAGATGAACAAAGCTTAATTACCACGGGAATGATTTAGGATTAGACTGAACCAAGCGACACTGCCGTTTAACCAATTTGACGCTAGGATAAGGTCAAAGTCTAGCTAGGTTAGCCACTGAGGAACTCAAGGTGTTTGATAATCCCGTATTATTACTATGGAGTTTGGTCTTTAGCCTCATTGGTCTTGGCTTTTTCACCTACGGCAAACGCCAAGCGGCCCCCATCCCTTTAGTCGTGGGCCTCACCCTAATGATTTACCCTTATTTTGTCACCAATCTCGCATTACTTATCGCCATAGGCATCGCCCTCATCGCACTCCCCTATTTTATGAGGATATGATTTTTAGTCCTTGTTTGTCCCGTCCTAAGATAGGTTTGTCTCGTCCTAAGATAGGTTGACAGTTTTTAGGCCAGCTCCAGTAGCTGGCCTTTTCTATTGTGCACCTGATTAGGGGTTGCCATATTCAAACTCAGATGCGGTCTCATATCGTTGTATATTGCTATCGATTCTCTAACAAGTATCTTCAGCTCCGCAAATGTCCTACATCGGTGCAGTAAAAACTCCTGCTTCAGTATGCCATTCACTCTTTCTGCTAATGCATTTTGGTAGCAATCATAACCATCCGTCATTGACGGCTGGATTTGGCTCGCCTGAAGCGCATTCTGATAAACTGCTGAGCAGTATTGTAAGCCTCTGTCTGAGTGATGCACTGCGTTGCCGATATAGCGTTTATCTTTTATAGCTTTTTTACAAGCCACCCATGATATAAAAATAACCAACAATATCGAAGCTACATTTACCAAACGGTTTGTGGCTTAGATTGAAAAGTCAGGTTTTCGGGGGGTATCGCTGGTTATTTGTTGATTTTCCAATAGTCAGCAGGAATTGGGGCGATTTAGTTCGAGTCAGGCTCTCCACTGCTATGGATGAGTGAAGTTTGGCGCTGAACTATCTCTGAATGTGGACTATCTCTAAATGGCTCAGCTTGCCATTAAATGCTGGCAGCTATGTCGATAGTGCCTTCGTCGCTTTTCAAGGTGTTCGCAGTAACAAGTAAGTTCTTGCACAGTACCCACGGGACCTTTAAATAGCTGCCCGAAATGGTGAGTGAGCTTAAGCCAATGCTCAGGCGGAATATTAAGGCGACTCAGTAAGCTAGCACTGCTCGAACTGATACTTCCGCATTTATCATCGCGAATAATTCTGCCGGTATCATCGACCAGTTGCAGATAATCTTGTACATCAAAGGACAGCCCTTTAGGCATATTGTCTCGCTCATTAGCGATAAAAGGCAGTAAGGTTTCGGGTTGTTTGCCTGCCAATACCGCACGGATACGCAGTTGAATACTGGTGAAGTTCGAAGTTTCTGGTGATGTGGCTAGTTGAGCACGAATAGGGTTGAGGTCGACATAGGTCATACATGCAAGTACTGCCGCCTCATCGAGTAGGGCTTGGGATTTAAAACGCCCCTCCCAGAAACGTCCTGTGCAGTTATCCTCTTGATTTGCCTTGCGAGCGATGGGTTCATTTAAGGCGCGCATAAACCAAGATATATCACTTAAGCGACTGCGATAGAGGGCGATATGGTGCTTAATGTTAGCCACGTCATGGGCTTCAACAACTTGTCCTTGGACAAACTGTTGTGTTAATTCAGTCCCTTTAAATACCTGATGCCAATGCTCAAGCACTTCCCTATCACTCCATTGATTAGCTTGGTAAATGTCCACGCAGAGTACCAAGTGCAGATGATTGCTCATTACCGCATAAGCAGCGACATCAATAGCAAAAACCTGAGCCAGTTTAAGTAATTGTTGCTCTACCCACTCACGTCTATGGTCGTAGTTTTTACCAGAGAAATGGTCTTCACCACACAAATAGGCACGCCTAACGACTCGACTACAACAGTGATAAAAAGGCGTATCTTCCAAACTGATTTGAGTTCTCCTTGGCTGTGGCATCATCACACTCCTTGTGCTGGATTAAAGATACTAAGCCTAGTTGCGAAATTGGTGACTCACAAAGGAGTCATCGCTAAATTACGATGGGTGGCTTATGAAAAACTGCTATCATCACTGGAACTTGCTTTCGGGGTCTTTCATCAACTCAGATCCGCTTATTTGAGCCCTGTCCCAGCTCTTAGCGGCCTAACCTGATTCCACTATCTATCACTGGTCATGACTTTACTGGCCAAGCCAATAAGCAACACCCCTGATATTCCCTCTAAGGCTCTGGAATAACGCTGGGAATTGGGCCGACTAAATACCCAGCTTCCTGCCGACGCATAAAGGACGTTACACAGGGTCGCTAACAAACTGAAAATAAGACCAAGGGTTAACAGCTGAATTGACGTTGAACCCGCTAACGGGTCAATAAACTGCGGCAAAAAAGAGAGGAAAAATAAAGCGACTTTAGGATTAAGTACACTAACGACAATGCCTTGGAAAAATACGTTGCCGTTTGGTTTGCTATTATCATCAACCACAATTTTATTGTTGCCACGCCACATTGATATTAACGCTTGAATGCCTAAATACACTAGATACGCGGCGCCCAACCACTTCACAATACTAAAAGCCAACGCTGAGCTGAGAATGATGGCAGATAATCCCAAGCTAGCAGCAAGCGTGTGAACAAAATAACCCACACCTAAACCCATCGCAGCTTTAAGCCCACTGATCATTTTCCCTTTCATTGTGTTAGATACAATGTAGATAACATCGGGTCCAGGGATAAGATTGATAGCAAGGCAAGCAACTGAAAACAGTAATAGTGAATTTAAATCCATTTAATTTTTCTCCTTGTTAAACGCGTAACCTATCGCGCCCGCGTAAGTGGTGTTCAACGCAACACCGCAGCCTCTGCAAACCACTTTAAAATAAAATCAAAACGTTAACTACAAGTAAGTTGATAACCAGAGCCTGTGCTCAACTTTATATACTTTTTGCTCACGTCTTGATTCAAAGCAAACCTCAATTTGCTCATCCTTAACGATCTTAATTGGCGCTTAATTTTTTTATTCACGGCAAATCGTTAAACGGCGCAGCGCAAAAATCCCCAGGAGTGAAAGTATCAATAGCGATAAGCTGCCACCGCCGCTGTAACCTTGTTTATGTTCTATGGTGGCAACCTGCTCTTCTTTAACCCGTGTTTTAAAGCCGGCGAGCTCATCGTCTAAATTGACTATCATATCGTTCACCGCGAGATCAAAGCCCTCATAGGATTTCTCTCTTAGGGTTGTCGTCACGCCAACAGCGGTTGAACTTTCAGTTAACTGATTTATGCCCGGCGCCCTAAATAACATCTTTTGGCTGCGCATATCGAACACTGCGGTATCAACAAAGGTTTGGATTGCATTCTCATTGCCAGGGATTAAATACATGCCCACGATAGTCCAATAAAGGATGGCGGATTTGTTCTCGTGGCTTTGCATCAGTTGATCGTAAGATACCAGTGCCATCACATCGACGTCATGCAGGCGGGCAACTTGCTGCAAGGTATTAAAACCTTTGCCATTTTTAAGATAGGTGCTCGGAATGATTTCAATACGATCGATATAATCGTATTTAATAAAGGATTGTTTCACCTTGTTGAGCAAAGCGACTTGGGCGCGACTGTCTATGGCATCAGCTTGCCAATGGGATGAAGGTAAAAAAGCAATGCCGACGGTAATTGGCAAACGCAGTACAGGTAAGGATGGCTGCTGGGCTTGGCGGCTCTTCTCATCTGGGTATAAGTATTCGACTAAGCTACTCGATACCACCTTTTTATCTGTGGTATTACCGTTAAAAAAAGCGCTGCAGCCACTGAGTGAAAGCATTGCAAGTGAGATTATGCCGCTGGTTATGATCTTAAGTTTCATCTGTTTCCCTACCGTATCCATACACTGCCGCTAATGATGCTACTGAATTTATTGCTAGCGGATGTTGCTGGCTACCTTATCCACTCATTACTGTTAAAACAAGTCGCTATGTTCACATATCAAGTCAAAGACATTCAAACTCAGGTTTTACATACCAATTTTAGATACAAAAAAGCCGCATCATAAAATGCGGCTAGTCATGAGGTGCAACACGCGCTCAAAAGCGCTCATACACTTTTTTGCACGCTTTCATGCAATAGGCTTAAGCGTATTTACGCACTTTTTTAAGCGCAATCTGTTGTTTTAACATGGATAAATGTTCGATAAATACTTTGCCATGCAAATGGTCGATTTCGTGCTGCAACACTATGGCTAAAAACTCATCGGTTTCGATTTCGATAGCTTTGCCAGTTCTGTCTAAGGCGGTCACTTTAACTTTTTCAAAACGTGACACTTTAGCGCGATAACCTGGGATCGACAGACAGCCTTCTTCACCCACAAACTCGCCAGACTTTTCGACGATTTCAGGGTTGATCAGCACTTGAGGTTGGTCGCGACCGTCAGATAAATCGATCACGATAATCGCATCCGTACTGCCGACTTGCGTTGCCGCTAAACCGATACCATCGTCCGTGTGATACATGGTTTCGATTAAATCATCGATAAATCCCTGAACAGCTTCAATATCTTTTACAGGTTGCGCTTTACGTTTAAGGCGCTCGTCGGGAATGGTTAAAATATCGAGTACAGCCATGCCAGTTATCTTCTCTCATCGAGTCAAAAAAATTGGCGCTATTATGGACTATTTGACCATTTACACAATATTAAAGCTAAAAACAGTTTAAATATTTTGTTAGCAATCGAGATAGTCGATAAAAAATACCGAGTAATGCATCATCCATTGAGTGCTTAATGCCCTCACTTCTTCCGCTAAACCAGACTTTGCCGTTACACTAACCCAACCTCGTCGCGGGCGACTTTTACTGTGTGACCTTTTAAGACTGATTCTCTGAGCATGAACACGCATCTAGCTGAGGGCCAACTATTCGATGGCATCGTTTCCGAAAGACAAATCGCCGCTGTATCGCTATCTTGAAAAAGATAGCCAAGATGAACAGGATTTAGCGAGTCACCAGCCCCAAGCGGTGGACTTGTCTCCCATGGCAAAAATCTGGCATATCGTCGCTATGATCCCGCAGGGGAAAATCAGCAGTTATGGCAAAATTGCCGATTATGCGGGATTACCGGGGCGAGCACGTTATGTGTCCAAGGCACTCAAATCGGCACCCGAGCATTTGTCTCTGCCTTGGCACAGAGTACTCAATAGTCAGGGTAAAATCTCCTTCGAGAAAAATTCAGTCTCCTTTCAGGAACAGATGGAATTATTAAGAATCGAAGGGATAACAGTGAACTGCGGCAAAGTTAGTTTGTCTGAGTACCAGTGGCGTCCCGATCTGGTCACTTTAGTCATGGCAATGCCATTTTAGTTTAATATACTGATCCATAAACTGTTTACATCGCTATTTACAGAAGTGTCGGCCTCGGCTATAACCTGCTAACAGTCGATTCCGATTTTTGATTTACGCTGAACTGATTTAACCTGAACTGTGTAAGTAAGCATGCTACTCGACACTTTTTTATCAACCACTACTGAGCGTTTTGTAGTGATACAAGGTGAAAACCTGCGACCCAAGGAGCATTCTTTGCGTACCATTCCCACATTATTAGTGAGCTTAACTGCCCTCACCCAAAGTATGTTTGCCATAGCCGCGCCGACGCCGCTCACGCCGCAGACAGCCGAATACCAAGTCAACTATGGGGATATCGAACTCGGTAAAGCCAAATACACGCTGCCCAATCCAGAAGATGGGGTGTATAAGTATCGTTTTGACAGCGATCTTAGCCTGTTATTGCTAACCGATGTGCGCCACATCTTGAGTGAATTTACTCAAGAAAATAGTCAACTCAGCCCTTTGCGTTACTTACAGCAGCGCCAAGGTGTCGGCCCGAATTACACAGAGCAAACCGCGTTCGCCAAAGCGCAGGGCTTTATTCATACCCGTTATAAAGACGAGAAAGGTAAATTCCCCTATGAAGGCGAGATTTTCGATCCATTAATGGTGCAATTGCAATTCAGGCTCGATATGGCCGCGGGCAAAGAAGCACTTGACTACAAGATGGTCAAAGATAACGAACTGGATGAATACAAGTTCCATGTGATTGGCAGAGAACGGATGAACATCGACAGTGGCAGTTACGACACAGTCAAAATTGAAGTGGTGCGTGACAATAAAAAACGTCAAACCTTCTTCTGGATGGCACCAGACTTAGCCTACCTGCCCGTACGGTTAACACATTTTGAAAAAGGCAGTAAGCAGCTCGATATCAAGTTGCTGAAGTATCACTTCGATGAAGTTGTGAGCCAAGAAAGCACCCCGGCAGATATTGCTGAGCAACCGCAAGTACCAAAACTGCTCGGCACGACGGAAGGTTAACTGGCAAAGCATTGAGTTGAGTTGAGTTGAGTGAAGAAAATCAACTTAACTCAATGATACAAAGCCTTAGCTGAACTCACACCGATAAAACCAAACCGAAGTTATACCGAACCGAATGAATATCTAACCGAGCTAATATTTAACCGAACTAATATTAACGGAATCTAGGGCCAGCCTCTAATGTTCGGTTAATGCTCATAGCTAATAGTTCATAGCTACTAGTTCATAGCGAACAGTTCATTACCGCATGTTCGTTGCTAATGGTCTATCACTAACCATTCATTGCTAGAAGATGTGTTGGATACTGACTCAATCTTTTTAAAAAGTGACCTGAACAAAGCAAAATCAGCCGCAAATCTGCTCGCCCCCTTTTTTTAGCACAGGTGTTAGCACTGTTGGATAACATCAAAGATCGATTAACAGCTCGCCTAATCTAAACAACTTCCAGTTGCCGGGCTGCATGACATGCCACTGTTCGTTCTCAGTTAATGGACGAGTCGCAATCACAGTCACGACATCGTGGGCCGTGGTTTCCTTATCAAAATCAATCACCACATCGGTGTCGATAAGTTTCGCTTTGCCAAACGGCGCGCGGCGAGTGATGTAACATAAATTGTTACTGCAATAGCTCATCAAATGCTCGCCATCGCTCAATATCATGTTGAACACACCTAAGGCACGGATTTGCTCGGCCAACGTTGCGACATAATGGAACACAGCCAGCATATCTTCGGGCTGAGTACCGCCAAACTTCTGGGCAACTTGTTCCAAAATCCAGCAGAACGCGAGTTCGCTGTCAGTATCGCCAACGGGTTGATAGCGCGAGACGTTGAACTTAGGCAGATAGTCCGTCAATTGGCCATTGTGGGCATAGGTCCAATAACGTCCCCATAATTCGCGGGTAAAAGGATGGGTGTTCTCTAAAGATACGCAGCCGCGATTCGCTTGGCGAATATGGCTTATCACTACTTCACTTTTAATCGGGTAGGATTTGATCAATTTTGCAATATGCGATTCGCTACTCGGGCAAGCATCTTTAAAAGTACGACTGCCTTTGCCCTCGTAAAACGTAATACCCCAGCCGTCCACGTGGGGACCCGTTACGCCTCCACGTTGTGCTAATCCCGTAAAACTAAACACAATATCGGTTGGCACATTGGCGCTCATCGCCAGTAACTCGCACATATTTCTCGCCCATCATCAATCAAAAATCCACTTGTTAGCATTGTAACTAGTTGATGACATTTGTGGAATGATCAAAGCTGACAAATAATTTAAACAATTGTTTGAAAAATACTTGTATTAAAATTGTCTTAGGTTTAACTTTTATGCGACACAGGTCTGACCACAAACTATAATTGTGATCGCAATCAACAAAACACTCTATGACCTGTGGTTGGCACTCGGTCATATTTAAGGAGAATTACAGTGACTACCCTACTTTGGATCATCGCCATGATCTTAGTGCTAGGAGCCCTAGCTTACCTTCGGGTATCTTTGCTCACTGCCACTATTGCAGCCGCTGTTGTGATGACAGCAGGATGGACACTCGATGTTGTCGGCCCTATCTCTTGGATCGTTTTCCTTGTGGTAGCCTTGCCGTTAAATATCAGTGCATTTAGACAAAATGTGATCAGTCGCCCACTGATGAAGGTTTATCGCGGCATCATGCCGGAAATGTCTTCAACTGAGAAAGAAGCGATTGAAGCCGGCACCACTTGGTGGGAAGCCGATCTGTTTGCGGGTAACCCGAACTGGAAAAAACTGCATAACTACCCAGTTGCGCGTTTAAGTGCTGACGAACAGGCCTTCCTCGATGGCCCTGTTGAAGAAGTGTGCCGCATGGTGAATCAACACCAAGTATCACATCAACTGGCTGATTTACCCGCTGAAGTATGGCAATACCTGAAAGATCACGGCTTCTTCGCCATGATCATTAAGAAAAAATACGGCGGTTTAGAATATTCGGCTTATGCTCAATCGCGCGTGTTACAAAAACTCGCAGGTTTGAGCAGTGAGTTGGCATCAACTGTTGGTGTGCCTAACTCTTTAGGCCCTGGAGAGCTGCTGCAACATTACGGCACGCCAGAACAACAAAACCATTATTTACCGCGTTTAGCCAAAGGCTTAGAAGTCCCCTGTTTTGCACTAACCAGCCCAGAAGCCGGCAGCGATGCAGGCTCTATTCCTGACTTTGGTATCGTGTGTAAAGGCCAATGGGAAGGTGAAGAAGTTCTGGGGATGAAGCTGACCTGGAACAAGCGTTACATCACTTTAGCCCCTGTCGCGACAGTATTAGGCTTAGCCTTTAAACTGCGCGATCCAGAGCATCTCCTTGGCGATAAAGAAGAACTCGGCATTACTTGTGCTTTGATCCCTACCGATGTGGAAGGAGTAGAAACGGGTCGTCGTCACTTCCCGCTCAACTGCATGTTCCAAAACGGTCCGACTCGCGGCAACGAAGTATTCGTGCCATTAAGCTTCATCATTGGCGGCCCGAAAATGGCAGGTCAAGGCTGGCGCATGCTGGTGGAATGTTTATCTGTGGGTCGTGGTATCACGCTGCCATCAAACTCAGCAGGTGGCGTGAAAACTGCGGCACTGGCAACGGGTGCTTATGCTCGCATTCGTCGTCAGTTCAAATTGCCTATCGGTAAGCTTGAAGGTATTGAAGAGCCAATGGCACGCATCGGCGGTAACGCCTATCTGATGGATGCTGTGACAACGTTGACCACCACAGGTATCGACCTAGGTGAAAAACCGTCGGTTATCTCTGCGATTGTGAAATACCACCTGACAGACAGAATGCAGAAATGCGTTATCGATGCCATGGATATTCACGGCGGTAAAGGCGTGTGTCTTGGCCCCAATAACTATTTAGGCCGTGGCTACCAAGCTGCGCCTATCGCGATTACCGTTGAAGGTGCAAACATTCTGACCCGTTCTATGATCATCTATGGCCAAGGCGCAATTCGCTGCCATCCGTACGTGCTTGCAGAAATGGAATCAGCGTTTGATACCGAATCGGGTCAAGGTTTAGCTAACTTCGATGCGGCCATCTTTGGTCACATTGGTTTCGCGACCAGTAACTTCATCCGTAGCTTCTGGCTAGGTCTGACATCAAGCCGTTTCTCTAACGCGCCTTATTCAGATAAAACCAAGCGTTATTATCAACAGATGAACCGTTTCAGTGCCAACCTTGCCCTGCTTTCTGACTTAGCCATGGCAACCTTGGGCGGCAACCTTAAACGTAAAGAGCGTATCTCTGCCCGTTTAGGTGACCTACTGAGCCAACTGTATCTGGCATCTGCCACGCTGAAGCGCTATGAAGATGAAGGGCGTCAAACCGACGACTTGCCATTAGTGCAATGGGCGGTTGAAGATGCGCTGTACAAGTTACAAGCCTCGTTAGACGATTTGCTGGATAACTTCCCTATGGGTCTTGGCGGCGCATTACGCGTGGTGATGTTCCCATTCGGTCGTCCACTGAAACGCCCAAGCGATGTGTTAGATCATAAAGTCGCTAAGATCATGCAAACACCGTGTGAAAGCCGTGACCGTCTAGGTAAAGGCCAGTTCTGGACCAACTCTGAGCATAATGCTGTGGGTATCCAAGAGCAAACGCTACTGGACATCATTGCATCTGAGCCTCTGCATGACAAAGTCTGTAAGGCGAGCGGTAAACGTCTACCCTTCATGTGGTTAGATAAAGTAGCCGCTGAAGGTAAAGCACTGGGCGTGCTGAGCGACGATGAAGTTAACTTGCTAGAAAGAGCGGAAATCGGTCGTATGAAGTCAATCAACGTTGATGACTTTGACCCAGCTGAACTGCGTCCAGAAGTGGTTTCTACCTCTTCACAGGAACGTGCTGCGTAATCCACTCAGTAAGATTTAAACCCACAAAAAGGAGGCTAATCAGCCTCCTTTTTTAATGCCTTGACCCAATGACAATTCAAACTACTCCATCACTGAGTGGAGTCTAATACCAATCACAGCCTAGGTTAACTCTTCGCTAAAGTCTCATCTGCAGCTTGAAGTGGATCAGCGGTATTATCCTCAATAGCCACTTTAGCTTCAGCCTGTACAAGCCTTAATTGTTCAGCCTCTTCATCCGCTTTTATCTTCGCTAAAGCGGCTTCTGCTGCGGCTTTCTCTTGGGCTTCCTGTGCTTCTCGCTCTGCAATCGCTTGCTGTACTTTGGCTTCTTCTAAGGCTTCAATCGGTAGCAGACTAATGAGCTCAATACCATTCGGGAACACAGTATCGTTGCCAGACACTACAACGACCTTACCTTCCTTGGTTAAATAAACCAGTGGCATAGCCGTTTCACCGTAACGCTTACGGAAATGCTCAAAGCTGAAGTTTTCGGTTAAATTGGTCACTTTAAGCTGAGCGCCCCTCGCCATCAGGCTTGCTATCTTGGCATAGGACACGGCATCACCAAACAGACATAAGCGCTGCTTATAAGTTTCAGAGAGCTGGTGGCGCGCACTGCCCACTTCGGTATTATTTAAGCCAAAGACCTTCTTAGTGCCAAAGAAATCTTGAAAATGGAAACTCACTAAAGGGTTCAATTGTCGATAAGGCGAAATGATCAACACGCGGCCAATCCCCGTTAAATCCATATAGGTTTCAGCATGTTCCGATGCGGGATTGCCAAAATACACTGGGATATTATCCATACGTGCCAGGCGAATATTATCCCAGTTATTATCAGCCAATAGCACTTTGACATCCTTGGCTTTTAAGATTTTAGCTAACTCACGGGAAAATTTAGAAGCACCGAAAATCAATAGACCTTGGGCAGAATCGGCTTTGACACCGAGGAATCGCGCCCAACGTCCCGCGGTTAAACTTTGGATAACGACCGTGCCGATAATAATTAAAAACACTAAGGGCACAATCGCATCAGCGCCCTGCACATTGTTGGCTTCTAACTTAATCGCAAACAATGACGATACCGCCGCAGCGACTATGCCTCGCGGTGCAATCCAGCATAAAAACCACTTATCAGCCCTCGATAAAGAGGTGCCTATACCAGAAACCCAAATACTCAGTGGCCGTGCTAGCAACATAGTGACCGCTAAAACGCCCAGTCCACCCCAACCTAGATCGAGCATGGCATTAGAATCTAATCGCGCCGCCAATAAAATAAACAGTGCCGAAATCAACAGTACGGTTAAGGTTTCTTTAAATTCGAGGATTTCAGCAATATCCACACCGCGCATATTGGCAAGCCAAATGCCCATAACGGTCACAGTCAGTAATCCCGACTCTTCCTGTAATAGGTTAGAGCCGACAAAGATACCCAGCATTAAGGTCAAGACTGCGGTATTACGCAAATAATGTGGTAACAGGTTGCGTCTTAATATTTGCCCTGTGAGGTAACCTGCCGCAGCGCCGAGCCCTAATCCTAGCGAAAGCATAGAGCCTAATGCATAGAGCACATGTGTCGTGGGATCGCCTGAAACTGTAATATATTCAAAAACTAATACCGCCAGCAATGCGCCTATGGGGTCGATAACTATGCCTTCCCAGCGCAAAATACTGGCAAGTTGGGATTTAGGGCGCACACTTCTAAGCATAGGCACGATAACCGTCGGTCCCGTCACCACCACTAATGCGCCAAAGAGGAGTGCAATTTCCCAACTAAAATCGAGTAAATAAAAGGTGGCCGTGCTGATACAAGCCCAAGTTATCACTGTCCCTATGGTCACAAGATGCGTCACCATACGACCATGATCTTTGATTTCTTTAAAGTTGAGGGTCAAAGCGCCCTCAAACAAAATCACGGCAACGCCGAGAGAAATGATCGGAAAGAGTAAATTGCCAAATATCGCATCGGGATTGAGAAAACCAAGTCCGGGGCCGAGGGTGAGTCCACAGAGCAGTAAAGGCAAAATCGCCGGTAACCGTAGTTTCCAACCAAGCCATTGACAAAAAAGCGATAACACCCCAATCAGCGCTAACATACCCGTGATTTGTTCAACCATAAAAAATCCTTTAGGTGAGTAAGCTCAGTATTCATGAGCTTAACCTCAATGATATAGATGATAACAACCTAGATTAAGCATCATGCCATCTATATCGGTATAAATAAAATTCCGTAAAACTAGTCTTTATACGGAACGAATATGATTACTAAAAAACGAGACAAGCTAACGTAATTAATCATAAGAAGCTGTAGTACATTTCTGTAAAAACACTATAGTGATTAAATGAAAGATTAAAATTAAAAAAGCCTTATTTTTCGATGAGGCTTTAAATTCGGCGGAGCGGACGGGACTCGAACCCCCAGCGTGACAGAACGGCAGTACCAGTACAATGCTCACTCGTCGTATCAGCTAAGACTTTACTTAAACTGAAATCAGAACTAAGCATCGCTTAATGGCTTTAAATCTGTAGAATTCCTAATTTACTATGAGCAAAGTCATACTCATATACTCCGAGATTCATGCGTCAGCAATAATTACAATTTACAGTGACTGAGTCATATATGTACCACTTGATAAATCAAAGGCGATGATTCAGATGAAACGCTTAACTCACTTGATAATTTTAATCAGTTCCTGCGCACTCAGTGCATGTGCAACTAGGTCAATTAATCCTGCAATTAGTAAAGTTGAACCCAATCAGGGTTATCGATTTTTTCATGGTTCAGAATTGATTGGCCAAGACCCATCGACTGTTTTTATGTTGGCATTTTCTGGTGGTGGGACGCGTGCTGCTGCTTTTTCGTATGGTGTTCTCGAAGAGTTACGTGCAACATCCATCAATGGAAAATCGGGTGCCAAAAATTTACTCGAAGAAGTGGATTACATTACAGGCGTATCAGGTGGAAGCTTCACTGCATTAGCTTACGGACTTTATGGCGATCGTTTGTTTGAAGAATACGAGACGCGTTTTTTAAAACGAGATGTACAAGGTACGCTGTTTAAAAAGTGGATCAACCCGTTTAATTGGCCAGATATTTGGCAACCAACTTATAGTCGGTCTGATATGAGTCAGGATTATTACGATGAAATTCTGTTTAATCACGCCACGTTCGCAGATCTCATCGACAAAAAAGGACCACGGATAGTAGTCTCAGCGACAGAAACGGCATCAAGTTCTCGATTTACATTTTCTCAAGATTTCTTTGATCTCATTTGCTCTGATTTATCAGCGGTTAAATTATCCAGAGCAGCGACGGCTTCATCGGCCGTACCCATATTGTTTAGTCCCATCACCTTTAACAACTATGGCTTAAATTGTGGAGATAACATCCCACCTTGGGTAGATGATGCTCTGACGTCAGCCAAAAATAAAAACGATTTACCAATTCGCACCCTGCAAAGAATTCGCGAACTTAAATCGATACAAAATAGTGACAAAACACCTTATTTACACCTTGCTGATGGCGGTATATCCGATAATTTAGGTGCTCGTTTAATTTTAGAGTTACTTGAAGCACTGCCCTTGGTTCAAGAAAAACGCGAAGCTTACGGTGAGGCTCCGATAAGAAATATTGCCTTTATTATTGTCAACTCCTCGTCGACACCAACGGTGAAATGGGGGCAATCTGCAATACCACCGAATGAGCTTGAAGTGGCGTTCAGGGCGATTAGTACCCCGATTGATCAGTATTCCTACGAAACGATCTCTTTAATTGAAGATATGGCCAAAGCATTGAACAAGTCACAGCGCTTACAAAGTCAGCTCAATGGAAAAGTAGGCTTACCAATTACAATCACACCGATTGTACTGAGTTTTGAGCAAATAGAGGATGAAACAGAGCGTGGGTATTTCAACAACCTACCGACAAGTTTCGTCCTATCCGCTGAGCAAGTTGATCGTTTACGAAAACTGAGTCATGAGTTATTGCAGAAATCTTCTCAATATCAAGACTTAGTTCAACGTTTGAATGTGGTTAAAAAGAGCGAATAGGTCAATTGACCTCTGAGCTATGAATCAGCAATGCCGCTTAAAATTTGGCTTTAACAACGTATAAAAACCTATAAATATGGCTTTAGGAGCAGTGAGATGAGTCTATTCAGATTAAGAAAATGGCGTCCAATAGCGTGCTTATTTGTCGCAAACGTTATTATGCCATACAACTTAGCAGCTGCCGCAGACTTAGAGACCAAGACACTTCCATCGGCTCTTTTGAAGCAAGTGAACCAATTAGTCGATACTGATACGCCGCGCCTTGAAGCGATGTTCAAAGATTTGCATCAACATCCGGAAATCGCATTTACTGAAGTACGCACAGCCGCGATTGTAGTTAAAGAATTAAAAGCCCTTGGCTTTACTGTGACTGAAGGTATTGGCAAGACCGGCGTAGTGGGAGTATTAAAAAACGGGTCAGGGCCGACAGTATGGTTTCGCGCAGACATGGATGCTAATTCAGTCAAGGAGGCAACTGGTCTAAGCTATGCTGCTAAAAATAAGCAACGATTACCTGATGGTAGCGAAATTGACGTAATGCATGCGTGTGGACATGATGCACATGTCACATGTCACATGGATGCTTGGCATGGCTAAAGCCATGACGACGCTCAAGAATGAATGGTCAGGTACGCTCGTTGTTTATGGTCAACCTGCCGAAGAAGTTGGCTTAGGCGCACAAGCCATGGTCGATGACCGACTATGGGAGCGTGGTTTCCCTGTGCCTGATTATGCATTTGGTGCACATACAGCACCGGGGCCAGTTGGCTATGTGTCAAGCACCGAAGGTGTAAGAATGGCAGGCACAGATCAGATTGATGTGTTATTCAAAGGTATTGGCGGACATGGCTCCTCGCCCGAACTCACAATTGATCCGGTGGTTATGGCAGCACAAGCCATATTGGCATATCAAACTATCGTGAGTAGAAACATTGACCCACAACACTCCGCCGTCTTAACGGTTGGCGCAATTGAAGCCGGTTACAACAACAATGTGATTCCTGAACAGGCGTTATTGAAACTCAACTTGCGCTGGTTTACGCCGGAAGTGCGTGAAAAAATGTTGAAGCGGATTGATGAGGTGAATCAAGGTATTGCAATCGCAGCGGGGGTTTCGTCAGATAAAATGCCAACTCGTTCCATGAAAGGACACGCTGGTCCACTGGTCAATAACAGAGAGTTAATCCTGCGCATTAATCCTGTGCTTGAACAGCTTTTAGGTCCTGAGAAAGTGAACGCCAAGTTCCCCTCCGTCATGGGCTCTGAAGACTTTCAAGAAGCGTTTAGATTTCATAAAACACCGTATGCATTTGTGTTGGTTGGCGTAGCGCCACCAGAAATGTTTGCTGCTGCACGTGCTAAGGGCCTCCCACAGCCTTATGCCAACCATAATCCAAACTTCTTTGTTGATTTAGCTGCAATACCGGTTGGCGTAAAAGTAAATAGCGCAGCTCTTTTAAGTGTTTTAGGCAAACATTAGAGTTTTTTGAAAAAAGATTTTGAAATTTGAGTGACGGCTAAGGCCGAGGTGTTGATGCCCTAGAATTCAGATAATAACTGCGACACTTTAATTGAGGTGTAGAGGGAGTCAACTGCTGAAAAGTGGTACGCTTTATCTCGCCACAATAAAAGAGTATCACCATAAATGGTGAACAGTTGACCGTAGCTTGACGATAATAGATTTCAGTTCTGTTAGAACAGGGCTTTCGATAGCCATCATTGCCAAATGCATTCATTGTAATCGTTCCAGCGTGTATCGTGAGATACAACGCGACCAAGGACAACCAAACTACACCCAAAGATAGCACATCAAAAAGCAGTAGAAATTAGGCGTCAATCGGCCAAATATACGATACCTTACCGGCGAATAGAGAGTCTGCTGTTGCAGCAACTCGATTGGAGTCCAGAGCAGATTTCGCATGTTTTGAGTCTTGTAAAAGAGCCTGTTAGCCATGAGTGGATTTATCGCCACATAGCGTGTGATAAAAGCATCGATTAAAATTAAGTTGAGGTCACTTGTTGGTCACGGTCACGAAGAGAGAAATAGCAATATTGGATGGATGTAAATCAAAAAGCCCATGCTATTTAATAGCATGGGCCTGATGAAAATTGGCGGAGCGGACGGGACTCGAACCCGCGACCCCCGGCGTGACAGGCCGGTATTCTAACCAACTGAACTACCGCTCCAAATTCTTCCATATCTAATATCTGACGAGTTTTAAACCCGCTAACCTCAGCGTGACAGGCCGCTGAAGCTAAAACAGAAATATGATAATCAAACTGACTTATTAAGGCTTCTGCTTAAGATGCGAAGAATAATACGGTTGAGCCCTGCGGGCGTCAACCGTTTTTTTACTTATATTTTTCATTTGATTAAAAAAAAACCAAATCAATATTTGAGCTTGATTTATGTCCCAAATATCGCTGAAACGCCGCAGTTCAAAGTGATTAATCAAACACATCAAGTGACTGCGAACTATCGGTCTTTATCCGCTTCATCTGGCATAGTGAGATCGATTTCATCTAACGAAGGCGCTGCAGCTGAATTCGCTGATGCTTCCTCCAATAAACGTGACTCAGCGGCAGCTAAGGCCTGCGCTAGACTTTGGCGTTTACGCCACACAATTAATCCCACCACGCCCAAGACTAATAAGATAGTGTTGATTGTGATGATCCAAAACATCGCATCTTTCTTTGCAAGTTCTTCTTCCTCTGCCGCTTTTTGTGCAGCAACAGCAGCTAACTCTTCGGCGCTCGGTGGTGGCTCTGGTGGCTGAATTAAGTTGAAAAATAGCTCAGGTAAATCAAGCACAATCTCTCGACCAGTAATCGTTGTCGTCGCCACGAAACCTTTAATACGATAACTACCAAACTCAGTCACAGTCGGTAAATCTAATTCAGAGTCCGGCTCAGTAAGGCCATTCACCGTTAAAGGCAGTTGTAAGCCAGCAGGACCCACCAACTCAAAGGAAAAATGCGTTTCAGCCAGTTGCAGCACAGCACTATCGACGTGCAACATGATCTTCCATTGCCCTGTTAACGGATCGTCTGGGGTAATGACTTCTAAATTAATTGGCCGCGGCGATAATCTAAACGGAAATGAAATCTGCCGCTCAAACACGTTGTTGCGTGCCTGCACCACAAACTCATAATCACCCCAAGGCTGCTTTACATTGAGATTACTGGTAAATACGCCATCATCGGGTTTTTCATCATAATCTTCACCATTGTCTTTATAGGAACCAACAATAATGTCACCCGCGGCAAAGTTCTCATCGCCGGCCCTGTGCTTACTCACAAAATGAGCCGTCCATTCCACCAGAAAGTCGAGTCCCGGCATGCGCACACGCTGAGCATCCCCCATCAACTGGGCGACAATTTTAACTTGCTCACCTTGGAATAGCGGCTGCGGCAAAGGCTGCACTTCGATTTCGAGTTTAGAGAGTTTTTTGAGGGTCGAACCAGGGACGACTTTGCCCACCAACTGCCAAGGTCCAGGCATAGGTGATTCAATGTAAATAATGTCGCCAGTAATACCATCGACCCACTTAACGGTTTCGGGATGGCGATTGGCATACCATTTACTGCCATCGGGCAACACTATCACTACTGGCGCAGAGCCGTATTCACGCTCAACTAACAGCGTCATGTTATCGACCATATGGTCGATACGAAAACGGTTTTTAAGCTCTGAGGCCGTCTCCAATCCTACAATCGGGGCAGCCTTAGGCGACTTAACAACTTTTTGGTTGGGCTCTTGGTCGGCGGCCAATACAGACGTCACACTCACAAGCGGTGTAGTGACAGCAAGGCAAAGCGCTAAAATAAGTTTATGGCACGACATCGGCATAATGATTTTTCTATCCTCTCCAGAGGCATTTACCTGATTTTGCGACTAAATCAAGGCGTTGTTCATGCATAGTCAATTCATCGGCCGATGCACCGATCACTTTAAGATTAAGTGATTGCGGATCAAAACGTTGGATCCCCCCCGCTTCCTGCCCCGCTTCTTCGTTAGACAAATTAAACTTTGTCTGGCCGCCTGTCATGATCAAATAAACATCGGCGAGGATCTCGGCGTCGAGTAAAGCGCCGTGGTACTCGCGGCGAGACGTATCCACACCGTAACGCTTACAGAGAGCGTCGAGATTGTTTTTCTGGCCGGGATGCAGGAACTTAGCAATTTCTAAGGTATCGAGGATCTGACAAATATCAGCGGTTTTCGGTCCACGCGGCTGCAACAGTGAAAACTCATGATCCATAAAGCTCACGTCGAAGTTCGCGTTATGGGCGACGATTTCTGCACCGTCGATAAAGTTAATAAATTCTTGGGCAACTTGATGAAAACGCGGCTCTTTAGAAACACGCTCATCAGTAATACCGTGAACGGCGATGGCTTCAGGATCGATTGCTTGCCCAGGATTGATATATTGGTGGTAATAACGTCCCGTCAAACGACGGTTCACCACTTCCACGCAACCTATCTCGATGATCCTATGGCCTAAATAAATGGCGCCGCTGCCCTGGTTCATACCTGTGGTTTCGGTATCCAAAATAACCTGACGGCTAGCATTAGAGATAATATTCATGTTTTTATGCGCTTCTTATGACAATTTTTGGTTATACTCGGCCGAAATTCCCGGCTATGGTAACAATTTGATGACTGAACTAAAACTGATCCACATCTTCACCGACGGTTCTTGCTTAGGCAATCCCGGTCCTGGCGGCTATGGCATTGTAATGAATTATAAAGGCCATACAAAGGAGATGTCCGACGGTTTTGCGCTCACGACCAATAATCGCATGGAGTTATTAGCTCCCATCATAGCGTTAGAAAGCTTGAAAGAGCCTTGCCAAGTCGTGCTCACCAGCGACAGCCAATATATGCGCCAAGGCATAATGACGTGGATCCATGGCTGGAAGAAAAAAGGCTGGATGACCTCAAACCGTACCCCAGTCAAAAACGTTGATCTATGGAAACGATTAGATAAAGCCTCACAGATGCACACTATCGACTGGCAATGGGTTAAAGGCCACGCAGGACACGCCGAAAACGAACGTTGCGACGTGTTAGCTCGCACTGCGGCAGAATCTAAACCAACCCAACCCGACTTAGGCTACCAGCCTTAACTCTGTGGCCCTTACTTAAATGAGCTAAGTTTGAACAACCCAAATTCATACAAGCTAAATTCGAAAGTAAGTTAGAAAACTGAATTAGAAAAGTGAGTTCGATGCCATCACGCCTAAGCTAAATACTTAGGCGTGATGATTTATTTCGCGATTAATCTCACCGTTTAAGCCCACCGTCAACATTAACTTCTAAAACAAATCGCTTAGGCTTACTGTTCACAAGGGCCATTGCTATAAAAAGTTTATTTAACTTCTACACCTGCGATATTGAAAAAATTCTCACAAAACTGCACAAAAGCTTGACCTAAGGATGTCGCCTGACGACTCTTATGGGTGATACGATAAAACTGCCGCTCCAGCACTAATCCCTCAATCGTGACTAATGCTAACTCTTTGCGGCTGATTTCTTTCTCTAGCGCCAGCTCAGATAACACCCCAAGCCCAGCACCTTGTTTCACCGCCAGTTTAATTGCATCCGGCGTAGTAAAGCAGAACTTAGCTTCTGGCTGCATATCCAACTCATTGGCAGCATTGACAAAATACTCACGAGTGCCCGAGCCTTCTTCACGTAGCACCCAAGACTGGCCTCTCACTTTCGCCGGTTTAAAGACTTTCCCTGCTAGAGGATGCGCCGGATGGCAAAACACCAGTAATCTATCCTTATGCCATGCCTCGACACTCAAACGATTGTCAGTGCAATGGCCTTCAATAAAACCCATTTCTGAGCGGAACTGCGCAACCGCTTGGATCACATCTTGAGTATTAGTAATCGCCACATCCACATGGGTTTGAGTATGTTGCTGACAAAATGCCACTGCGGCTTTCGCCATCAAATAGTTACCAATGGTCGAACTGGCACTGATACTTAACCGCCCAACCAAATCGCCGCCATGGTAGGTAAATGCCTGCTCAATTTGCTCGACACGGTGCAATAAATCCGTCGCCAGTGGCAACAATAAATTACCCTGCGAGTTCAGCTGTAATCGATTACCAATGCGCTCGAATAGGCGGGCATTGAGCTGTTTTTCTAACTCTGCCAAGGCCATAGAAGTGGCAGGTGGTGATAAATTAACTTGCTCCGCCGCCTTTGCGACTTGGCCGCTACGCGCCACAGCCTCAAATACCGCCAATTGTCTTAGGGTGATCCGCATATAAAAACCTGTACTTAAAATAGAAAAGGCTTATCCATTTTTCGAATGCTCTGATAAATGCCCTGAACGTCCCGCGGTCGGTGCCGTGGTCCAATTTGTCTGCCGCACCTTACGTTTATCGCGGATAGGCGTGAGTGGCGACTCAAGTTTGCGTGCCACAATCAAATACAAACTGCCCGCGCTAGGCAGCCATGACGCTAAACTCTGTTGAAAAAATTTGCCTTGGGTGAAATCGCCCATTAAAGGGTGATAGACCAAACGTTCATCGCCCACCACTTGATAACCCAATAAACCTAACCAATCTCGCACCCTTGATGGCATAAAGAAGCGGCCATTCCATGGGAGGCAATCCTGATACTTAGGCCACAACTTACCCAAAAATACCGGACTCAAGGGATTAAAACCGATGATAAAAAGATAGCCTCCGGCGATGAGTACCCTGTCGGTTTCGCGAAGAATACGGTAAGGATCGGATTCAAATTCGAGTAATAGACTCATGACCACCGCATCTATCGCCGCATTTTGCAGGGGTAAATGGCAAAAATCACCTTCAATTGAGGCGCCTTGAGATGACGAGAGTGAAAAATGATGGGCCACTGGCGATGCCATACTCGATAATTCGGCACTCAAAGGCCCTAACTTTAACAAATGATAACCAAAGACTCTTGGCCACCAATCTTCAAGCTGCTTAGCAACGGCTTGTTGCAGCGCTTCACCATTGGGCAAGTCGCTCCATTGTTCGGGTTTGAGCTCAGTACTAAAATGCGACACAGAGTTCCTCCGTTAGCTTGGTAGACAAGTATCCAATTGGGTCAAAAATTACTGCCATTTTGCCACAGGGCAAAAGCGGCAAAGGTCGCCAAAGGCTGTTCACTTATGGATAATACCTTTATCTTCAAATTGAAATACAGACATAGGCAGTTCTATGCTCACTATAACAGCGATTAAAGCCTTTAATGACAATTATATCTGGGTGTTACAACAACAGCCGCAAACACAGGTTTATGTTGTCGATCCCGGTGATGCGAATGTAGTTATTGACTATCTCGAGGCCAATCAACTCACGCTCACGGGGATTTTACTGACCCACCACCACAACGACCATACGGGTGGCGTCGCTGAACTTCAAGCCTACAGTCAAGACAGGCTCACGGTCTTTGGCCCAGACAATGAGAAGATTAAAGGCATCACCCATCCACTGCACGCAGCAGCGCAGCCCAGATTAACACTCGGCTATATGAGTAGCGAGCTGCAAGTTTTAGCTGCTCCAGGGCACACAGCAGGACATATTGCCTACGTTATTGAAGATGCCTTATTTTGTGGTGACACCCTCTTTAGCGGTGGCTGCGGACGCTTATTTGAAGGGACGCCAGCGCAAATGCTCGACTCATTGCAGCAACTTGCCAAGCTTCCCGCCGACACTCGGGTGTATTGTGCCCATGAGTACACACTTTCAAACCTCAAATTTGCCCTCGCGGTCAATCCCAACAATCGCGCGCTGCAAGACTATAACGAACGCGCCATACAGCTGCGTCGCCAAGAGAAAGCGACTATCCCCTCCACCATCGCCTTAGAACGCGCCATCAATCCCTTTTTACGTGCCAGCGATACTGAGATTGTTGACAGCATAAAACAGCATTTTAGCGATCTAAATCATGCCAATTTAGACGAACTTAGCAGTTTTACCCTGCTCAGACAGTGGAAAGATAATTTTTGATCACAAAAGCAATATTGTAGATTGAAATTTAAACAGTTTTTCTCATTTTTGATGATGTAAATCAAAAATGGCCTTACATTATGTACGATAATTAAGGGACAAGATCGAAAAGATCCCATAGAATGGCTCGTTTTGCGTGAAAACTTTGCGCGCTGCGTCGTCTTTATCTTCATATAAAACATACTGTTACTATAAAGAAAAGCTATGCACTAACAGAGGACTACCGTTTTCAATGAGAGTATCACTTTATGTTTTTGTAGGGGGATTTGCCCTACTCACAGGATGTCAAACATTAGACAACCATGGCGTTAATCAGACAGAAGTTGAAGCCGTCACAACCGAAAATACAGTCCCAGAATATTACCTCGCAACCGAGGCTCCGTCGGCGCAAATTACCGATGTGTGGGAGCGAATACGTCAAGGTATGCAGTTACCGGTTCCGGATCAAAAATTGGTAAACCAATATCGCGATTGGTACATCAAAAATCCGCAGCATCTAGAGATCATCTCAGAGCGGGCTGCACCTTATATGTACCTGATCGTGGAAGAGCTTGAAAAGCGTCATCTTCCGATTGAGATCGCCCTATTACCTATTATAGAAAGCGCCTTTGATCCATCGGCGTCTTCAGCAAGTGCGGCATCGGGTTTGTGGCAATTCACCACGCCTATGGCCAGCCATTTCGGTTTAGAAATGAACTGGTGGTACGACGGTCGCCGTGATGTGCCCGCTTCAACGACTGCGGCGCTCGACATGTTGGAATATCTTTACGATAAAACCAATAACAATTGGCTTTATGCTATTGCGGCCTATAACTCGGGTGAATCTCGGGTGCTCAATGCGATTAAACGTAACGAGAAGAAAGGCTTAAAAACCGACTTTTGGTCATTGGATTTACCCAGTGAAACCGAACGCTACGTGCCGCAACTGCTTGCGCTGGCAGAAGTCATTAAACACGCCGATGAATATGGCATCACCTTAGCGCCAATCAGCAACAATCCTTCAATTGAAGTAGTTGATATTGATAGCCAAATTGATTTAGCCATGGCGGCAGGTTTAGCAAACATGACCACACTTGAGCTGCAAAAGCTCAATCCTGGTTACAACCGCTGGGCCACTTCGCCACTGGGGCCGCACACTTTAGTATTACCGATTGATAAATCGGAAGAATTTAAGAAAGCGCTCGCCGAAACAGAAACCGAAGATAGGATCAGTTGGCTACGCTACACGATCAAATCAGGTGACAGTATTGGCAAAATTGCGAAGCAGCACCACACGACGATTAATGCAATTCGCGCCGCCAACGGCATGAAAAACAATACCATAGTCGCGGGCAAGCATTTGATTATTCCTGTCGATGCGCAAGACAAACAGCTCTATGCCCTGTCGACTCAGCAACAATTGCCGAAGAAATCGCACGCTGCGACTGAATCGACAAAAATTGCCTATCAGGTTAAGTCTGGTGACACACTTTCTGAAATCGCCCAAGCCCATAAAGTGACAGTGAAACAACTTAGCGTTTGGAACAAATTAGGTAAGAGTGACAAGCTACAAAATGGTCAAAAACTGGTGATCTTAGCGCCGAAAAATCTTGAGCAAACTGCGCAAATTCGCACTGTGAGTTATAAGGTCAAATCCGGTGATTCACTTGCCCGTATCGCCAGCAAATTTAACGTGACTGTGGCCGAGCTATTAGAATGGAATAGCCTAGCGCAATCACAATATTTGCAACCAGGCCAAGTGATTAAATTAGTGGTCGATGAAAGTAAGTTAAACGCATAAGGCTAAACAGGCACATAGTTCGAACTGATTGGTGCAATATAAACCCTTAGCAAGATTGAGCCACAGATAACAAAAAGGCAGCAACCCTATTGGATTGCTGCCTTTTCTATTATGAACTTTCTATATTATAAGAGGCGGCGTTATTCCATCGTCAGTAATAAGACAACAGGCGCCATAACGACGGCATCAGACTCTAATGCTTTAGCGGCAAAATGCGCTTCTAAACGAGCACCGCCAGCGGGTATTCCAGCAAACGCTTTGGGCGGAATGCTAAAGGAAGTGGTGATCACTTTCCCCGCTGCCAATTGGCTATCGCGTAACGCTTGGGTAAACATCATATCATCGGACCATGCCCACAGACGTTTGCCCTCCTGCGTTACCAGCCACAAATCCGCCGTCATCCCTGAGTTGTAACGCAGGCCGACGGCATAGGTTTGTGGATTGGTCACAGTCAACGTCGCCTTAACTGGCTGCTTGAAATCCACAAATGGCTCTAAGGCTAACTCGCCGCGAAGCAGTCCTGGCGAAGCATCAGTCATCATAGGTTCAACCTTTAATGTCGGTGTACTTTTAAGGCCTGAAACATCGAGCGCCAGATCGGCAGCGCGAACAATCTCAGGCTGAACCGCCGCGGCTGTTGTCGTCTCGCCCTTGGTAGACTGACTCGTATCAGCAGCTTCAGGCGCCGAGCACCCAACAAGTTGCCCGCCGACAAAAGCACTCGCGCAAACAAGCAATGCGTAGCGCATTGGAGCAACCATTAGAAACCTCCTAGTTTTTTCAGTAAGGAGTCTTTTAATTTTTCCTTAGCTTTGTCGGTTTCTTCTTTTAACTGATTATTCAGTAACGCTTTAGTATCCAAGGCATATTCAGGTTTTTGGAAAGTCCCGGTAATAGCCAACGGAATGTCAATTCCAGCCAGCGCATCTTTGTCGCTACCGCCCTGACCTTTTAATGAATTCACTAGGCTAGTCGTCAATCTGTAGTCTAAGGCTTCAGTCAATAAATTCGCCGTACCTTTGCCCGCCAAACGCAATAAAGGTGAAGACATAGCAAGATCTGGGTTAGTGGCAACGCCATTATCCAGCGAGAAACTACCGGTCAGACTCGAGAAGTCGGTTTTGCGCTCTTCCTTGGTTTCTGGCGATAAGTTACCCTTTAACTTAGCTTGGGCGCTACGGATCATCTGCGGTATGTTAACCCCGTACAAAGCCCCGTCATTAATATCAAAATGGCCATTGGCTAATAGATTTTTCTTTAACTGCTCAGGGATCAAACTCTTACCTTTACCTTTCACATCAAAGTTGGCCGTACCCGCCAGTAAATCCACATCCGCCGCATCTTTCAACAAAGGACGAATTTGTACACCCGTCACTTTTTTATCGAATTGATAACTTGCCACCGCTTGACGTGCATCGACCTGAGCGCTCACCAGCAACTTACCTTGGTATAAATCCGCATTCAGTTTCGTTAGATCTAACACGCCATTTTTAATTCCCACATCCATCAACCAATTTTGAGTCGACAGATTAGCGACCTTAATAGACTTAACGGTCAACTTGAGTTTTACATCAAGCTGCTTAAGGGCAGAGAGATCAGGCTCAACTGCCGGAGTGCTGGCAGCGGGTGCTTGTTCTGTTGCGGCAGCGGTATCCATTTTAGGTAACAGCGTATCTAAATCGATATCGCCGACTTGAAAATCAGCATTGATTTGCGGAATTTTCGTGGCGTAATTCACGCCAACTTTACCCGCAGCGGTAATGCTCGCCGCGCTAAGCTGCGCAATATCGACGGACAATTGCTGTTTATCCAATGCGATTTGAGTCGCTAAGCTAATCGATGTTTCGAGTTTCTTATTGGGAATACTTTCACCTTCCACCACAGTGTCAATTTTGAGTCCATTGACGACGAGTTGCGTAAAGTCTCGGCTTAGTTTGAGCTCACCTTTGCCTTCGCTGCTTACCGTCATGTCCGGCATAGTTGCACTGAATTCAAAGGCGATGGGCGCAAATTGTTCTAAAGCGAATTCACCTAAGGTGAAGCTTTTTAAGGTAAAGACTTGAGTTTGCTTTTTCGCTTCGTCAATCATATTAATTTGGGTATTGGTGATTGAAATACCGCCAATATTAATATCGTTCAGTTTGGCATTTGAGGAAGTTTCGGCCGCTGGCGTTGCAGCTTTCTTACTATTATCACCACTTAATCCATCAAAACTGCTGGTGCCATTCTTACGAGTCACTAAATTAATGGTTGCGCCATCAAGACTCAGCTCCGCGATTTCAATTTGCTGACTAAACAATGGCATCAACGCCACTTCGGCAACGGCTTTGTTGACTTCTAACATAGCCTTAGGGGTAAAGCCTTCAGGATTAGATAAAGACACGCCCCCTAAATTAATGCCGATAACAGGGAAAAAGGTCCAGGATAAATCGTCAGTAATGACTAATTCACGACCCGTTTGTTTTTTGACGGCATCAACTATTTCAGGTTTAAAATCATTAGGGTCGAAAAATACGGTAAGATAAACGGTGACTAAAAGAATGAGCGTCACCACTAAGGCCAGGAGCCACTTAATGAATTTCATATAAATATCCTTATCAAAAACAACTTGAATTTAAAGCTACTAATTCATTTAAAAATGTTAATTTAAAAATGCAAAGTTCAACATCTCATCACTTACTGCAATACCATTTTCATCGGCATACAGCATCATACCGGGCTTAACCATTACGCCGCCCATATCTACAGCAACATTAATTTGGCCTTGACCTAACTTCTCGGTTTTTATCGGCATGGCACCTAAGGCATAAACACCTAAACTAAAAGTATTTAATCGGGCTACATCACGAACACAACCATTGATCACTATCCCTTGCCAGCCATTATCTAGTGCGCTTTGCGCAATGAGATCGCCTAACAATGCGCGGCGCAGAGAGCCGCCCCCATCGACAACCAAAACTTTTCCTTGCCCATCCTGTGCAAGTATTTCTTTTACCTTAGAATTATCTTCAAAACACTTGACTGTGACTATCTCGCCCCAAAAGAGCCGCTTACCGCCATAGGGTTTAAATTCGAGGGGAAGTAACTGTAATTTAGACGGATAGTGGTCAAATAAATCTGGTAGTAGATCAAGCATTTGAATCTCCATAATAGCCTATCACTTTAGACTACCCATAATTGTAGACCCCGACAAGGTCAAAGCAAAAATCAGCGAATTTTTTATTTAATTTTAACCAGCAAAGGCTTGGTGTATATTGGCATAGGCACTATAATCTGCGATAGTTAACGTCCTATGACACCCTTTAATGTTTCATAAGAAAGTTTCATCAATCTGTTCTCACACCTCTTTGTTATAAAGCGAAAACCAAATGACTACTGATCTTGATTTGCAGAGCGCAATCGCGGCTCTAGATGAATATGGATATGATAAAAAAGTCTCAACGGATCTTGAGCAAGCACGTAACAAGCAACAAATGGGTAAATATATTAAATCCCTCGACTATAGTTTACGTCGATTATTGATATTACAAGAAACAGTTAACGAGTTAGTTGAAGAAAAGAAACATCAATTAGCCCAGCAAGAAAACATTCAAACCTACAAAACAAAAATCATTAACTTGTCGAGAGAATTTAACATTTCTTACGATGAAGTCTTAGCGCTGATGACATCATCTAAATCTAAGAATTAAACATAACGCTATTCTGCTCTATCATTAAGCCGTCAATTTTTTCGGCTAACACCTGCATATGCCATATAACGAAATATATAATTTTTCAGTTATATGGCAATAGGATCTGCTTGCCATTATTTGCTGAGTGTTAACGATTTCATTTCATCAGTAACTGTATTGACTTCACTTCCTCACGGTAATGTGTGCAACGATTCGGCATAAAAAAAGCAGAGCCTGAGCTCTGCTAATTTATATCAATATGCGAACTTATTTGTTTTGCATTAATTGACGAATATATTTCACTGGCGCGCTGCCGTAACTCAAGAATTGTTCGTGGAAGGTTTTAAGATCAAAATCTTTGCCTTGCGCTTTCTTGTATTCGTCACGGAAATCATAGATTTCACGATAACCAGAATAGTAGCTCGTCAGCTGAACTTGGCTAAGCGTGGCGCGGCGCCACTTGCCTTCGGCTTCTGCCTGCTGTTGGAAGGCTTCGTTCATCATCAGGGCGATGGCTTGCTCTTCGGTCATGCCTTTCACATGGATGCTGTAATCCAAAATAGTGTTACAGATAACACGTAAATTCCACTTGTAGTACATCAGCCACATTTCAAGCTCAAAATTACCATAACCTTCTTCGAGCATCATGCGTTCGGTATATACCGCCCAGCCTTCGACCATAGCGCCATTACCGAATAAACTTTTCACTAAACTCGGTGATTGGTTCGAGTAAACTAATTGAGTGTAGTGCCCAGGGATAGCTTCATGAATATTGAGGATTTGCAGGATCCAGTGATTATATTCACGTAAATAACTCTCGGCAGACGCATCACTCATACCATCGAGCGGCGTCACGTTGTAATAAGTATTACCAGATTTATCGTAAGGTCCTGGTGCACTAATAGAAGCACCAGCATAACCACGCATATATTCGGGTGTTTCACGGACGACAAGTGGCTTTTTAGGATCTAATGTGACTAGGTTTTTCTTATTTACAAATTCAATTAACTCTGGAATCTGCTTACGCACTTCATTCACGAATTCATCGCGCTGAACATGCTGAGTCGATAATTTATCGATTAACTGGCGAATAGCGAGCTTACTGTCAGCAGGTTTTGGCGTAGTAAAATATTTAGGCCATAACTTATCGGTAATTTTTGCCATTTCCCCTTGAACACGGTCTTTATCGGCCACGGCTTTTTGATACAGCTGTTTTGCTGTCATGCCCGCTTGGATATCAAAGGCAAATTTTTGCTCGTATAGTTCCTCGCCAATTCTAAAACTACGGGCACCGTCTTTTTTGAGTTGAACCATTAATCTGTCTAACCAAGCGATATGGCCGTTAATCGCGGCAGTGGCAGCATCAAAACGCGTTTTAAATAACGCTTTTTCCGTAGCCGTCAGACCAGAATCGGCGACCTGTTTTAATAAGTCATCGGAAAACACCGAAAATGCACCTTGGTTTTGCATCACGGCTAATTCGGTATGTTCCAATGTCGGCTTGCTAATGTTTGCCTGCGCGGCTGCATAATAAGTTGGTACATTTTCTAAACGCGCTAATACAGAACGTAATCTGTCATCTAATGGGGCAAAGTTTTCATTGATGATTTGGGCAAAACCGCCCGATACGTTGTAGCTTGAAGGATCCCACTGCCAAGATTTAAAACTGTCAATTTCCCATGCCATACTGCCGAGTAAATTGTCGATCAGATGATAATCAATCAGTTCATTCGGCGTCAGGGACTTTTGCTCGAACTGGGTCAATTTGGCTTGTTGTGCTTTCACAAACGCTAGTGTTTTCGCACGACCTGCCGCATCGGGGATTTCAAGGTAGCCATCATTAACATGCTTGCCACTGTATAAGGCCCACGTCGGTGATAATTCCCACAATGAATCAATAAAGGATACTGAAAATTGCTCAAATGACTGGGCTTTAACTTCAGCCGCAACCACAGGCTTGGTTTGACTCGTATGGGATTGACAACCAGCAAGGCCGGCCAGCGATAACACTATCGCAAGGGAAATAGCGGATTTTTTCATTATTATGGGTCCTTTGTTGATATTTAACAGGCATGCAAAAATTACCTAAGTTAATCATATTGTCCCAATAATTGCAGCAGTGTTAGCCGTGAATACATCTACGGTTACAAAATTGTGAGTTATCGATATTTATGCCACTTACTCTATTCGAGTTAAAATCCCTGCTCTACTAAACATACTCAGATAATGATAATCGCCTATTCTGTTTCACCTCCTGCTATAATATCACCCTGCTCCGCTGTTAACGCGTTGGCGTAACAGTTTGCTTATACATTATTGACCTGACCCTTTACCTGAGACATTCAATGCCATTTTCCAAACTTGGATTAAGCGATCCGATTTTAAGAGCCATCACTGAGCTCGGCTATTCACAACCTACTCCAATCCAAGAAAAAGCCATTCCGGTGATCTTGAAAGGTAAAAACCTGCTGGCTGGCGCGCAAACGGGTACAGGTAAAACCGCCAGTTTTGTGTTGCCAATACTGCAAATGTTTGCCGATATGCCGAAAATTCGGGCTAAACGCGTTCGCGCCTTGATCTTAACGCCAACCCGCGAATTGGCCGTTCAGGTAGAAGACAATATTGCCAAATACGCAAAATACCTGCCGCTGACATCTATGGCCATGTATGGTGGCGTCGATGCCGCACCACAGAAACAACGCCTTATCGAAGGCGTCGATATTCTGGTAGCGACCCCCGGTAGATTGCTCGATATGTACACCCAAAGAGCGATTCATTTCGATGAAATCTCGGTATTAGTCCTAGACGAAGCCGATAGAATGCTCGATATGGGATTTATCGAAGACATCAATAAAATCATCGAACGTCTGCCAACAGAACGCCAAAATCTGTTGTTTTCGGCAACCTTATCTAAGCAAGTGCGCTTTTTAGCGAAAACAGCGGTTGAAAACCCTGTTGAGATTGAAATTGCCCGCGACAGTGCGAACGCACCGCAAATCGACCAATGGTTGATCACTGTCGATAAAGATAAAAAGTCTGCCCTGTTAAGCAAACTCATCACTGAGCAAGCTTGGGAACAGGCACTGATCTTTATCCAGACTAAACAAGGTGCCGCCAAACTGGTCAGCCAACTCGAAAAACGCGGTATTGCCGCCGAAGCCATTCACAGTGGTCGCAGCCAAGCGGTACGCGAGCAATTATTAGTCGATTTCAAGTCCGGAAGACTGCGCTTTTTAGTTGCGACCGGCGTGGCTTCTCGCGGTATCGATATCGACGCCCTTACCCGCGTGGTCAACTATGATCTGCCCGATGAAGCCGATGATTATATTCACCGTATTGGCCGAACCGGCCGTGCTGGCGCCTGCGGCGAAGCCATCTCCTTTGTTTCCAAAGATGATTTTAGAAACCTATGTGCTATCGAGCGCCGTTTAGGCCACATCATAGTGCGTAAAGAAATTGAAGGCTTTGTGCCGAACAAAGAAGTGCCAGTTTCTATCCTCGACTTTGTGCCGAAAAATACCACGCCAAAAACCTTTAAAGCCCGCGCACCTGAGGCCAGAACCTCACGCCCCGCGAAAGAAGGCTCCTTTGAAACCGCCCATGCGAAAAAGCATCGCAGTGCTAAATCTAAGCCGGAGGCAAAAGCCACTGTAGCGCGTCCACAATCCGCGCAGACTGATAACAGTAGCGAGACTACGGGTCGCAGTGCGCCCTTTAATCCGTGGAACAGTGGTTCTAAAACGAACTGATGGCCTAATACAAAATCATGATCCCGTACAAAGTCGCGATCCCGTATAAAGTTATGATCTAGTACCAGTCGTGACTTATTAGAAGTAGAAACTCATTAAGATAGAAGATATTAGCATGATTACATTCAGCACCAATTTAGGCGACATCACCATAGCACTCGACTTTGAACATGCGCCTGTCAGTTCAAAAAACTTTGTCCGCTATTGTGAAGAAGGCTTCTTTGAGCACACGATTTTTCATCGAGTGATCAAAGGCTTTATGATCCAAGGCGGCGGATTTACCGCAAAAATGAAAGAAAAGCCGACCCACGAGCCTATCGTGAACGAAGCCAACAAAGGCCTAAGTAACACCATAGGCACTATCGCTATGGCTCGCACCGATGCGCCTCATTCGGCCACGGCGCAGTTCTTCATTAACACCGCCAATAATGATTTTTTAGACCACACGGCCACCACCAATAACGGTTGGGGTTATGCGGTATTTGGTAAAGTCACAGCGGGAATGGACATTATCCAACAGATTGAAAAAGTCAAAACCACCACTGTCGCCGGCCACGAAGACGTGCCCCGCGAACCCATCGTTATCGAGAAAGTGACGATTAATATCCAAAGCTGATCGTTAAAACGATAAGACTTTTCTTTTTAAATAATGAATCGCTCAGTTTTGGCTGAGCGATTCATTATTTTTAGTAGCGGTTTTTAAAATTAATTAGTTCGCAAAAAAATCATACTTAATAAATGCTGCTTAATATAAATTTACTTTACCTAATTTAACCTCAATCACTTAACTTAAAACTTACTTAAAGTAAAAAATCTTAAATTATAGCTTCTTAACTTAAAATCAGTAGATTAATTATCCTCTCACGTTTTAAAATCTATCTAATATACACTCAATCTTAATCAATTTAGCCTATCCTATTGATATCATAGCCATACCACTACAATTAATTCAACTCACTGTCATTGTTCTAACGCTTTTAGTGTTAACCCCATCGATTGATATCCGTGTTCTTGATCTAAAATACCTTGGCAGCTTAATGCCGCCATTGGAGAAATAGTTAATTCGTACTTATCACTCAGTGATGTTGAATATATACCTTGCCGGCACGCATTGCTGACCCAAGTAAAAAAGTCACTCTGCTTACTCATTATTGGCGTCAATTTGGCAGTCTGAGCTAGGCGGATATGAGTCAAATGCTCACCAGTGGTTTCAATTTCAGCATAGGAACCCGGAGTGAGATAGTGCGAAACCGCATTTATTTCAGAGTTAGCTTGGCTTTGTTTCAATCGCCCAACTTGCGCTAATGCCCATACTCCATGCTCACCGACCACTGAGAGCGAACGATGTGATAAATCGACCAATAATGCTGTATTTTCATCGACGCCAAATGCCATTTTGCTATCGGCATTGGCGCTAAGGAGCAAGAGTCTTAAATAACGGTCTCGTTGTGAAAAGTGTGTGTCGGGTATACCAAAGGGGAAAAATCCAAGCCCACCTTGCTCGCGATAAGTGACCGCCGTTGCAGGAACTGAGGCATCACAATTAGCGACTTCACAACGCTCACTTGGCGCCTCGGTCGCGAAAACGCCAAAACTCAGAGCCCCCTCACTCGTGCCGCCGGTGATCATATTTTTATCAGCCATCACAACAGTGCCAGCGCTGGTGCCACCGATGACAATTTCTTGTTTGGAAAGACGTTTCTTGATGATGGTTAATGCTTCACTGGGTGATTCATCCGGCGTCGTCCAAGCCTTTAAAGTCAAACTCTGATCGCCGCCATTTAAAAAGAGTCCGTCGATTTGATTAAGCAATTGATAGAGTTTAATGGGGCTGGCACAGAAATCCTTTTGTAGCTCAACTTGCTTTGGATAAAGCCTCGCCCTATCCGTATTACCTTGTATTTGCTGTCTAAACATTTCGAGTTGGTCACACTGACGGGTAGCGATACCGGCTTGCAACGCTGCATCTAAAGGCAGCCAAATAACCTCGGCCCCCATTTGCTCAAATACGCTGACATAGTAATCGGCCGCTTCAAAGGGATCGCGCGCAGAGGCGGTCACAACGGCGATCAGTGGACGTTTGGCATTGGGGTTACTTTGCTGGCGCTTTGCTAACGCTTGCTGCGTAAATAATTGATAAAGCGTCGCGGCATGAGAATTGGTTGTGGAATCAAGTAACACTTGTTCTTGTAACAGCGTGCCGTCAACAAGCATTTGCTTTTCTTCAAGTAAATCCAGCAGTGTGTAATATTCTTGGTCGCTCAAATGCGCCAGAAATTGCTTATCTATCTTTGCAATGGCTTGTTCAAGGTTTGCCAAGGTTAAGCTGTCACTATGTAAAAGGCCAAGCGAACGGCCAATTTCAACATCGCTATTTTTAAGACTGTTACTGACAGGAGGAAGTGCTTTAGCCGCTTGCCGTAATATCGTTTTTTGTTGCTCGTTTAACGACTGTAATCTTGGGTGTTTAAGTGCACGTTCGAGCCACGAAACGTTGAACACATAACGTGTTTCGCGTTTGGCATCGACTGAGAATTTGACTTCCGATTGGCAATTTTCTGGAGCTTGAGAGCTGCAGGTTTTCATCCCTCCGCCCACCAGCATAAGATCAAATGGTTGATGAGTGGGTATCGATAAACTCAGGGATTTCACTGGCGCTGACTGCGAGCTTGGGACGATAAATAGCAAAAGAGCAAAGAAAGAAATACTTAAGCTATTGAGCAAAAAAGATAAGTTTTTTAAGTAACGATTTTTCATAGTGGCACTCAATAAAAAGTGTGCGCCATGTATTGACTCAATGCTCATGTTACGGATAGTCTTTTAACAGGTCAATAACAAAAGACTTCAATTTATTACATGAAAACAGAAACAACTCTTTTCCAAAGATACCACTACCGCACCTGGTATCTGTCCGAATGGTGGGACGAATAACCGCTAAACACCTTGTGTTTGGTGGAGTCTAGTCTAGCCGTCTTACTCCCCTCTCAATCATTTGATTGACGTTGCGCTTTCTGCAAAACATTAACTAATGCCATGCGTATTGACTCACGCGCAGCTTAGCCACGTCTAAAAATTCTAATAAGAGATTTATCGGGAGCTTATCATGAGAAGTTCTGTATTTTTGTGCGCTGTTTTTGGGTTGGCCTTGTCGCCCGTTGCTTTAGCTGTAGCCAATGAACTAGAAAAAACAACTGAGCAACCTGCCGCAGATGCACCGGTCGAGCGTGTCGCAGTCACAGGTTCACGCCTAAAAGGGGTGGATATGGAAGGCGCCAATCCACTACAAAGTTTCACCCAAGATGACATCACTAAACGCGGTTACGAGAGTGTGAGTGAGTTTCTACGCGATCTCCCCCAAGCTTCAAGTGCGGGGACTTTCTCGGAAACAGGGGGTGTCGGTGGAGCCGATGGAGCACCAGCTGGCGCATCCGGTGTCAGTTTGCGCGGATTGGGTTCAAGCTCAACCTTAGTGCTAGTCAATGGCCGAAGAGTCGCCGTTGATTCATTCTCTAATGGTTCTGACTCGTTTGTGAACGTCAATTCAATCCCTTTATCTGCCATTGAACGCATCGATGTGTTAACCGATGGCGCATCGTCCATCTATGGTTCGGATGCCATTGCTGGGGTGATTAACTTTATCCTCCGTAAGGATTTTGTCGGGCATGAGCTCAGTGCCCAATATGGGGATGATACTTCTGATCACGATGCCAGCCGTAAGAATCTGACCTACGCTGGCGGCTTTGCGACAGAAAACAGCAATACTACGGTTGTAGTCGATTATGCGACGCGAAACGCCATCTTTAATAGCGATAGACCCGTCAATGTCACCTTTGAGTCCAGTACTCGTATGACCATAGATGGTGAAGATTACGCTGAGTCTTGGTGTGGCGATGATACCCAAAAAAGTGGTACACGTTGCAATTATGACTATGTTATTCAACGCGCTATCCAACCTGACTTTGACAATATAGGCACGACCTTTAATCATATTTATCGTCTAGATAATGGATTGGAGTTTTTTGCTGAAGGCATGTATCAAAAGAATACCGGTTCAGCCTATGAGGCGCCTGCGGGATATACAGTGGATATTGCTGGTGATTCTGCCAACATTCCCCAGTATGTTCACGACATTGACATGCTAGATGGCAGTGTCAGCGACGTTATCACTGTTCGAACTCGTTTCCCTGAGCGTCGAGTACAGGAATATGACACTCAGAGCTATCGAGTCCTCGCTGGACTGCGCGGTGAACTTGCCGACTGGAGCTGGGAAACCGCGGCGAGTTATGGCAAATCTACAAACGAAATCACCAATGTTGCTGGCTATATGAATGCCACTAAACTGGATGCCGCCGTCGCGGCGGATGAATTTAATCCGTTCAATTTAGGCCGTGATAGTAGCGCGGCACAAATTGCTGCCCTGCGCGATCCCGGCATGCGTAAAGGTGAATCAGAGGTGTTGTCGCTGGATTTTAATATCAGTGGCGATTTGTTTGCATTGCCCGCAGGTACAGTAAGCTCGGTTTTTGGTGGAGAGCTGCGAAAAGAGCAAATATTTGATAGGCCATCTATCAACGCCGTTAAAAACGAAATTATCGGCTTAGGCGCAAGCGATGCCGAAGCAGACCGGACGCAATATGCTGTGTATGGCGAGTTTAATTTCCCCATTACCGACACCTTAGATGTGATCGCAGCTTTACGTTACGACCACTATAGTGACTTTGGTGGTGATGTTAACCCTAAAATATCAATGCGTTATCGCCCACTTGAGGACTTAGTATTAAGGGCGTCATGGAGTACAGGTTTTAGAGCCCCTTCCTTATCCCAATTAGGCGCAGGGACGTCGCTCAGCAGCCAGTATATCAATTGCGGTTCGGCTGAACCTTACAATGCCTTATGCGGTACTGCTGGCGCCGAGTTTGGCGAACTCGAGTTTGACCAAGAAACCATAGGCAATAAGGATTTATCCGCAGAAAAGTCTGCCGCCATTAACGTTGGCGTCTCTTGGAACCTCACCGAAGCACTACAATTGACTGTCGATTACTGGCGCTATGAGCACGATGATATTGTTGATATTGATGCCAACACCACCTTAGACGCCTGTATTAAAGACAGTACAAAAATCGTGACTAGCGTTGCAGAACTGGGGGATGAATTCGGCTGTGTTGTTGATGGCCAAGGGGATATCAGCTTCTTACGCACTGGCTATTTTAACGTCGGCAATCAAAATACTGATGGCGTCGACTACAAGCTAGATTATCGCTTAGACACTGAAACCGCAGGTGAATTTAAGTTTTATGTTGCGGGCACTGAAACCCTATCGTTTGAAAGACAAGTCACACCTTCAACCCCAGTGGAAGATTTATTAGGGCGGTTAAGTGGCGCCTCAGAAATTGCTCGCCCTGAAAGCGTGCTTGATCTAGGAACCGACTGGCAGCTCAACGATTGGAGTGCCAGTTTATCGGGTCACTACATCAGTTCATTGGGTGATGGTGACTTTAAATTTGATAACGAAACCGTCGACAGTTGGCTCACCTTCAGTGCGAGCCTTGGTTATGAGTTAAATGAGCACCATAGCTTTTTGGTGTCAGTGCGTAACCTAACAGATGAAGAACCGCCCTACGCCTCCTCTCCAACCAATGGCTATGCAAGCTCAGTCCATGATTGGTTAGGCCGTCGCTGGAACGTACGTTATACCTTCAAGTTTTAATGTACTGACTTGAGGCATTGGCCGCAGCGTTTAATTGTGGCCAATGCCTTGTTCTGACCCTTTATAAAGGCACATAGGATGAAATTACCTACTGCAAGGGCAATGCCCGACGCTTTTGTTATTTTATTTTTTATCGTTTTAGCCGCCGCAATAAGCAGTTACCTGTTTCCAGCGGGTTGGTTTGCTATGGTCGATATCGTTGATAGCACTGGCAACATCACTCAAAGAATCGATCCACAACAGTTTTTCATGACATACGATAACACGCATCATGTCAGTCTATTTTCAGCCAACGACAAAACGGGGCTGACCAATTTTGCCTTCGACGGCATGACATCAGGCGATCGCATGGGCTCGGCCGTTGGCGTCATGGCATTTATCCTTATCGTGGGGGGTGCCTTTGGTGTCGTCATGGACACTGGCGCCATTACTCATTGCATTATGGCGATGATCGCCAAACTGCAGCGCAGCCAAGTATTACTGATCCCATTACTGTTTATAATATTTTCATTAAGCGGCGCGATATACGGCATGAGTGAAGAGGCCATTGCATTTTGCATTGTACTGTTACCGCTTTTTCAGGCTTTAGGTTATTCAGCAGCAACTGTGGTCATGGTCACCTACTTATCCACCCAAATTGGATTTGCTACCTCATGGATGAATCCATTTAGCGTGGCCATTGCGCAAGGGATAGCCGGTGTACCTTTAATGTCTGGCGCTGGTTTACGGATTGCAGCTTGGTTTGTGTTCACTGTTGTCGGCTTAGTTTTTACCCTGCGCTACGCTAAAAAACATCGCTCAGCAGTGGATGCCACACTCGTGCATACTAACGATAATCCATTGAATAATAAATGTTCTTCCTTTGACATTCTCGTGTTACTTTGTTTACTCGGCGTAATTATGTGGGTGATTTGGGGAGTGATAAGCCATGGCTATTATATTCCGCAAATCGCAAGTCAATTTTTTGCACTGGCCTTGGTTGTTGGGCTGATTGCCGTTATTTGGCGAAAACGTAGCTTGAACCAAATCTCAAATGCCTTTCAAAAAGGCGCCAGTGAATTGTTACCCGCCGCTATGATTGTGGGATTCGCCAAAGGTGTGGTGTTATTGCTTGGCGGCGATGACCCACAACAGCCCTCTATTCTTAACACTGCCTTACATTATGCCGGCGAGTCCTTGGCAACGTTACCTGATGTCACCTCTGCCATTGTTATGTATATATTTCAATCTATTATGAATTTCTTTGTCGCATCAGGTTCCGGTCAAGCCGCCCTGACCATGCCTATCATGGCGCCGCTTTCCGATATTGCAGGCGTCACCCGCCAAGTATCAGTGCTTTGTTTTCAGTTTGGTGATGGACTGACAAATTTAGTGATCCCCACTTCAGCCTCATTAATGGGTTGTTTAGGTGTGGCTAAAATTTCATACGCTCAATGGCTTGCGCTTGTTTGGCGCTTTCAACTATTACTGACCTTGATGGCCAGTGCCGTCATTTTATTTGCCGTTATTACAGGATATAGCTGATGTTAACTTTAATCCGTAACGCCGCCGTTTATGCGCCGCAGTTTTTAGGGCTACGCGACGTGTTATTTTGCGAGGCGAAAGTCCTTAAAATCGCCCCCGTCATTGATCTTAAGCATGCAGACTTAGTCACAATCATCGAAGCCAATGGCCGCCCTTTAATCCCAGGTTTAGTGGACCCCTTAGTGCATATCACAGGCGGTGGCGGTGAAGGCGGTTACCACACGCGTACCCCAGAGATGCAACTAACAGATGCCAGCCTTGCAGGGGTCACTACGCTCGTCGCAGCATTGGGAACAGACGCCATTAGCCGCAGTTTGAACGAACTTGTCGTCAAGGCTAAAGCGCTCACATACGAAGGCTTGTCTGTCTTTTGCTACACTGGCTCCTACGAGTACCCTGTAAAGACCCTTACTGGCGATGTCACCCAAGATCTGGTGTTAATCGACAATGTTATTGGTGTGGGTGAAATTGCAATTGCAGATCATCGAGGCTCACAACTCACAGTGCCAGAACTCGCCAGAGTCGCAGCACAAAGCCGCGTCGGCGGCATGCTCAGCGGTAAAGGCGGCATAGTATTTGTGCATGTGGGCGATGGTGCGAGTGGTATTCAAATATTGCATCTCATCGCGCAGCAATCAGATATCCCTTTAACGCAGTTCTATCCCACTCACATGAATCGCTCCCAGCAGCTATTAGAGCAAGGGATTGAATTTGCACGACAAGGTGGGGTTATCGATTTCACGACGTCGACCAATACTCAGTATCTAAACGAGGGTGAAGTCGCGGTCGTTAATGCGGTCCATTTTGCAATCTCGCAAGGTGTTAACTTGAGTCAAATCAGCTTAAGTTCCGACGGAAATGCTAGCCTGCCCATATTTAGTTCTGACGGGGAATGTATTGGAATAGAAATGGGTAAAGTCAGCAGCCTATTTGAAGCACTAGTGGCTTTAATTAACAGTGGTTTAACCCTCGAACAAGTGCTTCCTTTAGTGACCTCAAATGCCGCTCGCGTGCTCAAGCTAAAAACCAAGGGCGGAATAAGCGAAACACACGATGCCGACTTTGTGTTATTAACGGACAATTTTAATATCGATAAAGTATGGAGCAAAGGGCAACTACTCGTTGATGAAGGTAACGCGCTGAAATGGGGAACATTTGAATCGCATTAACTCAATAATGGCGCACGCCGCGCGCGTGCACCACACTCATTAACTATGGGCAATGCGAGTAGATGACTCGCAAACAGAGAGCATCAAGCACATTTTCTCAAGGTGAAAGCAGTTTGCATTAGTAAGCGCACTCCGATCATCGCTGATTGACTGACATTTTAAAACGCGCAACGTTACGCCATCGAGACCCGAACTGCACCATTACAGTTACCGCGCTTTAGCCAAACTATCCCATAAAAACTGGGCATCTTATTGCCCTATTTAGGAAAAGTATTTTATATTCAGCAGATTAACGCCACTGCCAAACAGCTTGTTCTCTATCCTCTTTACAGATATTGGACCTACAAGATACGCGTAACGGCGTTAGGCTAAATTAACCATCTGATATAGATGAAAAAGCCATTTCTGTATCTATTATAGTGTCTTGCTTACTCTTATTATCCCCTTTCTTTTCAAGCCCAAGAACACTGCGAACTTAGGTTGCTAATCCGATTAGGATGAGCAAAGAAAGCCTGCTGTAGCGCGCATAAAATGCTGTTTAACTTAGAGCGCAGGATGTTTAACTCGAGTCACATGATGTTTAACTTGGGTCACAATAAGCTATACCATGACTTCAGCGGACTGCTCCATCGAGCCAACACTCTTAAGTCGATACTTTTTCACAGACACTGTCTACACATGTTGGGAAGATATTTTGAATAATACAAAAGGTAGTCTGTTTATGGTGGCTGCGATGGCAGCATTTTCTATTGAAGACATGCTCATCAAATCTGCAGCAGAAACCACCTCTATCGGCCTCATTCTAGCGTTATTTGGCCTCGGTGGGATGTTGATTTTTATACTGTTAACTTGGCGTAAGGGCGAAACTGTGCTTCACCCTGCGGCATTGTCGAGACCCATATTATTACGCGCACTGTGTGAAGTTATCGGCCGATTCTGTTTTGCTTTAGCTATCACCTTAACACCACTATCAAGTGCATCCGCTATTTTGCAAGCCACACCTCTAATAGCCATGATTGGCGCAGCCTTGTTGTTCAGTGAACAAGTCGGTCATAAAAGATGGCTTGCGGTATGGGTTGGTTTTGTGGGCGTACTGATGATCATTCGCCCAGGGCTTGATGGCTTTGAAGCCACCTCTTTATTTGCCGTTATCGCTACCTTAGGTTTTGCAGGCCGCGATTTAGCAACCCGTGCCGCATCACCCGTGTTATCGAACATGCAACTCGGGGTGTATGGCTTTTTTGTGTTAATTCCGACAGGCTTAACCATACTGATGTACCAAAATGAGCCCTTACAGTTTAGTACCACTGCGGCAACACAAATTCTGGGAGCCATCGTCTTTGGTGTCATGGCCTACAATGCGCTGACAATCGCGATGCGCGCTGGGGATGTCTCGGTAGTCAGTCCCTTTCGGTATACACGTTTACTGTTTGCCTTAGCATTAGGCATATTAATATTTGGCGAATCACCAGATTTACTGACAATTCTAGGGAGCTTACTCGTAGTATTAAGTGGTGGCTATACCTTAGTCCAAACGCGTAAAAGAACCACGACGAATAACATACCTAATGCGTCATGAGATGAGGAAAGTAATAGCATTAATTGAAATCTCAGCTAAATTCTTCGCAAGTAGACAGACTCGACAAGGCGCAGAAACAAGCGCGACACAATCAACCTAGATTCAGCCTTATGACACCAACATAACGAGTAACGCTCTTATGGAATCTGTCTAAGCTGCGCTGCGAGGACGGCGTTAGTCATCTTATTGTGAACGGCAGTAGTTGATGTTGGTTACAGCGAGCGCCTGTGATTTTAATGCAATACTGCATTCCAATGGCGGCGCAATTGTCTCTAAGGGGCCGCAACGTCCCATACCATAACTCGCAAACTGATTGGGGTTAATGTCAGCATGGAAGAACTGATTCGGAACCCGCACCTTTAAACCACTGTGTTCACCCAAAGAGTCGGTTAGTTGGTCGCCGATACTCATTAACCAAAATACCTTTCGCTCAGTTTCCAGCGCCTCGCGCACAATATCTTTATATGCAACATTGGGTGCTGGTGTGGGTAAATTACTGCACACCAGCTGTTTGGTGTTGCGTGAAAAATAGGTGAACCTATCTACGACCTTGGCATCAAGGCCCATGTTATTTTCAAGCCAATACTGAGTGGGTTTAGCACTTTGGTTTTCACAATTACGGGCCGTGACAAAATAACAATCAACACCGTCTTTAAAACACCATTGTTTAGCAAAATCAACCACGCCCTGAATTGCTGGCCCCTTGCCCGTTAGGTCGGAATCAATTGCAGCGCTAAATTCCAGTGTATTATCAATATCAAACATCAATGCTGGCGTTTTTTTCTGCTGTTTGAGTGCATCGATTAAGCCGCTTTTTTTAAAGGACCACATCAGATCATCTAACCGTTTGCGCAAGGTTTCAATATCAGTGGCATACTGGGATTGGGCTCCATAGTGAGAAAAACCAGCACTATCCTGCGTGAGCTGATAGTAGTTTTGGTCATCGCTATTGGTCATCAACGGGCTGGGTGCGGGCACAGTGATGGGCTTGCAGTTATTGCCATCAGCATCGCATTGCGCATCTAAACAGATTTTCTCGGAAGCGCTGTATTGATTCGCCGCCCCAATACGCACATCTAATTGCGATTTATCGCGGGTCAACTCGCGGTACAAGCTGAGCGGGTCAGGTGTTGTTGAATGAGCACTGCATGCGCTGAGAAAACAGGATATCAGCAGTAATAAAATACTATGTTTCATCGTGATACTCCGATAACAGAGTGATATTGAAAAACCGCGCCGATTTAGCACGCGGTTCTTTACAGGCAAATTAAAAGCCGGTTAAAGGCTTTAAAAAATAAAATGGCATTAACTTGCTTTGAGATCTGCTAACACATGATCTGCTGCCTGAAATGCCAACGCTGCCAAAGTGAGAGTGGGATTTCCCGTCGCAACCGTTGGAAACACGCCGCTACCGACTAAAAACAGATTGCTATGATCCCAAGATTGCTGGCGAGGATTCACCACCGACGTATCTTTACAGTCCCCCATTCGATACGTCCCCACAATATGTCCAGCACCGTAAAACGTAAAATTGTTGCCCTGATATTCAAAATTATTCGACGTCACCTCACGCTTATCACCATAGAAAACCGGCGCAGGCGGAGCCTTGGTATATTCGCGCGCACCAAGGGCATCAAAGAGTTTGGTCGAAATATCTTTAGCCGAGACAAATGCGTTGCGCACATAATCTTCGCGGACTCGGTAGGTTAATTTTGGGCGCGGTAAACCCAAATTATCAGTCAAGGTCTCAGACAGTTCGACACGGTTTTCCGGATCAGGCAATTGCTCAATTAGATAGCCCATACGAATTTGCCGAGTGTAAATACCATTTAAGGTATTCACCAACGAGGCGCCAAATAAGCTGCTATTTGCAGGTATCGCAGGAGCAAAGCGCAATGGAATACCCTGTTGATTGACAGAATCCCCATTTAATTGCGAATTATTTTGACCAAATATAAAGTCGGCTAAGGTAGTGAATGGATCGTTCGCAGCCCACTGCCAACCCTCATTGCCGATTTCAATACGATAGGCGGCACGGTCTTTACGAAAGGCGCCATCGCGTAAACTTTCAATGCCCGCAGTAGATAGAGGTCCTCGAAAACCATAAACAGGATCTTTCGCCAATCCCCAGGCCAAATACATGATGTGATCCATCAAATTACGCCCAACTTGATCGCTATGGTTGGCGACACCGTTCGGACAGGCTTTATTACGCTTAGACATGAGCAATAATTTAGGCGTCTCAATTGCGTGAGCGGCAATCACATATTTTTTAGCCGTAACAGTACCGCCGCCCGTCGCTACCCCTCCGTGAGTTTGATAGGTCACATAATCAATACCAACAACATCCTTTGTATTTTCATCCACTTGAACATTTGTCGCGACGTGCCGATAAAATACATCAACATTGCCGGTTTGCAATGCTCGTCCGAGCGTCACACTGGCATCGTATTTGGCTTGGATTGGGCAAATAGGAATACAATTTGTGTTACCCGCACATTGACGGCGTTCACCCGGTAATGAATTACGCCCTTGAGGGGTTGGCGTAACTGACAATTTAATCTTGTCGTACACCATATCGCTCACCGCTTGTTCGTATTGTTGATCGACTAAAGATGAAACAATGCCGGGCATGGGATAATCGTAATTCGCGCCATAAACGCCATCCGGTGAAACATTAAATCCGCGATAAAGCTGATCCATCGCCTCTTTGTCACCGGCGACGCCAATCTCATTGGTCGCCTGTTCATAGTAAGGAACCAGCGCCTGATAAAATTGTTTTCCACCGGGCCAATCCACGCCCTGCTTATACTGGGTTTGCAATTCAAAATCATTGGGCAATAGATGTAAACTGGTTCCTAGCCAATGCCAAGTTGTGCCGCCGCCAATGCGCTCATAAGAACTGGCAAAAGCAAACTTTGCTTCAGGGCTGTCTGGTTTCAAATGCTCAGGCTGCGGTGTGTAGTCGAAATAACATTGCTTTGGATTGCGCCATGCGCCAATTTGCAACACGGTATAACGCGGCACATTTTCCTTCGCAGGATCAGGCAGCCCGAGTGGATTATCCGCCGTCGATGCCGCTGGATTTTGCGTAGTAGGAGGATAAGGTGATTCAGGTGTTTTGGCATTGGCTTTAAAAAAGGTTTCCATGTAACCACTGCGGTCAACAGGCACTTCCTGCCCTGCTTCGAGGATTAATACTTTTTTCCCCGCCATCCCCAGTTGATAAGCCATGATAGAGCCCGCAATACCAGAGCCCACAATAATGACATCGTAATTGGTTTGAGCGCTCATACTGCACCTCCTTGATGACCCGTATATGCCGACAGTGCTGCGGGTGGTTTTGCCCAATAGCCGTAACGATAATTTGAATCCCCCATAGGATGAGCCTGCATAACTTGCCAGACTAGGCCCGTGGTATAACTTTTTGCCGAAATCATATCGCTAACCGTGGTCTCCGGATCTTTATCCGTCGCGGGAATAATGGTTGGCCATGCACCTGAGTACCACATAAAAATCAATTTACGACAGGCCAACACAAAATTCGTCCCGTTGTCTGGCGCCAGCATTTGCGTGCCAATTTGTTGATCTGATAATTGCTGCGCTTTTAACGCCGCATATTTTTGCAGAATAGTAGTCACTAAGGTTGGGTCCTTCGATTCTTCGGTTATCCTTTGCGTAAATACAGGTAAGTATTCGGATTTAATATCCACGGGATCCAACGTCGGGGCAATAATACTGGTTGCAAAGCCGGTTAATACCGCGCTCAAACCAATAAAATTATTCATAGTGTCGGCAGTCGCGCCTGTAATATCAGTCATGATGAGTTCCTTTCATAAATTATTGCGCGCGTTGCAGCAAGTAAGTGAAATCAGCAAAATTACCGTTAGTGGTTGCCGCATTATTGTGACAAGCCATACAGCTGCTTGATGTTTGCTTTACCGAACCCTGTATATAAGTTTCGAGCGTGGTGTTCGCTAAAAATGAGGGAGCAGGCACGCCCGTTGGATCGGTGGGATTTTTAGCATCGGTAGGCCATTGCGTACTGACCAATTCGTAATTCATCCATACCGATCCCGGCACCACAGCGTCGAGTGCCGCGTGATAACTGGCATTTAAGGCTTTAGCGTCGGCAGTAATAGGAATGACGCGTTCCACTTGAGTTGGTTTAGTGTGCGGGTTTGCCGGATCCCACGGGCGTGCTGGGGGTTCATTGACTTTGCAGTCAGTACATTTAGCATCGTAAAAATTATATGCCGACAATGATGCTGACTCACCTTGGGTTGGCGCGTTAGCGACATGCTCAAAGGTAGACCAAATCCATTGTGGTTCACCCGTGGTTTTGTGAGCAATATGAAACCCCACTAGACCGACTTGTTCAAGCGCACACGCGGGCTTGACCCCGTGTTGCTCTTGGGGATTATTATAAACTAGCGCATAAGTCGTATAGTAATTCGTCGCATCAAACTTGCCGCCCATTTTTATCCATGAGGCCTTAAGCATGATAGAACCTACCTGCCCAGTTTTACTGTCGCTCGCGGTAAAGTCGACATCGGCATTAAACTGTTTCTGGCCTTTTTTACTGTAGAGGTTATTGTCCAAAATAAAATTGAACATGGTTTCATTGGTTAATATTTCATAACGGGTATAAAGCCCGTTTTGATCAATCAATGGACCCGTTGTAAAAGGCTCACCACTTTCATCCAACACATTCGGGGTCTTCCCTACTTGCGTTAAATAAATAGTCCCTTCAGGAATGGACTTGGGATCAATACTTTTGCAAACATCCGGCACATTATTGGACTGATCCCACCCAGGTGGTTTTACGCCATAGGGTAAAAAAATCTCCCGGCTTTCCTTCCAATGCAGCCACACTACTGGCTGGTTAGTTTTTTGCCCAATGGTGGACATGGTATTGGGTGTGCCATCGGCATTGGCAGGCCAATTCAGTGCGATAAAGGATTGCCAAGAAAAATCATCAAAATCATGTTGCAAACTCTCAAGAGAGAAAGGCGGTTTTGCAGCGATTTCCAATGGTATAACCGGGCTTAAGGTTGGTAAACTTGCGGCGGCTTTGGTAACGGCTGGCGATTCCGCTTGCACGGTCGCACTCATACACAAGAACAACGCACTATAACAAAAGTATTTGATATACATGAAATTAACTCTCCTTGTTGTTGGAACTTATCACTCACCATCACTACTGCTATAAAAACGATTAATCCTCTGTTGTTTGCCTAAGGTGCATAAGCCAGCCGAACTCTGCTATTTGCATAATTAAATTGCTATGACTTCATCTCGGACTCGTTCGATGCATAAAACACGTTCGATACAAAAAAATCGCGGTTTAGCTTGCTTTAACCTTACTTTGATAACGAAAAATATGAGTACTCTGCAGCATCTCTGCTACCTAGTGCAGATCTCAAAGTACAAATCGCGTGCAGGACTTAACCTCTGCCAAGTCCAGATAAATGGGTATAAAAATGCGATTGAAGTTTATTTTTGAGCGCCCCTGCTGATCTAAAGAACAGATCTGAAGCGACTGATATGGATAATGATGAACGTCTTTCATTGAAAATCCTTTTCATGACAGCGTTTTATCACGATACCTTGAGCCTAGATAATTCAATTAAAACCAGATGCTTAATTGAAATCCTGTTAGATCCGTGAAGGATAAGATACTCCTGCATTATTGCAGTGAAACTAATTCTATTCTGGTAGAAGAAAAGTTACCTTCTGAAAACATGCTAAGTTAAAAAATTGTTTACAATTGACTTATTGTCAAGTTTGAAACGGGAGATTTGTTGGATTTGCAGAAAGGAAGAGGCTGTACCTAAACTAAGGTATGGTTACTTGGTAAAGCGGGCATATTGCATGAGCCAGCGCATGTAACGCAGCTGGCTCAATACTGTTTATCAAGACTTAAAATCTTTCATCACGAATCGCCGGAAGTACCAGTTCACGTACATAAGATGCATCTGACAAGCTCAGGAGAGTTCGAACAAGGTTGACAACATCGTGCACTGGCACAAGGGTGCCATCGCCTCGCTGAGCTGCTTCGTCAATCGATGTGGCAAGCGTATCCTCCGTATTGAGATAACCCAGCTGCAAGCAAGTTACAGCCAGACCCTCTTCTCTAAAACCCTCACGTAATGCATCACTTATACCGGTAAGGGCAAATTTTGACGCACTAAACGTCACTTCTGGACGCCCGCTTTGGCGTAGTCCAGATGTTGAACCCGTAAGGATTAACTGAGGTTTAGCAGAGTTGAGTAATTTAGGGATCAAGCGCTTAAGCAGAATAATTGTGCCCGTGATATTAATATTGACCATATCGACAATACTTTGATCCTCATCGTCAAGGAAGCTGTACTCGTCGGTGAAGGCTGAAGGTTCCCATACTCCAAGATTATAAATGAGTACATCCAGTTGCGCCGGAGTTTGCTGCTCAATCAATCGAACGGCTTCTAATGGCGAACTCATGTCTACATTAATCCATTCGACCTCAACGCAGGCGGGTAAATTGAGATCGCTGGGTTGGCTGCGTGAAACGCCAATAACAGTGTCACCCGCAGTACATAATCCCTCAATAAAAGCGCGGCCAAGACCCCTACCCGCTCCAACAACCATCAATTTCATAATGTTAAACTCCCCATCGGATCGAAACCATTAACGAGTACACAAGCGTATTTATGCTAATAGGCCAGTAATACGCACATGGTTAACTATCCGTATTAAATCAAACTGAACCGTTTGCAATTGAGCATTTGCCCCAAGGAAATAAGGATGCACCCAAAGTTATCACTCAAATTGATGCTAGAACTCTGTGAACACGCATTATGGTGGTATCAAGCAGCATTAAACTTACTCAACTGACAATGCACTCCGCTTTGAGCACTACAAGATCACTGAAATCAATCGGCACAGGCAAAGTAATAAAGCTTAAGGATTGGAGTTTTGCACAACCTTGAGTAATTAGAGTAAATATTTAAGGCTTAAGGCTGTAGTAAATAAGCCGAAACCATAGACGCTATGGGTCAACAAACTTAACCCACGTGCTTTCCATGGAGAAGGCGTTTTACTTGCAGCAACCCCGAATCCAAGACAAGGTTGAATGAGACAAAAAGGGAACACTAGGGTCACAACACCAGTAACTAGCGCAGGAATTAACGTTGGCTCAGATAACCACATATCCCCGAAAATCATTACATGAACCAAAGCGAAAATAATACCGCTCAAATAATGCAGCAACCAACCTATAAAAGCTTCTCCTCTCACTGATGGAGTCACCATAATAGGTCGATGAACCAGCTGGCCTCTGTAAATGAACATAAACCAACGTCCCACAAATGCATAGTTAAGCGTTGGAATACGAAGTACATTTCTTTGCCACCATGACCATACATCCATCACTAATGTGGCACCAGTGCCCACTAACATCGCCTGTAGCCAAATTGCCATTGAGTACTCCACTTTGTATTTGTTCCTGAGATTGATATAGTTCAGGCATGGTGCAACTTGAAGTCGACTTTAAGTCAAGAGTGCATTTTATGGATATTGCAGATGTTTCACACGAATCGGGATTAGCTCCTTCAACACTGAGATATTATGAAAAAATTGGACTTATTCAATCCATTGGCAGAAAAGGACTTAGACGCCAATATGCCCCTAAGATCATTAATAAATTGAATATCATCACACTTGGTCGTATTGCAGGCTTATCATTAAACGAAATAACGACGATGTTTAATGAATCCGATGAATTGGCCATTGACCGCACTTTACTGGCGCAAAAAGCCTCTGATATTGATGTAAAAATTAAGCAACTGAAAGCAATACGAGATAGTCTTAACCATGTCGCGAATTGCCCACAGTCTGATCATTTAGCCTGCCTCTCATTTCAAAAACTCATGAAGTCGGCAAAGCTTTAAGAGCCTTGATTAAGTAGTAAAATCAATCGGTTGCTCTATTTAAAAGCAGTAGTATCTTTAAACTAGATAACACTTAGATGGCTTACAAGACCATTAGGCCATAGCGATACCACAATGATTAAAAAACATTATGGCAAATGGATACCTAAGGACTCACTAAGAATGGCTAATCGTATCTCTGAAATGATGGGTTTTAGTGAGGATAATAACGGACTAAAACACCCTGAAATGGTCCCAAATAGGTCCCAGAGCAACAAAGGGAACCAGTAAGATACTGATTCCCTTTGCTTTAATTTGGCGGTGAGAGAGGGAGTCGAACTAACGACATAACCAATTGAAACATATTACTAATTAAAACTCAGTGTAGTGCTGCATTACTTTTTGCATTACTTCCGATTTTTGGTAATTTCCTCAATTAGACCAATGACTTACCCTGGGAATCCGGCTCCTCATTTTTTGCTCAGAATAACAACGTAAGTCATTGTATTTAATTATTTTTTATATTTCCAAAAAGTCAGCAGAAATTTTACCATAACTAACGCTGAGTCGTCATTTTAACAGCTGTTTACAGATTTGTGACTTAATCTGAGCGGAAATTCCCCATGTCTCATGTAAGTTTATTTAATATTTTAATTTTAAATAATCACTAAGCACTCCTGAAGAAGTCACCACCAACCCTTTAATCGCCCGAGTCGCGGCAACATGCAGTAGCGCTCTTTCATTAAAGTCGTAATCTCGCTTCTCAACAGGATCTTCAGTAATCGCCATTTGTAGTGGAATCACACCTTCGTTCGCGCCGGCAATGAAAATATATTGGAACTCAAGTCCCTTTACCCGATGCATAGTCGCAAAACGAAGGCCAGGCTTATCATTGTCAGAGCTTTCTGAAGAAAGCGCATAGACTTCAAATCCAGCTTGCTCAAAAAAAGATTTGTAGTTGTCACGAAGCGGATTCGTTCGTGACACAATACAAATATTTTTTAACGGAACACCACTGGCAGTCAGCGATCCAATTTGGTTACGAATGAATTTACACTCGTCATCGAAGCCGGAACACGCTTGTACAACAGGCGCATCGCCATGGAACAGAGAAAGATAGTCGGTAGATTTGTCGAATTCTCCGTCAAGATCATCAACAAATACATTTTCTAAAATCGCGGTAGCAAACCTGCGAGTTTCTTCCGTAGTGCGATAGTTAATTTTGAGTTTTTGAGAGCGTCGACCGCGTACATTAATGCCACAACGACTAAGTACGACTTTATTGCGGTAAATACGCTGATGTCCATCGCCAACAATAAAAAGATCATTTTCTTGTTCTGGCACTATGCTTCTTAGCAATGTAAATGCTTGGCTACCCATGTCCTGTGCTTCATCCACGATGACCGCAGTGTATGGTAGAACTAATTTTTGCTCATTAATGAGCTGCATCGCATCTAACATAGCATCATTAATTTCACGGATCTGATTTCGATTAAGTTGATTGCGGTACTCTTCGAACACCGGCCAAATGAGTGAGCGCTGAATCCGATTAAGCGAGGTGCCGCGGCCAACCCGGCTTACTTTTAAGTAGTCTTGCTTGGTTTTAATCCCATGGGCTTGAACAATCAGGCGCCACTCCTCCTGGTAGAACGAATCAGGAAAATAAGGATCTGCGGGTGCTTGGCTTACAGCAATATCCCAACATTTTTTACGTTGGAAATCCCCGTCATAAACGACTTTGTAGTCGTAGTTGAATTGCTTCAGCAGGCGGGAAACCCAACCATCAATATTAGCCACTTCAATTCGAGCTAACTGTTCATCCGTAGCTATTTTTTTGATATTTGCCTTTATATCTGAAGCCAGGTTTTTGGTAAAAGTAGTAAAAAGAATCTTGCGATTGCTCTGCGCCAAAATGAGTTTATTAGCCAAATGAACGGCGCGGTGCATCGCCACAACCGTTTTCCCCGTCCCTGCCCCACCTAGCACACGAGTTGGGCCCTTAGCGTCCATAGACACTAATTTTCTTTGGCTAGGGTGCAAAAATACCCGCCATTGCTCAAGAGGAGCATTGAGCATTTTTTGCAGCTCAAGGTCGTCAGTAACAACTTTGAAAGAACGCTGGGTAACAGCTCGTTGCAAGGCGGCATCAAAGTCATCAACATCAATTTCAGTATTAATGTGGTCATTATAAGTATTATAAACAGACTCATAGTCATCCCCAGCCGCCAGCATAAACAGCGCTTCAAAGGCCTCTGTCGGTAAGCGATCTTCTAATTGCTCCAGTTCTCTCTCAGAAGAAATCGTCATTACAAGTTGGATAAAGCTCTGCGGAACTCCAAGTGCTAAAATCTGCTTTTCTTTAAACTCAGAGAAAATGGGCTTAGTTTTTTCAATTGCTTCAGGTTTAGGCTGGGCTATTGCAGCTTCAACTTTGGACACATCAATAACTTGAATTGAACCAGTAGATGGGTGAATTTCGCAGCGATGGTTTCGAGCCCAATCGTAAGCATCATCATGCAAGGCAACAAACATAAGCATATAAACATTGCCTTTATCCGGCTTAAGAACGATGCCCCGATAAGCCTGATCGATCCTTACTGAATGCACGTTCTTACTTTTTGCATCACGAATTTTTTCATAGTTAATCGCTGAACTGGTCGGGTTCTCTCGAAACTTACTCAAAAACTCTTGTACCTTCTTTTGTTGTGCTTTTGGTATAGCGGCAAAAGAGAGTAAAAAATCCGATGCGATTGCAATTTTAGGTGAATCCATACCAGACATATTCGTTACCTACTATTTTCTTTTAATAATGTATTTAACTGTTCAAAGCCGGCTGCATTTAGCTCGCTTACGATGACAATCCATCCCATTGATTCAAATAACGTCGCTGCGCTTTGTTGCTCAGGCAATAACAACACAATTTGTTTGCTGGGCCAAGCTAACTCCGCATCAGCCAGAATTTCACCCTCGTCATTTGTTAATTCATAGCCAACACTTGGTGCAGGGAACCCGCTGTCAACCAGTACTTGAATCACATCTGGCTCCAGAAGTTCATGCTCAATGATTAACTGCCAGTCATCGCCAGCCACCTGAGCGGATGATTGCTGATTTAGTGCAGTGGCTTGGTGCTGCACAGATGGTTTAAACCCGGTATCGTCAGCTAACAATTTACGCGAAGTGTATGAAAAATCGCTCATAAACTGGCAGATATTGACCAACTTCCAGAAGCCTGCGAGGTATTCTTCAAAATTCTCATTATGAATATCACGATCATCAAAACAAATGTGCAAGCGCGTATTTGACTCTGCGTACTCGAAAGGAGTCTGGCCTTTTACTGCGTCTTTCACTACATAGCCGTAGGACTCAACAGGAAAAACGGTTGCCAATTCCACCAGCCGTTGAGAAGTGGCGACAGAATCTAGTAAGCCACCAAATAAGTAAGGTTTATCAATACATAGTTCTTTAAACCGACTTTCAGAACTGTTCTCACGCATTTCGTATTCAAATTTTGCTTTTACAGCAATGTCTCGTGATTTACTAATAGCTAGCCAGTAAAAACAATTTGCCATCGCCGCTTGACGGAAAAATACCGAGGTTTCATTTGGTTGATGTAACCATTTTTTCAATAACCCGAAGTTGTTTTCCCCTTCATAAACGCTGCGTAAAGTTTGGTAATTACGTTCAATAAATTTAGGGTAAAGGGCTTCTTTTGGTTGTATTTCTTGACGGTGCAAACCAAAAAACTCTTTTAGCTTGCTCCTATCACTTTGGACAATATCATGCCAACCTAATGTCCAGGTGTTATAGCGTCCACTATCACGTACAGCATTGCGCTTGGCTACATCGTCAAAAACAATCTTCTTATGAAAAGCAAAACCATCAAGGTAAATTGCTAAAGGTTTTACGCCTGCTATTATTGATGCTGGATATAAAACAAAATCAGGACGGGTATCTAAGTAAATACCCTCTGATGCCCCCAACTCAACCTGAGGAACCAAATGCCAGGAACTTGCCGGATTGATCTTGGATGCGATAAACCAGGCAGAGCGGTTGTGGTAAAACTCTTTAGTTACAACAAATTCTTTAGCTAAGCCTTTCAGCGTCTCAATAAATAGCCGCTCAAGTTCAGATTCGACAACGCCATCAATGTCGATATCTGAAACGCTTTTAATACTCACTAACTTTTCTTTGTTATCAATAATGGCTCTAAGCAACTTACGCGCATGTTCACGTGAAATTGAGCGCATTTTGCTTCTATCACGATAAGCATAAACACAGTGATAACAACCGTCCTTCCCTTGCGAAACACAGGCACAATGCTCAATCACATCTAATGCCATCGTTAGCAATGAAAGTAAGTTGTCTGGCTCCTGCATTAACTCTTTGAGAGAACCCGTGCCTCCAGGCACTGAATCATAAATCACCAAATAATAGCGATAGCTCTCGCCGGCATTGGTAGGTTCTTTGTAAATAGTGCCTTTTAAATGATCGACACTGCCTTTAAAGTATTTTTTCATCCCTAGTTGCAGAGCCGCCGCAAGAGAAGATTCTGTCACCTCACCTAAGCCGTAGTTACTCACTGGTAAAAGAATACGGATTGCTTCCGATTCAAGCTCGCGATAGAGATACAAAACATCTTCATAACGCGCTTCTTCTGGTGCGCTTCTATACTTACAAGCAATGTCATGCGTTGGCTGACCGTAACCTTTTTGCACAAAACCACAATCGCTACACACTTTAAAGCCGGTTTTCTTTTTCTTCTCACCGGCAACGTAAAACTCCTCGCCTTCATCAGAGGCGCTACCAAAGTTAATATCCCGCAATGTTACACGGTTTAAAAATTCGAAACCAAAGGGCATTTCTGTATTGGGAATATGGTAAGCGTAAGCCACATCTTGTGGCAGAAAGTTCACTAACATTTGTCGTTGGAAAAACGCTGGCGTGCGGCTATCTGCATCATCCGAAATTTTCGAATCGCGCGAGCTGGACCGTGCATAAACCTGTCTGAGCTTCAGCATGCGAATTTTCTGATCCGCATCTCCCCAACCCGGATGGCTGCATTTAGGACAAACATTAAATTGATCAGCTTCAATACGCTCACTGTAATTGCAGTGACTACAGACTCGCCACGTTTCAGGCTCTGACACTTTCATATCGATTTGCTCGATCTCAACTTTGTGCCCACCCGCGTAAAAATGGCTGGTCGGGGCAAGTTCAGATAACGCTGCCGCTGCCGGGCGCTCGTATTCAAAGGTTCGTGTCACGTATTGGCTTGAACCATCCTCGGTTTCAATAGTGTCTTTTTTACGCCACAACACTGACCTGAGCGTTACTCCGGCTTCGGGGAAAGCGTAGTTAGGCAGCAACCCCTCATCAGTCATAAAGTTCAGCGTGTTTTTACCATTGATTTCCCGAATCAACGCCAACAATGCATTGCGCTCATTTTCCAGCTCGTTTAACTCAGACTGAAAATTGAGATCTTTAACGGGTGATAACTTAAGCTTATCAATATTGCGTTTAAGCTTGTCCGCACGGCCTATCAATGACTTGCGATCCGTCGCCAAATGATTCAGCGACTGCTCAATTTTACTCTCCAGGCTATAAGCCACATTGCTACCAAACATAAACGCACGTAACTTTTCAATAGAGCTTAACGATAGGCTATGAAAGATAGAGATGAAAAGCTCAAACAACGCTTGTTGCTGCCCTTTGACAAAAGTAAGGAAGTTATAGGGGTACAGATCGCGCTGCCCACTTTCAGTGGCATCGAGCATTTGCTTTACCCGTTTCGGGATGGCGCTGCTGGCTATGCCGGTTTTAATCCAACGGTCCATGCAAAAGGCGGTCAGCTGACGCTCTAAAATTGCCGAAGCATCAAGGTACACCCCTGGTGCGGCAACACTGCCGGCCATCATGTCTAATGGCTCTTGGTAATAAAAGAGATCGTGCGGGTTCCCCTCTGCTACAGTCATATTGAACGCATTACCGTCTTTTCGACCTGCCCGGCCGATACGCTGTAAATAATTGGCTTGGGCTGGAGGCACAGAGCAAAGTAGTACTGAAGACAACCCCCCGATATCAATACCCATTTCAAGTGTCGGCGTAGATGATAGTAAGTTTACAGCCCAGCTAGATGTGCCTTTAATAAACGAATTTTCTACATGCTCACGTACATCACGCTCCAGCAAACCCGTGTGTTCGTTAGCGTTAACACGATGCGTCTGAGCAAAATGCCATTCTTTTTCCGGAAGCGGCATATCCCGGTTGTAGTGACCCTGGCAGCAATCGTTATGGCAAGGCTGACCTTGCCAGCTTGCCAGCGCCGTTTTAGCCACCACTAAACGTTCTGTACAACGGTCACAACCAATCGCTTGTAATTGCGTGCTCAGCTTAAGGCTTTCGGGTTGTAAGCCCCATACTTCTGTACCTTTAACGTCAAATTGGGCAACTACCCCAGCTTTGCGTAATGCATGCATTAAACGGGCATAAATTGTTTGAGTATGCGACGAAATCATCACATTGTGCTGGTTGCCCAAACATTTGTTAAGCCAGGTTTGGTACCAGCTATTATGGCTTCTAGAACCCATTAAATTGTCAAATCGGCCGATTTTACCGAACGATAAGAATGCAGGTGTACGTGTTTTATCCCCCCAATTTGGCATAAATTTAGAGGTCACTTTATCAATACGGGTTAAATAATAGGTTTTTCCTTCATCCTGAATGTAGTGTTGCAAGGCGGGATGGTTCACTGCGCCTTTTAACCGCATCCGGTGCAATACCCCTAAACAGAAATGCAGTACCTGTTGGTCTGAGACACCGTTAAAGTCATCGCCCAGTTCATCGACAAGCTCTGCATGTAATTTAGCGCACAGTGCCACCAGCTCATCACTGCAGAGATCAACACCTACTTCTCCGGTCCGCTCCAGGGTTCTGCCTATTGCCGCGCGCAAACTAAACTCTGAATGTACTTCCCAGTTAAGTCGCCTGGCGACTAAATCCGGTAAATTGCTGTTTGCTGGCAGTGTGGCATTATCGCCACCGTCAACCAACTCGCGATAATCATTTAGCCACTCCATATTAGGCGCAGTAAAGGTGGCGACAAAGGATTCTGGTTTAGCCAGTTTTGCTTGCGCTTCAAGCGTAACTTGCTTTGCAAAGCTGGCTAAATCAAGGCCTTCATATTGCTGCGCCACTGTCGCAATATGCCCTCTCACCATCAAGGGCCAAGTGCGGGCGGCAAAAAAGCCTGCACGATGGGCGGCGTCTTGCACCGAGTCTGAAAAGGTGATCAGTTTTTTATTGTCATTGTAACGGCTGGCATAAAGCTGATTAATAGCCACGCTCGATAGTGTCGCTGATTGCGCACCAATAATGCTTAAGCCATTCTTACTGTGACAATACGGGCACTGGTTATCAAAATGTGGGCCTTTGGTTTCTGTTGATTTAACCAGATCCGGTATAAATACCCGGATAAGCGCCTCTTGCTGATGACCACAGTGAATGGGTGCGCTGTCTGAATTCAACGTTAAACAGGTTGGGCAAACGCGGCGGATCAGGCCTTTCGCGGGAGTATCTTCACCTTCATTAAGCGGGAACAACACACGAATGCCCTGATGGCGGGCGAAGAACAAGCGATAGAATACTTCTAAATCGTTCTCGAGCTTATCGCTATAACCATCACCGTAACTGCCCCAGCCTGTTGCATGACAATCACGGCAGTGAATAACAGGCATATGCTGCTCATGTTCGTTAAATGCCAAATCGTCGCTAAACCGCAAAACCGGCTTTTTATGCACTTGTGCAACTAAACGGCGCAGTTCACGCAGCCAAATTTGATAACGCACTTGCAAAAATGGCAGCACAGGGCGAGCCTTACCTTTTGCAAGACGAGCCAGCTCTACCTCGGGTGATTCAGCCATAGCGCGGCGCGCAATGGATACCAAAGCAACAAAACTTTGCAGTAATTGTAAAGTCGCGTGATAACCCAGCGAAAAACTGCGGTCGAGCTCATTCACCAGAACGTCGATAGCGCGAATTTTTCCATCGAGCAAACCAATCAGCGAATGGAAAAACTGATGCTGTAAAAGCACGTCGCCTAAGGCAATACGTACCGCGCGCCCCTCGTCAGAATCGATATCATCTGGAAGCAGCAGGTTTTGCTCAGGAAACCACAGCGCCAACTGTTGGTTTAGATAGGCTACCTCACTGGCAAACATAGAGGCATCTAATTGGTGCAGCTGCTCGTAGCCAGGCGAGTTAAATATTTTCGCCTGATAGCCTTGCAGGTATTCGTCATGACGATAGCGGTCTTCACGCACCACGGCTGATTCATCAAACGGCGCATCAAAAATGGTACTGGCATATTCCAGCAGTGGCTCTAAATCATTACCTACGGTGGCCGAAGTACCTACACACGCAAACCCTTCGTTATCAACACTTAAGTGAAACTTTAAGCGGCGGATCAAACAGGCTAAATCCGAGCCTTGCGCGCCATCAAAAGTATGCAGCTCGTCAACGACTAAGTATTTTAAGGTGTTAGGTTGGTTGTGCAGCCACAACGGCTGGTCTTCAGGGCGCATCAATAAATAATCGAGCATTTTGTAGTTGGTCAGCAGAATATCCGGCGGGTTATTGCGCAGGTGTGCTTTGCTGGTGATCACCCCGTCCTTGCTCATCACCACACTGCCCTGGCCATCGCCGCCCCCCACAAACAACCCCACCGTTACCTTGCCTTTTAACCCCGAGTTGTTATATACGGTTTCGGCAAAGCGTTTAGCCTGGTCAGTCGCCAGGGCGTTCATCGGGTAAATTACTATGGCTTTAACCCCAGGAAGTGAGCTTGCCGCACAGTGATTTAAAATAGGGTACAGAAAACACTCGGTTTTGCCTGAACCGGTTCCCGTGGCGACCAAGGTCGCTTGAGGTTTGTCAGTGCCAAGGCGGCGATACGCCAACGCTTGGTGCGCATAAGGTGGAAATGGCAGCGCGACTTTTGGGAAAAAGTTCCGTGCCAAAGCACTTTGACGAAAGGGCAACTGGATCGATAAATAGGGCCCTTTCACCAAATTGTCACGCTCGGTTATAAAGCTGTCGATCATAGAGTAGTCTTCGCTTTCAAAGCAGGGACTATTCATGGTAAACGCCGACTTTACGTATTTTTTAACGCTGCTCGCAACCTGCTCACTCAGCACTGACGGTAACATAACTTCATCATCCTAAATCTTATTTACACCCAAAGCGTGCACTAAATGCGGCCCATGCAGTTTCGTAGTCTTGTTCGCGGTCGCACTTATCAAACGGCGCAATGTATTCAATGGTGCGCTCAACCGGCCCACCGGGTTGGGTATCATCCATGTAGGTTTTATACACCTTGCCTGACTTCAGCTCGCGGATATCTTCCCACCCTAACGGCACATTGGTTTCTGTCCAGGGCTCAGCTGCACTGCCTTGGCCGGCGGTTTTATGCGCAAATACGCCATTTTCAATTGCGGTGGTATAGGCATTTTTCTTGTTGAAGTTGCGATCGAGGCCAACGCCAACCAAACCTTTAGAGGAGGTAAAAACAATCCGACCGGTTTGGTCATACCAGGTGTCTGCTTCATACTGGCGCATGACGGGGAACTGCACACGGTAAATGGTTTTAAGCTCTTCTAAGGTCATGCCCAGTGCTTTAGCCACTAAAACATCGATTTCAATTAGAGCTTGTCTCCTGTCATAGTCATTATTAGATGCACCAGGATTAACAGAGACTAGATTATTTTCGTGTCGCCCCCCAGCCCATTTGAAGCTACCTAAGCAAACTGAAACTGATTCAATCAGTTCAGCATATTCGTCATCTACAGAGTTTAAGTATAGGGAACGAACTGCAATATCTGGCGAAATTACGCATGGTTGTTCAAGGAAGCTAGACGGCCAAAAGTCAGCTCTATTGCTTGCTTTGAGGACAAAGTCAAACACGATTGATGACATAGAACCACAAACACTTAACATGTCAATGTTATTATCAAAACTAACTGAAACACAAGTGTTAAAGTGTTTGTATCCAGGGGGTACAATACAACTAAACAGAGATCTATTATTGGTTGGATTTACTCTTCTCCGATAAATCAAACGATAATTTTGTAGTTTATAATTATTCGGAACACAAATTTCGAATTGCCCAACATCTTTAATTATATAAGGAAAACCACGAACTGAGCTTCCTACCTCAAGTGGAACAAATACTTCCTTGCCATTATTAATAGTTGCTTCATGAGAGAACGGAGTACAAATATTAAATTGTGAACCTGCGATAATTGATTTATTAGGAAGATAGAATCTGTAAAATGACTTTTCAACCAAATCATTTTTTGTTGCAGTAGTTTGGTCAATCATAAGGGTGTAAGGGAGATCTCTGTATATTTCACCAATTTTGGTGTAATTTGAAATTTTCTCAAGAGTGGAGAGAATTTGTTTCGAATGAACAGCCATAAGGCGAGCACTAGTATATCCATTCCCCCTCGTATCAAGTTTCAACAGCGTTTTCATCGCATTATCATCAAAACTTACTACCCTATCATTACAGCCAGATGTAGACCATTTACCTTGGCTATCTTTTATGCCTTCAACAAGTCCATCTTCAGACATGCACTCGTCAATCGCTTTAGGATGAAATAGATTAGAAACACTGATAAAGCTAATTTTTTCTCGTTTTTTACCCAAGATATTAATGCTAAACTTTCTGTCATGATGTACATCATTAAACAGAGATAATTCATTTTGGAACTGATAATGAGCTAGTAATCTAAAGTAAACAAACTCCCTTAGCTCTTCGCCACTTGAGTCTTCATATACCCCATCCGGATGCAGAAGTCCTACTATTCCACCTTTGCTACTGAGATTGACTGAAACCGGTATGAAATTTTTATAAAGATTTACTTGACCAGAAATTAATCCATTATAAGCAGAAACACTTGATAAGAAATTTTGAACTGAAGAGCACTCTAAACAATCATCAATATATTTAAATAATGCGCGACTATTTTTCCCAAAAATTGAGCTTCTTTGCCTGCTAATTTCACTTGCTCCGATACTTTGTAATTTAATTTTTGGAGAGAATTCTGATAGCAACGCTCCCTCTTCCCAAACTAACTTCAGCCATGGCGGGTTACCTAAAATGAGATCAAAGCCGCCATGATCGGCAAAGATATCTGCAAACTCGAGTTCCCAATGGAAAAACTTATAACGCGTTGCCAGTTTATCTACCAGCTTTAAACGCGGGAAAATCATATATAAGAAATCTTTATTTACCGTGCCGCGGCTATTGGTAGTAAACAGGTATTGTGTTTTGGGTTCGGCCACCTCGTCGAACATAGCTAACTGGCCAGAGCTTGCTGCAACAACCTCATCATTAGCGGTTTCGGCATAGCCTTCTAATACTTGTTCAATCTCCCCCAGGTATTCAGCGCGGCTTGGCAACTCGTCGGCATTGTCCATCGGCCAAAACCACAGCGCGCACCAGTAGTCCATCACCATTTTTAAGCGCGGATATACTGCTGAGCCTGATTCTTGTGATTGGCTAAGTAGTTTGTCTTTATCGTTGGTACTGGATAGCTGCGCAGAGCGTTCGGTATCTGGCCAAATGTGCAGATTATCGGTGGTGATACTGCGCTCTTTTCGCCGCTGCGCAACATGAGCTTGCCAAAGCTCATCAATTTTTTGGCTAATACGCTGCAGCTGCGTTTTTTCATCCGCGTTAAACGAGCTAACAAAGGTTTTACGCCATTTATTAATAGCGTCAATCTCTGTTGGTTTTAGTGCTTTGACTACTTTGTCGCTGTAGTTAGCCATGCCGTTGTCAGGCAACAGATAGTGATACACCTCGTGCTGACCGCGCGCTTCGTTATGGCCTAACCGTTTAGGTTCAAGGTTTAACCAACTTGGATCTTTACTGTTTTTGTAACTTAAATGCCCGGTTGAAAACACCTGGCGGCGTGCACCGATTAACGAGTTGCCGTTATACAGCTGATAACCAAACCAGGGCACAAAGGCCTCGTCACTGATGGCGTTAAGCCACAGCGACACTTCAGCCAGCTCTACGGCGACGGGGTTTAAATCCACCCCGTAGACATTGTTATCGGCTATGTACATTTTCACCCGCTGTAATTCCCGGGTGTACTGTTCTTGCGGAATGCGCTTATCTTCGGCCAGTTGTTTTAACTCAAGGTATTTTGCTGCCAGCTGGTTAATGGCTTCGTTTAAGAACGCGGCGCTGCCCATAGCGGGCTCACACACCTTGATACTGAGAATTTTATCGGCTTGCTCGGCAACCGTGGCCAGGGGTTCAAGCTGTTCTTTGTACAACTCTTTAAGGGCATACTTTACTAAAGACTGTGTTAAAACTTCCGGCGTGTAATAAGAGGCGGACTTTTCCCGGTCTCGCCCCGCCATGCGATAGATAAAGCTGCCTTTCGGATGGCTTAGCAAAGTGCCATCTTTGCGGAAGACTTTTTCGTCATCATGGTATTCGGCCAGCTGCTCTGCGGCCACAAAGTAGCCAGTTTCCAGCTCATTAAGCTCTTCGCCGGCTTTTTTTACTTCATACAAGTCAGTTTGCGCAAAAAAGCCCCGATACGACAGCAAGGCTTCATACACCGCACCAAGCTGGTTAATACCCAACTGCGCGTATGAGATGCGACCGCGGCGCTTACCTTTACCTTTTCCCGGACGGCTTAACGACATTAGCTTAATAACGCGTTGCAAGGTTTCATTTCGAAACACCACGCGGGATAAGTACGGCATGCGTGCATCATCAAACAGGTGGCTTTCGAGCTTACGAATGGCAAAGCTTTTTTGAATATCATCAAACAAGCTGCTGTCGCTATTGCCTTGTTTGCTGTTGCCCGAAAAGCCCTTAGACACTAAGCGGAACAGCATCTGTAAGCTGTCATGAATATACCGGCCATTGCGTGATTCTTCGGTTGAAAGGTCAACCATCTCTAAATCACGCAATGCTTCTAAGCTGTACCCTTTGAGGTAGACATCTGAATTAGTGGGTGCGTATTTCAGCTCTGGCCGTGCTTCGATATAGAACAAAAACAGCATGCGATACATGTAACGCAAGCACTCAAGGCTTAATTGGCTGGCATCAATGTTGTTTTTACCGTCGTAAGTAAAGCCTTTTTCAATCAGCTGCTTTGCCGCCTCATCGCCCAGTAACTCGATAGATTCGCGCAACGCGTATTTGAGATCTTCTGAAACAGAAAACGCATGTTTGTGCGAACTTTCATCTAGGTTATCAAGCAGGTTTTGCCCTTGCTGCGGGCAAATGGAATCTTTATGCAACAGCGCCGCCATCGCTTTTAACGTGTCGCTTTCTTTGCGGCCCAAAATGTCTTCTAAGTTAAACCGCAGCAGGCGGTTTTGTGCCCATTTTGTGCGGTCAAGCAAAACACATTGGCGATTACCCAGCAGCAATAACCAGCGGGGTGGCTCTGGGGCACTGAATATTTTCTTTGAGATTAAATCTTGCCAGCTTAGTTCTTCATTTTGGTTATTTTGCAGCAGGGCTTTACGCTGTTCCGGCTCGAGTATTTCTAATTGCTGCGGCAAAAGTGGCAACGACAGTGGATCGGCACAGTCATCTGTTGAAGGGTCATGAGCTTCGATAATCCACAGTAGCGGCTGGCCGTGGTGATCTTGATAGGCCGACAATACCGGTAGTTGGCCATGTTCTAACAGCACTTGTGTCGGCTTTAACTCATAGCCCAAGGCTTGTAAAATGGGTTGCCAACGTGCGCGTTGGTTAAAAAGCCTTTTGTTGATGTCTTTAACGTTGAGATGCAGGTTTAACTCGCGGAAGTAATCACCGCTATAACTTGCCAACTGGTTATAAGGTGCGCGATAACCGCGCGTAGGGTTGCCGCCTTTTTCTTTCTCTGCACGCTCAAGCTCCCGGGCTTGATTTTCTTTTTCCAGCCACTGCTCTAACACACCACGAATATCACTAACAAACACTTCACTTAAATAATGGTGAGAGTAAAAGTCGTTTTCGTTGCAAATACCGACTAATGCCATAGTTATAGCCCCTCCGAGCCGGTTAGTACTGCCACCAGTTGAATATATGGCGAGGTTTCTGTGGTCATGGTGTCTTCAATCCAGCGTAAATATTCATCAAAAATGTGTTCAATTTCACGTTGGCGCCGGGCTTTTTTATCATTGACGAGCTTTTCAGCTTGTTTACTCTCACCAAATTCCAGCTCTAACTGCTTAATTTGTTTATCACGTAGCTTATCGAGCTTCTCCATTTGCTCATTGAGCTTGTGGTTTAACTCAGCCTCTTTTTCGTTACGCAGCTGCAGTAAATGTGGCCGTACCGCATCAATTGCATTGCTTAACAGCGCTTCCTGACGCTCGTGACTACGCTCGCCCCCTTTGTTCGATAAAGTGTGCAGGTGGAATGGATAACGCTGAATAAAATCTTCAAACCGCTCGATACCGGTGAGCTCACCGTCTTCAAAGCTCACCACCAGCCATGGGTTCACCACTGGGTGCGATTTGCGGTTAGGGAACAAGCCTGAAAGCACAAAATGATCTTCGTAGCTGTCGAACAGGGCCGGCAGACGCAGCACCGGCGCTTGATGGCGGCCAAATGCCCCCATCATTTTATCGCCCAACCATTGTGATACCGGGTTAATAGGCCAGAGATATTGGATTTTCGGCCAAGCTGTTTGCTCACTGCGACAGCGCACAATTTCCTGGTTGATCACATCAAGCTGGTTGCTTAAATAAAGCGTGTGGTTGTTCTCTTCTTTGGGCTGAATTTCCACTGGCAAAAACTTAAAGCGTTGACGAAGATCTTTAGGCGCAAACAGTGAAACTACGCCGTTACTATCCTTTTCATATTTGAGTTTCTGCCCCTGTTGGTTGAGATACTTTAGCGCGTTTTCACAGTAATCAAGATCATCTCTGAACAAGGAAACTGACAATGCAATATCATCTCCCTCTTCAGTGTGAGACACCGCGTTTGCAAACCCGGCAAACAAGTCATCTTCTTCAAGCTCGCTATTCTGGCTGTAGAAGTTATCTATCCAGTCTGCAGGGTCAAAGCTGATGTCATCATTCATCATTTGCTCAGCAATTTGCGCTTCTTCCTCTTCCTGAGAATAAGCACGGGTGAACTCTGAGCTATCGCCAATGTTTTTCTGCGCTTGATCATCCTTATTGATCAATACTTCCAGTACGCGGGTATCACCGCTGATACGAGGGTTATTACTCTGTGTAAGCAGATAGCGAATTTCAGGCTGATGTTTCTGACCATAACGATCGATACGCCCATTACGCTGTTGGAATACCATAAGCGACCAGGGCACATCGAAGTGAATCATTTTATGACTGAGGTGGTGTAAGTTAATACCTTCTGATGCCACATCAGAACAGACAAGTAAGCGCAGTTTGGAGTTTACTTTACCAAACTCTTCCACCACGTTCATGATGTCAGTATCAGGCATGCCACCATGCAATTGAGCAATGGCCTCGTCGGTTAAGTTAAAGTCTTGCTTCAGGTTTTGATAGAGAAACTCTAATGTTTTGAGGCTTTCAGTGAAAATAACTAAGCGATCATCTGTTTGGTTTTTCTTCCACTGCAGATCTTTTTGCATCGTCGTAAGCAGCTGTTGGTACTTACTAAAACTGACTTTATCTACGTTACGCAGTGCCGATGCAAGATGCTCAAGTTCATTAATGTCTTCTTGGTAATCTGTATCGTTATGCTGTTTGATTTTTTGTTCTAACTTTTTAATGCGGTTTTCAACTGTAGATAAACAGGCCATAGGGCTTGAGAAAAGCGCTTTTTCTAAGGTCACTTTGAATAATTTGGCGCCTTTGTTGCCAGATTCTAAATTGCGTAATGACATATCCACTAAGCGGCGATAAACCTCTTCTTCTTGCCCGCTGGCCTTTGCATACACCCTTTCGATATTACGCTCAGGAAACTCGCCGACCATCTGATCTTTAACATCTTTTTTGAAGCGGCGCACAACAAGATTTTTATCTTTAAAATCGTCATAGCTGTAATCACTGGCGTTGGCAATAGCGGTTGCATCCAGCATATTCATTAAACTGGCAAAGCTTTCTGCTTTGCCGTCGTGAGGCGTTGCTGAAAGCATCACTAAGGTATCGCTGCGCCGTGCGAGCAATTTAGCTAACTTACTACGCTGTGATTGCGAACCACGCTCGGCAACGTTATGTGCCTCATCGATTACAATAATGTCCCAATAGGCACTCTCCAGATAATGACGGTATTCGACATCTTGTTTCAGCGTATCAATAGAGATGATGGCCTTGTCGTAGTAGTAGAACGGATTATGGTTAGTTGGTATGCGATTACGAACCTGCTGGATCCCGGTAGAATCAAGCCGCGTTAATGGTATTGAAAAGCGGCTCCAAAATTCCTTCTGAAACTGGGTCAGCATCGATTTCACCGCTAACACAAGAATGCGTTTACCTTTACCGCGACGGATTAATTCGGACACTAAAATACCGGCTTCAAGGGTTTTACCTAAGCCAACCGCGTCTGCAATTAAAATGCGCTGACGAGGTTGTTTAAGCACCATTTTGATAGGGTCTAGCTGAAATGGCAGTGGGTCCATCGCGGCTTTATGACCAAGATGCACTTTTTCATCCGTTGGCACACGCTGGCGTAACATACTTTCGATGTACAATTTAGCGGCACTATAGCCGGGTGAATCGTCCTCGACCAAAATCGTGTTCTTTGGATCAAGAATATCAATTCTGTTTTCCAAGCTGGTTAAAAAGCGCCCTTCTTTACCACGAACGAGCTCTGAGATCCCTTCGCAGGTAATAAGTTGACCGCCATCAGTACTGTTGTCGACTTTTTGAATTACCCATTCGGCATCTCGAATTACGATGCGCATGCCAGGGGCATAATTGACTTGTTGGTCGATCATAATTGTCTCTTGAATTCTTTATGAGCAAAACATCTCATCAAGGTTAACTTTTTAATTATTTTTAGTTTTCGAAAAATAATTGGTATCAATCATCTAAACCGCATAAAAGGTAGTTATCGGACAAATTTCGTTCATTACTAGTTCGAAAACACACGACTTAATATGGACGTAATCACCTTTTATGTAGGTGACTAAGCCACTTCGCTATGTGTAAATGTTTAATACTTTATAAACTCGCAGATAGCCAATCATTTTACACGGATTCAATAGCTAAATCTGTTGTTTCTACGAGCTTTTTAAAAAATGTCAGGCATTTTTTCATATCTGGTCGGCTTACTAAATGAGTGGCTTGCTTATCATTGACCGAGCGATGCACCGCCTCACCTCGCTTCCTGATCCATTGGTCCAGTTTCGATTTAACTTGATCAGCATCGCCATCAATCCAGGTCCATTTTTCGGTTACGTCAAGGTGTAAAAAGCGCTCAAACATTCCTTTGGTTTTTCTGGAATTGGGCGTATGGAAATACCTAAGCTCTCTTTCAAGTGTCGATTTGATGAACTTTCCGACATTAGATCCTTCGAGTGTTCGTAAATCAGTGGTCAGCCTCTCCTCTATGACATCTTCCACGTAGGTTTCCCAAGCGGTCAAGGTCATGATCAATGCCGCTCGCTTTAGCTCTTCAGGCTCTCTTTCTCTACCCTCCACCTGATTTAGCTGATCATAGGCATACAAAATCCGTTCGGCGTCTTGAATTGCATTTTCAAAATTGTCTCTGGCTTTCGACACGAGTACTCCTTTACCTTTAATGTTGATTATTTTGAAGATCTAACCAGCTTGAAAACTGATGCAACGGGTCACAGATCTTGTCCATCGGCGACAAACGCGACCCAATAACAATCCCATGAATACTCAATCCGCTATTATCCTTACGATGACTAATTTTACGGGTTAGTCCAGAAGACACCGCAAACTCACCATCGCTAACGAGCAATATATCTGCTTGATGCCATTTATTTTTATCACTTTGCTCAAGAGCCAAATTAAGTGGACCCTCTGCATCTGTACCGCCGCCGAATGACATGGACAGAAAAAGTATCATCCGCTCTAAACCCTCAGCATCGGGTGTCAGTTCCATTTCTGTCACTTCTCCGCGGCTACCAAATAGGTAAACATAACAAGCACGTTTTTCGGTTTTAGCCACACTGATACATTGCAACACCAGCGCCTTGGCAACATTCTCTGGTGTTCCTTGCATGGAACCAGAAGTATCTAGACAAACAATCATGGGACCACGGTTACGATTTATTTTGAAGCCGGATTTTTCTTCCTTAACCTCTTGATCAAATGTAACCTGTTCAGTGATGATGTCCGTGCCTTCAACAGCATAACTGAGCAATGCATGCTCAGCTCGCCGGGCATGCCAAAGTTTTTTAAGGACTGGATGCCCCAAAAAAGCCGCTTCTTGAGGCAACATTCGACTGATTGAGTCAGAACGAGTGATCCCTTTGGTTTCCATTGGCACAAGCGGCATAGAAATCTCTTTATCGCGCCTTTTCGTTACGCTCATCTTAGAGATAATTTCTTCAATCACGGGCTCACCGTCGCAATCTTTCATGCGCCCCAGGGTTTCAATCACTTCACGCAATTGTGGGATTTGCTCGACCAGCTTCTGTAATCGCACCATGTTCATCCAACCATGGCTTTGCAGCATTCCTTTCGATAGGTCCCAACCAAGACCAGTGACCACACCTAAATCATCAAAAATCTCTGAAAGTATTTGCCAGACTTCCAACCTTTCGGCCCAAACTGATGGCAATACAAATGGATGTTGTCCACTAACATTAATTAACTGCAACCAGGCCTCTAATTCAGCCTGGAGCTGATATTCAAGTTTTTTTGCATCTGAAAGAACAAGTGAATTTTTAAGTTTGGCTGAATTTCGTTTGATTTGGATAGCGGCGAATTCCTCTTTCAGCACTTCTAACGCCTGCTTATATTTGATTTGAGCTAATTGCCGAGCAAGGATTAATGCTCTTGTCTGAGCACCTTCAAGAGCAGATAGTAAATCCAGTATCAAGGCATCGGTGACTTGCGGATTATTTTGACAATAAGTTGCAATACCTGAACGGCTAATTACATTAACAATGTTTTGCTGAACAGCCTCAGGTAACCAAGGACAAGGTTGTGACAATGACTCTCCCGCCAACAACTGATTTCGCAATAATGCGATAGTCATACAGCGAGTAGATAAATCGCCTCCTGGTAGGGTAGCTACAGCTGGCACCAACGAATCAGGTAATAAATCAATATCAACTAACTGCCGCTCCAAACCAGCTAAAATATTAAGTGCAGGAGCCAGCTGTGTTGGTTTTTGTTCATTCACAGAGTTCACCCTCTAACACTGCATCAACTGGAATGCTAGTGTCCGACAAATCAACTTCTTGTTCCCGTGGCAAGGCTTCAAAACCTTGTTTCACTTTTACCAGACGATTGGATAATTTATGGCTGTATTCAAGGGCGTTATCTAAACTCGCAATCACTTTAGAAAGCAGTTCAGGATTTAACCAAAGATGGCTTTCAAATACTGTCTTAGCATCTTCTCGCTGTTTGCTTAAAGCGTTGATGTGGTTTTTTATCAACGCAAGAATTTCTTCTACGCCAGCAACACGCCCCTTAATATGGTCTTCAGAATAACTAATTGATTCCATAACGGGTTTAAATGCTTGATTAATCATAATGGCATTTAATGAAGAGCTATAACGCCCGCGACTTGAAGTTGTCTCTTTATTGTCATAGTCATCCCAATAGAGAACTTCACCTTTAGCATTTGTTTTTTGGACTTCTCCAGAGGATTGTAATGTCTGTTTACCTTTATCATTAATAAACAGTGGCCGACCTTTGTTGTCTACTTTCTGCTTTTGTTGTGACTTATCAGCCTTTAATCGTCCTTCCCAAGTTGCCACTAAACTTGATGCACGTTCATCGGTAAAATCACCATTGATGGCTACAGCTTGATTATAGAGCTCTTGCAGCCCAGAAAACTCCTCCGGCTTATTCCACAGACAATGAGGTAAAACCCATGCATCATAGTTACTCACTTGCGTCAATCCAGAGGTGAATGCTGATACCTTCATCAGTTTTATCAACTTGAGCCAACGCCTGTCCGAAACGTAAATATTCTCTCGATTTAGATATGTCCGAAACTCTTTACACAATGCCAACACAGAAGAACTCAGGGTAACCTTGTCAGCTAACTGCTGCACCTCAGCAAGATCTTCTAGCTTGAGTCGGATATTCAGCTCAGGCTCAAATTTTTCAGCTGAAAGCTGCAATAATTCACTAAATGAACTATCGGACAATGGACCGACAAAACTACGTAACATAAAGCGATCATATAAAGCAGAAAGCTCCTCACCTTCCGGTAACTCGTTACTCGCAGCAATAACCGAAATTAAGGGCACCTTGTATCGACGATTACCATTATCAAATTCTCGCTCGTTTAATATGGTTAAAAGACTATTCAAAATGGCACTGTTTGCTTTAAAGATTTCATCAATAAAAGCTACTGATGCATCAGGTAGATAACCACTAGTTAAACGAGCATACCTATCATCCTCTAATGCACGAATAGAAAGAGGCCCAAAGACTTCTTCTGGGACAGAAAAACGTGTCAACAAACGCTCAAAATAACTCGCTTCAACAAAGATATTTTTTAGCCGTTTGGCTAGTTCACTCTTTGCGGTGCCCGGAGGACCTACAAGCAAAACATGCTCACCCGCAAGTGCGGCAAGTAAAATCAGCTTAATTTGTTCCTTTCGCTCTAACAGACCAACATTCATCGCAGCCATAAGCTGTGAGATTTTATCTTTACGTGAGAGTGGTTGTATTGCCGTTAATTGTGTCACAGTGGATCTCCTTATGTTGAATTGCATTCCCTGGCTTAATTCAGGGTCAAACTCATATAGCGACTTTTATGCCAATTTAGTCATTGTCGTTTTCTAGACCGAGTTTTTTAAGGCGATTATTTAAAGTTTGGTGATTGTTGTAGCCGAGTAACAACGCCGCTTTACGTTTATTTCCTGACGTAAATGCCAATCCTCGTTCTAAATAGTGTCGTTCTACTAGATCAATAATACTATTTATATCAACACCTTTTGATATATCTCTTTCGAGAATGCCCTCACTATTTTGGAGCGTCGAAAGTATCGCCCTGCGAATATCAACTTCTTCCAATACGGCAGTTTCAGACCATAAGGCCGCCCTAAGAATCGTTGCTTTCAGCTCTCTGATATTTCCAGGCCAACGATGATTACTGATAATTTTTTTTGCAGCAGTGGAAATTTTTTTACCACCTAGAGAAGGGTATTCTTGTGTGAGCATGGCGGTAAACTGATCTGCTAGATGGTCTAAATCGCTTTGTCGAGACCTTAGAGGTGGTAAGGACAACACACCAATGGCAACCCTATAGAATAAATCCTCCCTGAACCTACCCTTGGAAACGTCAGCCATCAAGTCTCGATTAGTTGCTGTGATTAAACGGAAATTGCTGCTACGTTCTTCACTATCTCCCAATCGAGTGAATTTACCATCCTGCAATACTCTAAGGAGCCTGACTTGGGCTGAACTATCAAGCTCGCCAAACTCATCCAAAAAAAGAGTACCTGAATGCGCCAATTCAAAAACTCCTACCTTATCTGAAACCGCACCAGTAAAAGCCCCCTTTTTATGACCAAAAAGTATTGAATCGATAAGTTCTGAGGGAAATGCTCCACAATTGATCGCAACAAATGGTTTGCCCCTTCTCGCACTTGCATTATGAATTGCCCGAGCAAACATCTCTTTGCCGGTACCACTCTCACCACAAATCAGCACAGATACTTCATGCGATGCTAAAACTTGAGCCTTGGCTTTAAGTAGTAACATTTCAGGATCAAGGGTAATAATGTCATCAAAGGCGGGATCAGCATCAGAGCCCAATAGACCAAGTTGCCCAAGTTCAATAGGGGCCAGATTAGTCATAGAAGGAATATACTCAGCAGTGAGCTTAAAAGGAATTTCTACAGTATTAACGCCTTGTTCTTTTGATGCTTGATAAAAGTTGCAGGCGAATCGAGTTTTACCGAGTAATATCCATACAGCCTGCATAGCAGGTGTACCCGGGCTCAGTAAAATAGACAGTGCAATGGCTTCACGATTAATACCGTCTAGTAACCGTTCTGCAGCGAGGTAAATTTCTCCAAAATCAACTGGCGAGGATAAATCCGCCTTACGGGCATGAACAGGGAAACTAAGATTGTCACTGAGTAGTTTAAGGTAGGGAGCAACTAGATCCGACGGATAATTATAAATAAGCTCAAGCCGATCAAAAGCAACAACAGATACTGCCGCCCATATAGGGCCAGTCATTTTAATATCATTTGATTCTAAATCATTGCCGCCAATCCAACTAACCAACACTTTTTCGTTAATTATGTTCATCCATAAACCAACATTTAAATTTATCAATAGTAAAAGCAAGCATGCCGTGCTGGCACTTATTTGTCAGACTTGTAGCATTTCATAATCTACAGAAAAATAACCATTTTTCAATGCATTTGAATCAATATTGCCTATTACAGCACTTTGTTTTTCATTTTTGTTTATGTCGATTACTACCTAACAATTAATTACCCTAAAGATTGCCAAAATCGGCCCTTATATTTCTCTTTCAACCCATGCAACAGACCTACTGCCCAGTTTCACTGCTTTGGGGGAAAAAGCCTTTATCGACATATTTGTAAATGGTTGAACGGGCTAAGCCAGTTGTGTCAATCACGTCTTTTATTCGAATAGCTATGCCAGTAACTTTCAACTTTTCCAAATCTTTTCAGATATATATCACTCCTGTGCATAAGTCCATTAACGCTTTAAAGGAGCCTGATATGTCAACAAAAGCGACGCACGCCAAAACTAAACCAGACAACTTGATAGACCAGCCGATTAACCAGTGGCCGCAGACTGCCGAAGAAGTCCTAGCCTCTGCCGCCAATATCATTGCCGAACGCTATGTGAAGAAGGACGCCTATACCAACCCTCAAGCCACTAAGGATTTCTTAACTTACAAACTCGGCGGTTATGAGCGGGAGGTGTTTGCGGTGATGCTGCTCGATAACCAACATCAATTACTTGAGTTTAAAGAGTTGTTCTTTGGCACTTTAGATGCCGCCAGTGTTTATCCACGTGAGGTGGTTAAGGCTGTGTTGGCCGCCAATGCCGCAGCGGTGATTTTTGCCCATAACCACCCATCTGGCGAGTCTGAACCTTCGGCTGCAGATAAGAACATCACTCAACGGTTAACCGATGCATTAGCGCTTATCGATGTGCGTGTGCTTGACCATATAGTGGTTGGCCGCACGCCAGTGTCCTTTGCTGAGCGCGGCTTACTCTAGCCAGCGTTTAAACCTGTCACGCCAAATCAAGGAGTCCATCATGATTGAATTTACCGATAGTTTTTCACAGGCCTGTGTTGCCGAGGCCTGCGCCGCGTTTCCTGAACTGCGTAACCGCTTAGCGGTTGAGCTGATTTTGCCGATGTTTGTCCGCCCACTTAATGCCATGGGCCAAGTGATTGGCAAGCCGATTGTGGCACCAAATCCAAAGCTGCATAAAACCGTATTGAGTGTATTTCACCGTGATGTGGTTGAACACTTACCCAAGGAGATCAGCTTCTGCCGCTATGCTTGCCCCTGTGATAGTAATGGTGTGCCAACAGGTGAATGGCAGCGTGTGATCAACGGTGTGTACTTCAACCATGGCAGCAATGAACAGCCTAATTGGAGTGTGCACACCTAAAAACTATTACCCGCCCTGTATCCAGCCCACTAGCCAGTTGTATTCACCGCTTGTACTCGCCTAGGCATTTATCACCGCTCTCGCTAGTCCGCTAACAAGCAATCCACTACCTGAGTTTCATCCTTCAACCATTGAGGTCACTATGACAACCCTAAAACTTTTCGATATTGAGCACGCCTGGGGCCTGCCCCGTAAAGTGTCCCCCCGCTTTGGTGCAAGGCTGATTTTACGTGGTCTGCACTTGGATTATCTCCATGACCGTTCAAGCTTTGTCGGTGAATTTCCACCAGCAATTAAACAACAATTTGTAGAGGCCTTTCCGGCCATAGTTAAACAGCTTGAGCGGCTGGTGGCCACCGGCGAGATTGATGCTACTGAGAAGCACTGCATCACCATTGAGCACGCCGGCTTTACCTGTGAGGCTGACACCTTAGGCAGCCATGGCTATTTGTATATTGCGATTTATCAAACCGAAACTAAACCAAAGCTAAGCCACTGACCACCAGCAACCTCGCCCTCACTCGATAACCCGTTCATTATCGTAAGCCAGTACCAATCTCGTTAAACATAACCACCAAACTTTAATCTCCCAGCTCAAAAGCCTTAGCAAGCCGCCCTTAGCGACTCACATTAAACCGCTTAGCCAACAGTCGTTCTATTAACCAAACCGCATAGACAGCAAAAGCCAAGGCGTGACTGCGCCTTGGCTTTTGCGTATGCCCGTTTTTAAATAAGGAATATTCCATGACATTAACTATCAAGCGTAATCAACTGCCAGCGATGCCTGATCGTTTTTACCAAGTGATCGAAAAGGAACTGGCTGAAGTCGCACCAAAAGACGCCAACGCCATCACCCTTAATTTTCGCGATCCCGACTACAGCGCCGAAACGGGCGGCTTTCATCCTGTCGAAGTCCGGCTTGAGAAACAACAAGATCACTGGCGTTTAGTGTACGTCACCGACTTTGCTTTTCGTGGTCATCCTTTCCCTGAACTGGTTAAAGACATCGATATCTGCTTTAACAGCAAGCAGGTCTATAGCCTGTTTAGTGGCTGGATTACTGAGCGAGAATCACAGGGGCTGATTAAGTTGTTCAGCGATAACTTTGTCAGTTACTATCAGATGGAAGCCTATCAAGTGCAGGTGAGCTTGGATTAACCCGCATCGTTATTTCAATGTTGTTGAACACCAGCAAGTTCCCGTAACCATAAAACGGAGACACTCAAACCCTTTCCCCATGCGGCTTTCAACAACGCAAGTGCCCAAAAACACGCGATAGCGAAAAATGAGGTTCAAACCGTTAAAGATCAATACACAGTTAAGCTTATCAGCTATCTGCTCGAAAGACAGTTTATAGCCAGCAACTGGCCGATGTCTGGAATATCGGCCTTAACCTGGCCCTTAGGATCTTTGACTTACTGGCCATTAAGTTCAGCGATATCGACGGCGACCGCTTAAATATCATTGAGCAGAAGACCGGTAAACGCGCCAGCATCAAGCTCAATCCGAAGACGCTGGCGTTGATTGAGGCGATCCACCAGCGTCACCTTGAACTGCAAGCAAGAATTTGCCTTGCGATAGCATAGTCGATTATTTTATCAGTCAACTGTTCACAGTATGTTTGCATTGATCATCTTTAATGCCGTATCCAGAGCATCCCCAAAATTTACCAAAACGGCCTTCTCGTTGCTTCATCGGACGCCCACACTGCTCACAAATTCTCAAACTATTCAGACAAGCAGTATTATTGCACACACTGGCGCTACGACCATCAACGGAGGGTGCACCACACTTTATGCAAACTCTTGCTTTACCTACCTTACAGCCTAATCCGGTGCTGCAGCTATAAAAATCACTATATTGCCCCTTTAATAAACGTAGATAACCGTCGACACAATAGGGACATTTGAAGATCTTCCGGTATTGATCCTGAAACGCTTTAGAGAAAATATTGATGTCATATTTGGGGGCCAACAGCTCAGTGATAAATTCTGAAGGCGCTGTCGGATCGGCAATGATGTAGGATTTCTTCTTTGCCCGCGTTATACCCACGTAAAATAGGCGGCGTTCTTCTGAATGTTTAAACGAATCCAAAATGGGGAGAAGCGCCTCGACAATCGCTTCATCTCGGTTTTCATTCGGAAAGCCATTTCGCCCCTGAAAAAAACCAATCAAAATGCAATAGTCCGCTTCTAAACCTTTTGATTTGTGAAAACTCCAAAAGTGAACCCCATCCAGCAATTTGCTGGCTTTAAGTACGGCTCTTGCATCATTGAGCAAATAGTTATAGCGCGCAATAACCGCAATACTACCTGCTGAGTCGTTTTCGCGGATCTTCAGTACAACCTCTTCAACACGCTCATAAACACCGTCTTTATTACCCACTTTATCATCCAGCAAATACACCTGCGAACTATCGACTTGAGTATGTGTTTCGATATATTTTTTGTACTGCTCAGGGTTTTCCATGATGAATTGACCTGCCGTGTTCGCAATACTGTTGTTATAGCGAAATGTCTTCTGGAGCTTAGTTTCGGTATAGCTACCGACCTTCTTACCAAAACGTGTTGTCAGTTCTAGTTTGCCACCAGAGAATCGATATATAGACTGCCAATCATCGCCCACTACTGTTAAGGTCGGGCAAGGCCCCTTATCAATGAGCGCCTCAATGAACTCCATACGAGCGGCTGAAATATCCTGAAACTCATCTACAAGGATGTAGGTCCACTCTGGAGTGTATTTTGCTTCGTTCACCACATCGGTGGCTCGGATAATCATGTCATCAAAATCAATCGCATTTTGGCTCTTAAGTTCTTCGGTATACCCCCGGTGAAGAGCTCCCAGAATATCGGCAATTTTTTTGGGTTGAGCGATACCAGATTGCTTTAATCGATCGTGAATCGCCTCATCAGAGAGACGTTCAACCCGGATTGCTTGCAATGCCTTTACTAACAGATCACTCCAAGTTGCGACCAGCCCTTCATCTTCCAGTTTCTTGAAGATCTCTTTGAGGTCTATCGGCGTTAGTGCAATACCTTCATCCATAAGTTTTCGCTCCAAGCCGGACTCCAGGGTCCCTTCTAACCATTCATAGTGGAATGTCTCAATTAGACGGGTCTCACATTCAGCATGGAGGAGCCGCTTATTTTTCATGGACTCGTTATAAGCAAGGTAGTCTATGTCAGGTCTGGTTTTTCCTTCCCTGTCTATGCCAAAGTGTTCAATATATACATGGGTATCGCAAATATGAAAGTCAGGTCGATAATCGAACCCTATTTCAATCCGCCGCTTACTCACATATGGCGGTTCATACCGATAGTTGATGCCGTTCATCACCAAAAAGTTGGCGATCTGAAGTTCTTGGTAACCTTTGACCTTCTCGCCATTAAGGGTGCGGAATTCATTGTCCCGAATATAACGCTCATAATTATCGTTAGATTTGAAATCAAAGGGATTTACAGGTTCTGGGAACAAGCTGATAAAACTCAACATACGAGTGTTGTCAGACAACAAATACCGTGTCAGCCAATCAGTCACCCACTGTTTTAACTTGATATTATCTTCGGTGAACACACTCATGTAGGTAGGGACGCCACATTCACGGAGCAATTTACGACCGAGTGCGTGAAAGGTTGAAATATGCGGCGAGGACTGCAGTTCAATACCGCCCTTTTTTGCTTTTTCTTCAAGCCGTTGTTTAAGCTCCTCGGCAGCGGTTTTGTTATACGCTAGAACTAAGATTTCAGACGGCTTAGCTAACCCACGATCGATAAGGTCGAGTGCCTTGGCAACCATTACCGAGGTTTTTCCTGTACCCGCAGCTGCCAGCACCATGTTTTTATCATTGGAACGCAACACGCCAAGGCGTTGCTCATGAGTCAAAGGATTGGATTCAACACGGTCAAAAAAGCTGCTTCGCTTCTTGAGTTGATGAGATTCATGGTATTCGCGAATAGCCTCTGGGTGAACAGGATGAAAACATACGATCTCTTTCACCTGCGAAATGAAATCTGGCGCCAAATGAGCATCCCAAAGTGCCTGCTGTTGACTATAGTTTCTCGCCAGTTGAGCACATAATGCTGTTATTTGGTCAAGCCAAGAATCACGCGGATAACGATTAACAACAAAAGAGTTAAAATCTTGGAAAACTTGAGAAAGATAGCCACATATAAAGTCAGCAATCTTCCCATTGAGTAACGCTACAAAAACTTCTGCGTGATGCTTAGAAAGAAAGCGATATTGTTCAATCTTAGAGCCGACGGAAATCGTTAACACGCCACCAAGTAGCCCTGGCACGTAGACTGCGAACTGTTTGCAATCTTTAAACGAGCATGAAGACACTTGTTCGTTCTGAGCAATAATCACTAGGGAATCATCGATTAAAGCAAGGGCTTTACGGCGCGAAAAATATTTTCCAATCAGGTTAAATTGCAGGCAGTTATTTGCGCTAGACATGAGCACGATCTCTTGAAAGAACGATCAGAAAAAACATATTGGTACAGTTACTTTGTGTGTTAGTAACTACAAACTGTATAAACTTTTTAAGTAAAGTGCACTTTAATCTATATTAACATGCAGAAATAGCGTGCTTACGCTCATATTTGAGCGGTTTTCGAAGCACAACCAGCAAGATACTGTCGACAGGAGCGTCTATTTTAGGATTTATTAAAGGCATTTCTGTCACCGCATAATTCCACTACGCTATCCTTTCCAGTATTCACTTTTACACTTTACTTTCTACCCATGCGGCAGCTTGGCTATCGAGTGACACTGGTTTGGGGAATGTTCCTTCTGCGATGTACGTGTAGATAACGTAGCGCATTAAACATTTGCAATTCAAAAAGTTAGCCTGTCAGACTGGCTTCATGATGAGTTCATCGGTTAGTGTCTCATTACATATGTCCTTCTAGTAATTTTTAACTTTTTCCTTATTCCCAAATCTTTTCAGATATATATCACTCCTGTGCAAGGCCATTAACTTGATATGTCAACATGACTATGTCTGAGCTTTTAGCCCGCAACTGGCCGATGTGTGGAATATCGGCCTTAACCTTGCCCTTAGGATCTACGACGTTGTCTCGATTAAGTTCAGTGATATCAATGGCGATAGGCTCATCATTAAGAAAAAGTAAACCAGTAAAATAGCCAATATCACACCCGCGCCCTTGTTACCCTAAGTGATTACGTCAAGCCTCTGTCGTTAACAACAATCTACCCCGCCTGCAACGCCCGTCGTTAGCGGGCTTTTTGTTTTGGAGTCCACCATGAAAATACACCACGAAACCATCCTGCCACTGCCAGAGCCTTTTTATGAATTGTTAGAACGGCAACTGGCCGCACTCAATAACCCGAGTCTCAACATCGTCACCCTGAACTACCGCGATCCCGACTACAGTGTGGAGAGAGGTGGTTATCATCCAGTGGAGATCAACCTCTACCGCCAGGGGGATTGCTGGTATCTCAATTACTTCACCGACTTTGCCTACTGCGGCGGGCCCTTCCCTGAGCTTGAGAAAGAAATGGAAGTGCTGTTTCAGGAGAAGCAGGTCTACAACAGCTTCTTTGGCCGCTGTAACCTCGAGCAAGCCGACAGCTTGGTGAGGTTGCTGCTGGAGAACTTCTGTAACTACGTGGAGATGGAAGTCTATCAGGTTCAAGTCAGCACCGACTGAACTTGGTGCCCACAAAGGTATTTTGGGAACCAAGCAACGCAGGCCCCATGCGGGTTTGCGATGTGCTGGTGCCCACATTCATTACATAGCCAATTGAGGGAACCAAGCATGAACGAAGTCGAAGCGGTCAAGAACCGCGACACCATCAAGCTTATCAGTTACCTGCTCGAACGTCACTTTGGTGAGCAGATGGCGGATGTCTGGAATATCGGCCTTAACCTGGCCCTTAGGATCTCTGACTTACTGGCCATCAAGTTCAGCGATATCGACGGCGATCGCTTAAGCATCATCGAGCAGAAGACCGGTAAACGGGCCAGCATCAAGCTCAACCCGAAGACGCTGGCATTGATTGAGGCGATCCACCTGCGCCACCCCGAGCATATCTACCTGTTCCAATCCCACCGTTCAAGCCAGACCAAAGACCGGCAGGCCCCCGCGAAACCGCTGACACGGCGTGCCGTCGCCAAAGCGTTTGCCTTTGTCGGTGACGATATCAAGTTAGCCCTGGGCACCCATTCGATGCGTAAAACCCGGGGGTATCACCTGTATCAAGCATGCAAAGACATTGGCCGGGTGATGCGCATGCTGCGGCATCAATCGGAAGCGGTCACCCTGCGTTATATCGGCATTACTCAACAGCAAATCAATAAAGCTTTGTCGAGCTAGAAATCTGAGGTCAATCAGCACGCCCTATTCAACCCTATTAGCAGATGCGACCTAGGGGTATCTGCGTTGTTTTTCTTGGAGTACATACCATGTATAAATTTCATCCAGGTGATCATCTGGTCACCAATATCGATCCGCTTGGCTTAACCGAACACCATGGCCTCTATGTTGGCCATGGCAATGTGATTCACTTATCTAAGCAGGGCATCATCGAAGAAATCGACCTGCAGCAATTTGCTGGTGGCCACAGTATCAGAGTGAAAAAGTCCACGCTGTTTCCCTATCAGGCCATTGAGCTAGCGCGCAGTCAACTGGGTCACAGCCCATACGGCGTTGCTACCAATAATTGCGAGCACTTCGTCAATGAATGCTTAGCGGGAAGTAGCACCTCCAATCAAGTCAGTAATCTCACCCACATTGCGCTGCAAGGCTCCGCCAGAGCAGGCTTACTGGGGAGGAGCGCGTCAAAGCTTGCCACGGGGACTGTCGCAAACGTCGTGTTAGCCTCTACTGCCATCAAAATGACCGGTGAATACCTAGGGCTACCCGACAACGTCAACACACTACTAGGGACACCTGGAGATCTTGTCGCTAAACCTGCCGAATGCCTACTAAAAGGCACCAGCCAAACTCTAGGTGAAAGTTATGCTTGCTTACGTCAAGGAGAAATAACTGATGCTGGGATCAAGCTCGTCACGGGCAGTGTAGAAACCGGCTTAAACACCGTGCTGACGACAGCAGAAGTGGGCATCAATGGCGTAAAAGCCGGTGCTGAGCTGATAGCCGATGCATGGCATTGGTTAAGGTCATGATGCTTCACCTGCAATATTGAGAGTACTCAGTCACCCATTAGCCAACCCCTCTAAACGAAGCGGCATCACTTACCGCTATCGTTTTCACTCCTATTGCGATTACGCTCAGTGCGTTAACGCTAAAGATTAGCCTTATACTGAAGCACCATTTATGCCCAGTTAAGCGATACAAACTATCTTCTATCATCCTTGAGCTTTATTGCGTTGCTCGAGCTGACGAGTAAACCGTGTAATCATTATTTTTTTGTACCACGTTATGCTAAGGTATTACCTAGTAGTACTAAGCATTACCTATAGAGTAACAGATGAGCACAATCAAACCCGTGTCGGTTAAATTAGATGCCGATATTAAAGCCAGAGTCGAGCATTTAGCTGAAACGCGTAAACGTTCATCACACTGGATGATGCGTGAAGCGATCCGTGAATACGTTGAGAGAGAAGAGAAACGCGAGGCACTGCAGCAAGAAGCGTTACGCGCATGGGAAGAACACCAGACATCAGGCTTGCATGTCACCGGTGACGAAGTGGTGAGTTGGCTGGAGTCCTGGGGAAGTGAAAATGAAAAGGCTACCCCTACCTGCCACAAATAGTCTTCACTGCCACTGCGTTAGCTGATTTAGAACGCTGACCTTTAGCTCTTCGTATTTAAGCCTGACGCTCGATGAATTAACTGACCGCTTTACCTTTTAAATTTAGACTGTATCACTGATGATAAAAAAGGCCTGTCCAATACTAAAATAATCGCCATAATATATCTGCAGCTCACTCCACTATCAATTAGGAGATAGATAGACTTCCGAGTTAAATACACTAGTCTCAAAAACCCTAATTTCACCTGCAGTCAATGAATGTGCTAAATTCGATAATTTCATGTAATTTTTATCATCCCAATGTTCCTCCGGTACCCATGTTTTCATTATTGGAATGCCTGAGTTTTCTTGACGAACAAAAGGTATATAGCAATTTCTTGTAACCACAACAAAATCTTCAAATTTCACATCGGCATCTGAGTAAATCATTCTAATTGTATTCTCATTAAATATACCTGCTACCGTATCAACAACGACTTTAATGCTCTGTTTACTATTACGAGTAATCATTCTTGCCATTGCATGCTCAGATATATACACTAATGCTCTGATACAATATCCATCATTTCGCATAGGCCGTTTTTTATCCACTACGTGGGAGCAAAGTGGATAAAAATGTTCATCTTTTGTATATTTATAACCTTCTATGTCAATAGCCGTGGCGCCAACATATATATATTCTGTTAGCTCTGCGGTTTTTCCCTTGTTAAAAGTTTTATGTTCAATCAATAACTCAGACAAAGATTCTCGATTGATATCAAGTTGTAGTTGATAAAAATTTTTCAATGTTTTATTTTTTCTTTCAAACGCTAAATTATGCTTATCATTCACCGAATTAAAAAGCTCCCTGAGCCGTCTAAACTCTCCTCGTATAAAAGCCTTTGCAGCACTTTCGTTAGATATTTTGATTAGTTTACTGTTATCCATATACACTCCTTTGCTAACTAAATAACATATAAGTAACGTCACATAAATTTTGTAAATTCTGGACTCGAAAAATACCTATCAATATCTACCTGACTACAGCTACTCGTTTGTTCATGGGCCAACAATTTATCTATTGGAATTATCACACCTTCAACATCTGTCGTTGACGTAGCTTTCAGCCTAAATGCATACCCCGAATCTTCACCAGATTCCCACACAAAGACGCATGACACGGAACCATAATCATCCCATTTTTTCCGACACGCCCTTTTCTTCTCAACAAGTTTAAGGCTCCATCAGGGCCTTTAATAGCCATTTCTACCGATGAATGTCGTGCTTTTCGCCATGGACTGCGAGTATGAATAGCTCGATAGTTTATCGTCATTGCTTTGCTCCCTGCCTCTATCGGTTGTTTCGTTTAAACCATCTATTATTTTAGCAGGCTTCATATCAAGGCATGTCAAAAAATTCACAACAAGTGACCGTCTTCGTTAGCTAGTTTATTGTAATTCCGAAAGTGGTCGTCCTATCTATGGCAATGACTATTGTTTTAGGGAACTGCTTATCGACTTTGGTGACACCGGTTATCTGGCAATGTACCAGTATGATGGCAGCGAACGATTGACCGTATTGTGTGTTCGACATCAAAAGGAAGCTGGCTATTGATCTGGCTGCGCTACGGAGTGTTCTAGTGGACTATGTCTCAAGTCTGCCAGGGTGAAAATGCCATTGCTCTATATGAACGCTAAAGCAAGGGGGCTTAATCCCTTGCTCATCACTCCTTTATTTTGACTCACTCCACCAGCAACCTCATTTAGTAAGCGAATCACTTGGTAATCATGCTGATACGCGACTACAACCAAAGTTGTGATTGCCATTCCCATAAATTTTCGTGTCAGTTTTAGCAAAATAACTTAATCTTTTAAACAAGTCTTGGTAAATGTAAGTGAAATCAGCTTGGTTACGACACAGTAAATATTGAGCATTTTCTGGGAAATGGAGCAACCCTTGAGCATTGAAAATATCTAACCTTAGTGCACTCGCCCAAGCTTTGTGTATTCTGTTATACATATTAGCCCGACCCAATTCAAATTTCCCTAAACTTTTATATGCATGGCCATTGAAGAACAAACAGACATGGTAATGACACTTATCCCTTCCACTCATCTCTTTAACCCAAATGTAAAATAACTCACTTGCATGAACCTGACCGTCAGTTGTGTTTCGTAGTTTCGCCTGATAATCCGCTTTTAACTGGGCTTTCAATGATTCGAAGAAACGGGTGATCACTGCTGTATCACTCGATTCAAACGTATCAGGAAATCGTAGATCAACTCTTATCGCAAACACCTTTGAATACTCCATGACCACGCCATTTATAACCTTTGTAATTTTATTCAGATATTCTTCAATAGCACCATTCTTAAAAGAAAGTGTTTGCAATCCATCATATCGAGGTGTTGTTAACACCGTTAAATTCCTATTAAAAATACTATCCATAACTCACCCTCCCTTTCCCATCATTATTTAAAGGGTGTAGTCAACCATTCAAAATTAATAAACTAAATTTGATGAATACGAAACACCCAAGCAATACACCAGACAACTAAATCAATAACATTAAGCAAGTAATATATAAAATACAGATATAATACTATTAAAACCCTAAATCAAAATTATCGAAAACCAACCAAGTTCAAGCGAAACTTTAAATTTAGATAATAAGTTTACTGAGATCAATATTTATCACCACTCTGAATTAATATGCATACTATGAGCAAAATAAATAAATCTTGAGAAATAAACGTTAAACGACTTATTTTGATTAAAAAGTAACACTCATGAATAGTGCGCCAGATTTTCAGCTAATTTGGCATTGTCAGGAGGAAGATCGCAAAATAAATCCATTACTCTAGTCTTATCTATCATAATTTCTGCCATTGGGTTGCTTTGCTTTATATAATCTAATACAGCTTGTAAGTCGGCTTTTTTACGAATACAGTTTGGACCATATTGTAAAATATAATTTTTTCTTATGTATCTTATTCCCGAAGCGGCAAATGGCTTCAGCCATTCGTTCAGCGCACATGCATCCAGCACATATTTAGGTGGAGGACAAAAGACTCGCATAAAATCATTTGAGAAATAACTTAACAACTCAACGGCTAACCACAAGGATTCTAAAGATATTTCAAAATCGTCTGGATGTTCAAAACAATGGATCAAGGCGGCAACTCTGGCAATGTTCTCTGATAACTTGGATGCATGGTCTCTTGCACATGCATACATGCCCCCGGGAGCCATTTTAGTTTCGATGTCATTATAAATATTCCACCAGACTTTTTCAGCTGCCGAAGAAAAAACCACCTTTTGTCGATGCCGATAATCAACTAATCCCAATGACTGCTCGAGTAGTTGTCTAATCCTGCAATTAAACTCTTCGATACCCTCACGGGAATGCCGATGACCATTAGCTTGGCGAAAACCACAGGTAGAAAGTGGCTCGCAAACCAACATCCGAGATAGAAAGCCATTATCACGGACATTAACGTTAGACTTATTCAAAAAGTTCTGTAACGTATCTGGTTGCACCATGATATGCATCGATAGTCGAATATCGTTTAATTTAAAAGATGGTGAGGTTTTTCGATTTACCGTCATATCATCACCACTCCACATCGGGTTAAAATTAGCAGAGTTGCTCATAACCCTACTTTTAAATATTAGATCTCCTTCACTGGAGCCGAAAAAAACATTAGGCAGATCATTTTTTAAACCATCAAGTAACGCTTCACTGGTGGTATCCTCATATATCACTCTAGGGGCTCGAGGTTTTGTAGGTTCTTGTTCAGATAATGCTACCAATTGCTGGGTTGTCTGTTCATTTTCAGCATTATCCAGCGTAATAGTCTTTTTTAATTTTGCTTTTTTTTCCTTATGTATATCCATCTGAATGTTGTAGTCTTTTAAACTTTTCTGATAAACAGCCTCTTGTTCTTTTTCAATACTTTTAATCTCTCCCATGAACAAGTTATCAACGGTCGATTTACGTTCACCCGATTGTGCAATGGTCATTACCATGAGTGATACTGGAGCGATTTTCCGAGTTGGAATTTCAACATTGAACACCCCTTGCATAGCGGTTGCCATCGACGTTAACTGACAAGCCAAGATCATACCGTCTGGTGCTTGCAGAAATGCTCTTGCTTCTTCAAACGCTTTCTCCATCTTAGGAGCGACGGTTAGATTTGGAACATAACCGTAGGAGATTGGAAATAATTTCTGGTAATAATAACTATTCATAATCCACCTTTATTTAATAAGTTAATCACTCTTAAGGTCAGTAAAATCTTCTACCTTGTAGCCACTGTTCGACTTCTTGCATGTACCAGCCAACGGCACGAGCGCCAAGGCAAACTTTTCGAGGAAAAAGTGGATCAAACCTGGGGGATTTGTGATTGAGTTTATCGTAGATAGTTGAACGCGAAAGCCCTGTAAGCTGAACCAAGGTCTTCAGTCTAATAATGGAATTGCTTGTGAGAGTTGTGTTCATAATCGTCCTCAGAGTTGTGAATAAACGTCTACAACCCTGAGATTAGATGGTTATCAAGCATGAATAAACGGGGTGAAAACGGTCCCCCTAGCTCACCTAAAATGCATTATTAATTGTATTATATGCGTTTTTTTGGTGCCCTAAGAAATTCTCTCGGTCTTAAAATTAATTCAGCATATTTAGCATTATCACTCGAAAAGCCTTCTCCCTCTGATCCCTCTAAAAACTTTTGTATTTCAGATGTTATATTTTTATCGTAAGCCTGCTTATGATGCCAAAAATGCTCGAGGCAGTGAGTTAAGTATGGAAACTGGCAACCATCTGCAATCGATTTAGTTTTACCGCATCGACCATCAGGATTAGGGTTGAGAAAAAAAGCCGCCGCTTCTGCCTTTTTTTGAGCATAACCGAGTTGATTCATAATCAACTCTACCAATCCTTTAGCTTTAGGTAGCTTAGCTGTTTTCCCCCAATAATAACGGAAACCTAAGATAGATAATTCGTCAAGGTCTGATTTTTTACGTAACATGTCATCAATATAGTAAGGACTATCTATTGGTATATCGCTTATAGATGTTTTTTTATCTACATCTTCGACAATAAATTTAACAACATCCATTTCATACACATATACTGAATCAACAGATGCCTTTAAATCTTTAAACTCATTTTCAATGCAATTATTTTCCTTCCATTCATTTACTGATTTAGCTGAAAAAACAAATTCTACTTCAATAGAATTTCTAGCAATAAACATATCAAACTCAGTCATCGAACCTTGTTTTTGGCGTAAATATTCTGTTTGACATCCCTTTCCATCAAGAATTTCAATATCACCATTTGAATCAAAAAACAAGATAGCGAGAGGATTTCTTACGCTGCATCGCCTTTGTTTTAAAAGCACATTTAAATCTTCTTTTTTCAACTGAACATATGAAGCATGTTTAATTAAGTGAGCATCAAATACTGGTTTAACGACATTAGGTTTACCCTTAAACCTAGTATGAGCATTTAAGCCACGGGTTGTGCGCAAATTTCTTCTGAATAAACTTTTATCACCTTTGTAGGTAACCCAGACATTTATGTTAGCGGGAACTTCAATTAAAACAGGTTTATTTTGTTCAAATAGATAAACCAAAACACTGGTAAAATCTGTGTTTAACTTTATTTTCGATAACTCTATAATTCGACCCATTGAAGCTACCACTCCACATTAACCTGCTATTTTTACTACTAATAGCAGAAATAGCACCAAAATCCCATTTCATTCTAAAATTTGAGACAAATCTTTTGCTTAGATAAAATAAGGATAAAATCACAGTAAAGCCACGAGGATGACCGGAGTGTTGGCCTAACCTAAATCCTCTCTAAACCACTTTCAGATCTCTTAAGCCAGTTACTGACAAAGAGCCCACTGCTGCAGTGGCAATATGATTGCTCCACCACTCCATTAACTTGGTACGTCGCTCTAGATAGGTAGTGCGATTATAGGCACTGCGGATTTGGTTTTTATCAACATGGGCTAACGCAGCCTCAATAACATCACCATCAAAGCCTTGTTCGTTTAAGGTAGTGCTCGCCAGCGAGCGTAAACCATGACCCGTTGTTCTTCCCTTTAATCCCATGCGCCCTAATGCTTTGTTGATGGTTTCTGGATCTGTGTGCTTTTTGGGATCTTTAGAAGACGGAAAAACGAATTGGCTGTGTTCACCAATCGGCTTAACAGTTTCCAGTATCGCGAGGGTATGCTCTGTAAGCGGGATAATATGCTCACGATTCATTTTCATGCGCGATTCAGGAATAGTCCAAAGTTTGGCATCAAAATCGATTTCTTCCCAACGGGCTCCGGCCGCTTCATTTGGCCTGGTCATTGTGTGCAATTGCCATTCAATCAAACACCGAGTCGTTAACAGTAAATTAGCGTTTGCGACGATCTGCAGCAACTCAGCTAGCTCTGCTGGTTTTAATGCCTTCAGATGTTCCACTTTGCTTTTTCTAAAAACTTCTCGAATACCTGACAACGGATTGGCATGAATGTAACCAGAGTTAACCGAATAGTTCATGATTTCATTCAGCAACTGAGCGGTACGTTTAACCGTTTCAAGATGCCCTCTCTGCTCTAGGGGCTTTAGCGCGGCAATGGCTATGGGAGCCGTCAGTCTGCTAATCGCAATACTTCCCAGCTTAGGGAAGGCATACAGCTCAAGCTTGCGCCAATTACCTTGAATGGTTTTAGCTTTAATACTGCCCTGCTTTGAGTCCATCCACATTTGCGCAATATGCTTGAGAGTTTGAGCGTTCTCTGTTGCTGCTTTTAATTTGTTTTCAACTTTAAGTAATTGAGGGTCGATGCCTTCGGCCAAATGTTTTCGCGCTTCTAGTGCTTTATCTCGCGCCTCAGCTAAGGATACGTCAGGATATGAGCCTAAACCAAAATAGGTGGGTTTGCTGGTGGAGGGACGTATGTATCTAAATTCCCATGTTTTCCCTGCTGTGCGCACATAGAGATAGAGATTGCCACCATCTGACAATCTATAGGGCTTTGCTTCCGCTTTAGCATTGAGCACCGCTTTTGCAGTCAGCTTATTTGTACTTCTTCCCATACCGTTCTCCTCCCTCAAATTAAGCCCCAAAGTAATGCTTGATTTTGGCATTATTTCGCACTCTAAAATCAAGCATTACTTATCACTGAATAAATTCAGATAAATCAGGATATTGCCAAGTTAAATCTGGGCTATAAAATCGAGAAAATCAAGTAAAAAAACGGCATAAAAAATGGGTATTTTTTGAAGTAAATAGTAATGCCAAAATTTGCCAAATTTCCTTGGCATTACTTTTGGCATTACTAAAGATTTCGGATGCTGTAGGATGGCATTAAACAATATAGGATTGTAAGTTATTGATTTTTATAAAAAACAGATAAGAAAAAAGACGTCCTAGGACGTCTTTAAACTTGAATTTGGCGGTGAGAGAGGGAGTCGAACCCTCGATACGTTACCGTATACACACTTTCCAGGCGTGCTCCTTCGGCCACTCGGACACCTCACCATATGTCGATTTATGTTAGCGTGGTTAATCTTTCACGTTTAACAATCGCTAGCGATTTCATATAGCCTTGCCGAGAGGCTTTCATCGTTAACGGAGCGGTACTGTACGCAAAAGCCTAAAGGGGGTCAAGTAAAAAAGACTCAGTTTCAGGCGGTTGCGCAATTGCTAAACAAACCGCCGTCATTTCCTGAATCTTTTCACCGTTTTATGTCGTTAATTGACGGTAAATTTGTGTACTTCTTTTGACATTAAATTCGCGTCATATGTCAGGGCTTTAGTCAGTTCCCTAAGCTCATCGGAGATCCTTTGGGTATTGAGGTAAATCTCACTGATCTTCAATGCATTACGGTTTACGTCTTCGGATACGGCCGATTGCTCGTGGGTTGCGGTGGCAATTTGCTCGTTCATGCGGTCAATAATGTCGACTTGCTCCACAATCCGTTTCAGTTCAACGCCCGCTTGCTCGGCCTCATTAACACTGTTATTCGCCTGCGCCAAGCCTCTGTCCATGGCTTTTACCGCAATGTTCGCCCCTGCCTTCAATCTATCTGTCATGTTTTTAATATCAGAGGTCGAGGTTTGTGAGCGCTGTGCCAAACTGCGGACTTCATCGGCAACAACGGCAAAGCCGCGGCCCATCTCCCCAGCTCGCGCGGCTTCAATCGCGGCATTGAGTGCGAGTAGATTGGTTTGCTCTGCAATACTGCTGATCACCTCAAGCACAACCACTATGCCATGAATTTCACGTTCTAAGTCGTTGATGGCTTTAGAGGCTCCACTGATATCATCGGCTAAGGCTTTGATCGCTTTACTGGTTCGGCCGACTTCGAGGTTACCTTCTTTAGCCTCTATATTGGCGGCGGAGGACGCTTCGGATGCCTGCACGGCATTGCTGGCAATCTCGGCCACTGTCGCACTCATTTCAGTCATCGCCGAAGCCACTTGCTCTGCCTCGCTGTGGCCCGCCATCACATCTTGCTCCATGGCGTGGGTACAAAGGTCCATTTGCGCTACCGCTTGCTGTAGTTTCGCGCCGCTAGCACGCACATGCAGGATCACCTTTTCAAAATCACTCATCATGTCGTTAAAGGCGATGGCAAGTTCACCAAACTCATCCGAGCTTGTTTGAGTCAAACGCACGCTTAAATCGTAATGTTTACGGGCTTGCGTAATGGTCGAATATAAATGATGCACGCTGTCGTGCAAGTAGCGGATCACAGATAAACTCAATATCAACACAATCGCTAATACTGAAATTAAGGTCGCAAGCACTAAGAACATTTTCTCATTTGCTAAGGATAATCTTTCATGGGTGGTATTGAGTAAATCTGCCGAGACTTGTTGTTCAAATCCACGTAATAACTCAATCCGCGCGGTCGATTTACTGAACCAATCTTCGGGACTTTGTTGCTGGATTTTTTGATTGTCTTGTTCAAATGCAAGCTGACGTAACAACTCAACATCGTGCATTGCCGCAGAACTCTGCAAACGATTAAATGCCGCTAACAAATCTGAGTCTGCTAATGCTAAGAACCGTTCTTGATAGGTATTTTGCTCCGACACTAAGGTAATAAATTTAGCGTAAACCTTAGGCTTAAATCCGGCTTGGCCGAATGTTGAACTTAACACCGCCCTTTCTATCCCCGCCCTCTCCTTTAATTGCAAAAAAGCACTAAAGGCAGCAGCTTTGATGGCGATTTCTTGGTTGGCACCCGTTTTTGCGGTTTCATCGACTATCGCCAGTAGTAACTTATTTAACTGAGTGTAATAGGCGACTTCGTCGGCGACGCTGATACTTAAACTGTCCACCTGTGAGCGAATTGAATTTAATCGCCCTAACTGTGAATTAAGTTCCTTAAGTTTAGGAGCAAATATCGCTGGCAGCTGATTTTGAGTGATAAATTGCTGATAGAGACTAAGCTGTGTATCCGTTAACTGTCTTTGGCTTGGTATTTTACTGGCGAAGGCTTTTCCTGCTGAGCCGATAAATCCTGCACTCATACCGCGCTCTTTTTGTAATTCGTGCACTAAGTTACTGTTTGTAACAGCCAACTCACTCAGTTGCACCACTAAGGTTAAATCTTGCTTATATTCATATTTTTCAATGAGGTATAATGTGCCGCAGAGGAAACAGGCTAATAAGGGAGGTAAGACAACCATTAATAATTTTTGTTTTAGACTGAGATTACCAATCCATTGCCATTTCATAGAAATATCCTTTTAAACTTAGTGTTAGACCAAATAACCAAACACTAGGTATAGCATATGATTAACCATATAACGACTAAGGCTTATGGGAAAACTCAGGTTAATCCTCTGATAAAAGAGGATTTACCTCATGTCTCATCAATAGCGTTAGATTTGGCTTTTCGGGTAAGGTGAACCGTGGGATAAACATCAAACGAGTCACTGATAAAAACAAAAAAACGCACGGGATAAACTCCAATACGTTTAAGTAAAAGAAGAAAAACTTAATCCTGCGGGGTAATAGGACGTTAGCTAAAGAGCTGCGGGAATAATCCCTTTACACCTGCCGCAATCACTTCAATACCTATGGATAGCATCAACAGCCCCATAAGACGAGTAATGACGTTAATCCCCGTCTTACCCAAAATCTTATAGATGACGGATGCCATTCTAAACAGGCCAAAACTCACTAAACCAAACACAATCACAGTAATGAACATCGCAATGATGTTCGACAATGAATTATGCTCGGCGGCAAAGACAATCACCGAACTGATAGCACCAGGTCCCGCCATCAGTGGCAAAGCCAAAGGCACAACCGCCACCGACTCCATCGCCGAGGATTCGCGGTCTTCCTCTTGGTTACGCTTCACTTCGCCTAACTTACCTTGCAACATCGACATCGCAATAATGGCGATCAGGCTACCACCCGCGATCCTAAAGGCTGATAACGAAATGCTGAACATATTCAGAATGTGCTGACCCGCCACAATCGTGACTAAGAGGATCACCACAACCGCAAAGTTAGCCACTTTACCCGTGTGATTTCGCTCAGCTTCAGTTTGATGGCTGGTTAAGCTCACAAACACAGGCAACAACCCGACCGGATTGATGATGGCAACTAGGCCAAGAAAAAATTTAACGTAAAGAGTTAACTCCAAGTTGCTATCCTTATGTGCGTGTCACGCCGTCTTCATCAAAATTTGCTTGAGGGCAAGTATAGTATCTCAAGCGCTATTGACTGAAAAATGAGATTTTTGAGGTTAAATCACAACTTCGAATAATATTTAGTTATCGAAGTCGATGCATTTTCAACGCAATTTTAAACAAACAAGTTACCCTAAGTGTAGTTTTATTACATAAAAGCCCGATATTGTCGGTGGGGTCACACTTTCAACGCGGCTTTAGGTGTAATTTTCTACCATAAAGAGGATTTAGTGAATGCCTTGATTCACTAAATCTTTTTAGGAGTATTAATCATGACAGTGACCAATGCACAAGAACTGGATCTCATGGTCGAGCGTGTAGCGAAAGCACAAGCCGAGTATGCGACATTCAGCCAAGCGCAAGTCGATAAAATTTTCCGCGCAGCTGCCCTTGCCGCTGCCGATGCGCGTATCTCGCTGGCGAAAATGGCCGCAGCAGAAACTCGCATGGGTGTCGTTGAAGACAAAGTGATCAAAAACCACTTTGCCTCTGAGTACATTTATAACAAATACAAAGATGAAAAAACCTGCGGGATTTTATCTGAAGACGTCACCTTCGGCACTATCACCATTGCCGAACCTGTGGGCATCATTTGTGGCATAGTACCGACCACGAACCCAACATCGACCGCGATATTTAAGGCCTTAATCAGCCTTAAAACCCGTAACGCAATTATCTTCTCGCCCCATCCTAGGGCCAAAGTTTCAACCACAACTGCGGCAAAGTTAGTGCTGGATGCTGCCATAGCTGCGGGTGCGCCTAAAGACATTATTGGCTGGATTGATGAGCCCAGTGTCGCACTGTCGAATCAATTGATGACTCACCCTAAAGTCAATTTGATCCTCGCAACTGGTGGCCCTGGCATGGTGAAAGCCGCCTACTCTTCCGGTAAACCCGCGATTGGCGTAGGTGCGGGTAACACGCCTATTGTTATCGATGAAACCGCCGACATCAAACGCGCAGTCAGTTCGATTCTCATGTCAAAAACCTTCGATAACGGCGTGGTCTGTGCCTCAGAACAAGCTGTGATTGTGGTTGACAGTATTTATGAGCAAGTAAAAGAGCGCTTTATCTCTCACGGTGGCTACATGCTATCGAAGGATGAAACCGCGGCGATGCAGCAGGTCATTTTAAAAAATGGCGGTTTGAATGCCGATATCGTTGGCCAAAGCGCCGCCAGTATCGCGCAAATGGCGGGTTTTGAAGTGCCGCACTGGACTAAGGTTCTGATAGGTGAAGTCACCGACATTTGCGACAGCGAAGCCTTCGCCCATGAAAAATTATCGCCACTGCTTGGCATGTACCGCGCCATAGACTTTAACGATGCCATGGATAAAGCCGAAGCCTTAGTCGCACTTGGCGGCATTGGTCACACTTCAGGGCTTTATACCGACCAAGATACCCAAACCGAACGTTTACATGCCTTTGGTTTTAGAATGAAAACGGCGCGTATCTTAATCAACACCCCAGCCTCACAGGGCGGGATTGGCGATCTATACAACTTCAAACTAGCGCCTTCGCTGACGTTAGGCTGTGGTTCTTGGGGTGGCAACTCGATTTCAGAAAACGTTGGCCCGAGCCATCTGATCAACAAAAAAACCGTCGCTAAGAGGGCCGAAAACATGTTGTGGCACAAGCTTCCTGCATCTATCTATTTCCGCCGCGGCAGTTTACCCATCGCACTCGAAGAACTGAGCGATAAAAAACGCGCGCTGATCATCACCGACAGATTTTTGTTTAACCACGGTTATTGCGACGAAACCATACGGATTTTAAAGGCCCAAGGCCTTGAAACCGAAATCTTTTACGATGTTGAAGCCGACCCCACTCTAGCCATAGTCCGTCAAGGCGCTAAGGTGGCCCAAAGCTTTAAACCCGATGTGATTATTGCGCTCGGCGGCGGCTCACCAATGGATGCGGCGAAGATTATTTGGGTGATGTACGAGCATCCCGATGTGGATTTTGCCGATTTGGCGCTGCGCTTTATGGACATTCGTAAACGTATCTACAAATTCCCTAAAATGGGCACCAAAGCCATGATGGTGGCTATTCCAACCACTTCAGGCACAGGTTCAGAAGTCACGCCTTTTGCGGTAGTGACAGACGAAATTACCGGTAAAAAATACCCGATTGCCGATTATCAACTCACGCCCAACATGGCGATTGTTGATCCTAACCTAGTGATGGACATGCCTAAATCTCTGACCGCCTTTGGTGGCATAGATGCGGTGACCCATGCTCTTGAAGCCTATGTCAGCGTGATGGCGAACGAATACAGCGACGGCCAAGCACTGCAAGCCCTCGACTTACTGTGCAAATATTTACCCGATGCGTACAACTTGGGCTCACAGTCACCCGTCGCCCGTGAAAAAGTCCACAATGGCGCCACCATCGCAGGTATCGCCTTTGCTAACGCTTTCCTCGGGATTTGCCACTCAATGGCGCACAAACTGGGCGCAGAGTTCCATCTCGCCCACGGTTTAGCCAATGCGCTGCTGATCAATAACGTAATACGCTTTAACGCAACGGATCTGCCCACTAAGCAAGCGGCCTTTAGCCAATACGACAGGCCAAAAGCCCTGTGCCGTTATGCTGCCATCGCAGATCACTTGAAACTAGGCGGAAAAACGGATGAAGAAAAAGTCGAAAAATTGCTTGAGAAAATCACACACCTCAAGAAGACGATTGGCTTTCCTGCTTCTATCCAAGAAGCCGGCGTCAACGAAGCCGACTTCCTCGCCAAGTTAGATGAATTAGCCGAAGATGCGTTCGATGATCAATGTACCGGTGCCAACCCACGTTACCCCTTGATTAACGAGCTGAAACAACTGTTCCTCGATAGCTATTATGGCCGTGACTATAGCGATAACAACTAGGCCATCGCCTAACTATGCTAAGCGTGTGCTAAATAAACGCAGCGCGACATAAATGAAAAAGCCCTCGAATGAGGGCTTTTTACTGTGTGATGTTCCGTGAATGACCTAATTAAGGAGTCGATGCATTAATCGATCGCACGTAAAATCACTTCACTAGCCGCTAACTCAACTTACGATCACTAAACTAATCATTCATAAACCTAATATCACTAAAATGGTCATCACAACAAACAACGACTAACGCTGCGCCAGAACATAATCGATGGCGCTGGTGATGGCCGCAACCTGCGCCAGATTACATTCGGCAGGCGTGGCTGTTGGGCTATCTGGGTACACTTCTGTCGTTGTGTTATAGATACAACCCGTGACACTGCTGCAAAGCCCTAATGACTTAAGCGGATAGTTAATCACCCCGTGCTGCACCACAGTCGAGCCAATGATCTCGCCTTTCTCGTCGGCAGGAGCAATGTGCGTCACTTTGCTCACGCCATCGATAATCGCTTTTTGGAAGGCATCCATTGAATGTTCGGTATCACCCACAGCATAAAAGCCATCTGGGATAGTGCCTTTGTCATATTCAATGCCATCGCGGGCGCAAAGCGCTGGGCGAAACTCTAACTCATCTGAATCTGTGGTTTCATGTAAATCCACATGCACATCAAAACCTTGCTCAACTGAAGTAACGGAAGCAACTAAAGCCATCAAGGCCGTCGATTCTTCTGCTGGGCTGTTGGCATAGAATGAACGGTTTGGATCGATAGCCTTTGGATTCCAGCGATTAATAGTCTCGTAACCCCAAGGACTCACGCACACGGCAACTACTAAGTTCACCTGTTGCACGTAATTCGCCGCTTCATTCGTTAAAAAGGCCAATGCGCCATGCACACCGCTGGTCTCGTAACCATGCACGCCGCCAGTCACCAGCACGTTTGGCTTTTGTGGATCAAACTGCTGGCTTTTTACCGCAAATAATGGGTAACGCTCGGCGTTAATCGACAAAGCGCCATATTGCACAATGCCAAGCCCAAGCGCAGACAGCTCTTCTTCCATCGCCTTGAGTGGCGTCACTACATCATCCTGATATGAACGCTTGATTTGGGTGCTCGCCAGCCATGCGGCTTTTTCAGTCTCGCCCCATTTCTCGCCAGCGGTGCCGATGGGATAAAATGTTAAATTTGCCATAATTCCTCTATTTTTAGTTCTATTCGGTAAAGTTCTTTTTATTCCAGCTCTTTTTATTCAAGTTCTGTTCGTTCAAGTTCTTTTCGCTCAAGCTTTTTCGTTGAATTGCTATTCAGTCGGATGATAGTGCTCGTGTTTGGATGATAAATGAGTACAGCCGACTCAAAGCGTCAACTGCATGGGAATATCGCGGATCCCGCCGCGCTCTCGCTCGGGTCCAAGGGGCACAAAGCCAAAGCCTAAGTACACAGCTTGTGCATTCAGCGCCGAGTTCACGGTAAATACGCCCGGATTGCCTTGGGCTAAACATTGAGTTTTTGCATGTTCCCATAACATTCGCGCTACGCCTTGTCCCTGCGCATGGGAGGCAACAAAAAGATGATATAAGTGACTATTCGCCTTCATCCCCACTACACCTGCAAGTTGGCCCGAGTCCGTTATGGCGACATGATACTGATAACCCATAGCAAAGTAGCTACCAATCGCTTCAATCGACATGGCATTCACTAAGATTGCAGCGCCCTCTTCAGTGCATGTTGGAGCGATAAAGTCTTGGGTTAACTGAGTGAGCAATTCGCTTATTTCAGGGATATCAGCTAAGGTTGCGGCTCGAATATTCATCTTAACTCCTTGATTAAAAATAAATCCATTACATGACGCAATAAAAAGCCAGAACAGAGTCCTGGCTTTTTAAGACGCTTGAACAAAAGACGCTTCGCGTAAAACACTTTAATAGTTAATCACATCAAACGACTCGCCGATGATAACCCTATCAGGGCGAGCCTTACGTCTTTTATTAAACTGTCATTCACTGTTTGTTATTAAACAGTCTGTCATTCAACAGTCTGTTATTGTGCTAGCAGTTACTGCTTAGTCCAGCGGTCCATCCAACCTAACACATTGGCATACCATTGCTCTAAGTTTTCAGGTTTTAAGATCCAGTGGTTTTCATCTGGGAAAATCAACAACTCAGATGGAATACCTTTACGCTGCATAAAGCTAAAGGCCGCTAAACCTTGATCATAAGGAACACGGAAGTCTTTCTCGCCGTGGATAACCAACATGGGCGTTTTCCAGTTTTCCACATAATTCACTGGGTTAAACTTCTCATATAAGGCTTTGTTATCTGAGTAAGTGCCGCCAAATTCATACTCTGGGAACCATAATTCTTCGGTCACATGGTACATAGAACGCATGTCGAACAGGCCAGCGTGGTCAACAAGACACTTGAAACCATCGTTCCAGTTACCTTGGATCCAGTTCATCATGTAGCCGCCGTAAGAACCACCGAGTGCACAGGCGTTTTGCGGATCGAGCCATTTTTGTTGTTGGCTCACTGCCGCTAGGCCTTTTTGCAGATCTTCTAATGGCTTACCGCCCCAATCTTGGCTGATAGAATCCGTAAAGGCTTGGCCGTAACCAGTAGAGCCGTGGAAATCAACCATAACAACGCCATAGCCTGCACCCGCCCATAACTGCGCGTTCCATCGACCGCTGAAGGCATTACCAAATGAACCCTGCGGTCCGCCATGTACTAAGTAGGCAATCGGGTATTTTTTACCTTCTTGGAAGTTAGCAGGTTTGATCCAGTAACCGTAGACGTCTTCGTTATTCCAACCCTTGAAGCTGAACTGTTCAAACTTACCGAACTTGATCTCGGCCAGTTTGTCTTTGTTCACTTCAGTCAGGCGCTTAAGGCCTTGACCATCTGTGGTGATACTGTAGAGATCGCCCGGCTCAACTAAGGTTTTGCTATCGAAAATCAGTTCATCGTTAGTGACCGCAATTAAGCTGTTTGTGCCATCGCTGTAGATAGAACGCACATCGCCAAATTGAGTATTCACTTGGAAAATAGACACTTGGCCTATGTCTTGCGCCGTGACGTACAAGGTACGATTGTCAGGGGCAAACATCAGTGAGCTTGGGCTACGATCCCACAATGGCGCCACTTCTTTAGTTTGGCCAGTGGTAGTATCGCGCAGCATGATGCCATAGCGATCCGCTTCAAAACCCGGCTTCTTCATCGCTAAATAGGCCATGTAACGACCATCGCTCGAAAACGTTGGCTGCGCATCCCATGCGAGATTATCTTTGGTCAAGTTCGTTGCAGTGCCGCCAGTAACAGGCACTTGCCACAAATCATAGTTAGTGGTCCAAGCTTGATCTTTGCTCGGCGCTTTAGCGCTATAAACGACGAATTTACCGTCTGGGGTGAAGGTCACTTCTTCCATACCCGAGAATGGTTTTGGCGGCGTTTCAGTGTCTAAACCTTGGGTGACATCAACAACTTTAGTCAGTTTCTCACCGTTGACTGCGCCAACAAATAAGTGGCTACGGGCGTGATCTTCCCAAGTGTCCCAGTGGCGGACCATTAACTGCTTGTATTCGCGCCCCGTCGATTTACGCTCAGATTCAGCGGTAAATTTATCCTTTGAGCAGGCTAAATCCTTACACTCTGGGAATACACGCATGCTGAGTACAACTTGTTTACCGTCGTTTGATAGTTTGTAACCATCTATATCCAAAGGTAAATCAGAAACTTGAACCGCTTCACCGCCCGTTAATGGCAGTTGGAATAGCTGGCTTGAACCGCTACGACCGGCAAGAAAATAAATCGATTTGTCGTCAGTGGCAAAACTCACATCGTGCTCAGTGCCCGCAGCAGAGGTCAGTTGTAACGGTTTCGCTTTCGTGTCAGTCAGATCCAATAGATACAGATCAGAACTGCCCTCTCCCTTATCGTTTACCGTTTTAAGACCATAAACTAATTTAGTGCCATCGTGGGACACTGTCGCAGAATGCATCTTATTGAGTTTAATGAGTTGTTGCACAGTAAAAGGCGTTGGATCGGCCGCTTGGGCAGATAAGGCCAAGCCTGCGGCGCCGAGCGCGAATAGGAGAGGAGCTATTTTCATTGTTATGTCCGTCTTTTGTTGAACAGGTTCGAGGCTTGCAAATATTCGATAATCATCATTGCTGCAAACACGAATGTTAAAAACGATCTGAGATCGTATCTTTTGAAGATAAGCTTGCCACACTATCGAAACAAAAACGCTCAGGCAAGCCAAATGGCGAACCTGAGCGTATTTTTTTGTGACAAAATGTCAGTGGCGCAACGATTTGTCTAAGGAACTGATATCAGATTACCGAAGCAACCGATATCAGAGCGCAAACTTAAACTGCTTTGCTTAAAAAGCCATCAAGTTCAATCCGCTAATGCCTTAGCTTCACTCCCACTTAGGCTTTCGCGTTGGCGATATTCACTTTCCAAATTGCTGGGCCAGTTTCATGGGCGTTCACGCCGTTTGAATCCACAGCCACAGTCACTGGCATATCTTGCACGTCAAACTCGTAAATCGCTTCCATGCCTAAATCGGCAAAGGCCACGACGCGAGAATGTTTAATCGCTTTTGACACTAAATACGCAGCGCCGCCAACGGCCATCAGATATACCGCTTTGTGTTTTTTGATTGATTCAACTGTCGCAGGGCCGCGCTCAGCTTTACCTATCATGCCCATCAAGCCTGTTTTTTCTAACATTAAGTCTGTGAATTTATCCATACGGGTTGCTGTAGTTGGGCCTGCAGGACCGACAACTTCAGTACCGACTGGATCAACGGGGCCAACGTAGTAAATAAACTTGCCAGTAAAGTCCACGCCTTCTGGCAGACCTTCACCACTTTCGATTAGGCTTTGAATGCGCTTATGGGCCGCATCACGACCTGTGAGCATTTTACCGCTCAGCAGAATAGTTTCACCGCTCTGCCACTGCTCGATATCCGCTTGAGTCACAGTATCTAAGTTAACACGGCGCACATCATCACCCACTTCACGGGTGATTTCTGGCCAATCTGACAATGATGGTGGCGTCAATTCAGCTGGACCTGAGCCATCTAAATGGAAATGTACGTGGCGAGTCGCTGCACAGTTAGGGATCATCACCACAGGCTTTGAAGCCGCGTGGGTGGGCGCCGATTTGATTTTAACGTCTAACACTGTGGTTAAACCGCCAAGACCTTGGGCACCTATGCCTAAGTTGTTCGCGCGCTCAAAAATGTCTAAACGCAGCTTTTCTTCGGTTGTTTGCGCGCCACGGGCCATCAACTCATGGATATCCACGCTTTCCATCAGCGCTTCTTTGGCTAATACGGCGGCTTTTTCTGCCGTGCCGCCAATGCCGATACCCAGCATACCCGGTGGACACCAGCCAGCACCCATAGTCGGTAACGTTTTTTCTACCCAAGCGGCGATATCATCTGATGGGTTTAACATCACCATCTTAGCTTTATTTTCACTGCCGCCGCCTTTAGCCGCAATCGCCACTTCGATATGGTTGCCTGGCACCATGTCGATATGCACCACAGATGGCGTGTTATCTTTGGTATTTTTACGGCTGCCCGCAGGATCTGACACTATTGATGCACGCAGAGGGTTATCAGGATTGGTATAGGCACGACGAACACCTTCGTCGACCATTTCCTGAATTGTCATATCGGTTTTGTCCCATTGGACACCCATACCCACTTTAACGAAGGTGGTCACAATCCCAGTGTCTTGACACAGAGGACGCTTGCCTTCGGCCGACATACGCGAGTTAATTAAGATCTGGGCAATCGCATCCTTCGCCGCAGCACTTTGTTCACGCTCATAAGCTTGGCTCATGGCATCAACAAAATCCTTCGGGTGGTAATAAGAGATGTATTGCAAAGCATCCGCCACACTTTCAATAAAGTCGGCTTGCTTAATCACAGAATTGACAGACATTTCATGGTTAGATGACATAGTAGGAGCGCTCCAGCAGCCTTTGCGGCCTAACTTGTTTTTTGTGTAATTCTTTCTGGGCCAATATGATACTCTTTCCCATCTTTTTGGGCTACATCACATTTTGAATAGGGTTAATCGATGGCAATTAGGGCGTCAAAACAGCTTGCATTACGCCAACTTGACTGGACATTAAGCACCGCAGCACTGTTCGAACACTTTGCCAATGACCCGTGGGCAATCCTGTTAGATTCGGCGAACGCGCCGCATCAGGATGCCAGATTCGACATCATTTGCGCCAATCCCATAGCAACATTAGTGACTCAGGGCGAGCGTAGCGATATAAAGCTCATCGATACGAGCTTGAGCTTACCCGAGGCGATGGACCCAAACCGTGATCCCTTCGACCTGCTCAACACTTTATTAAATCATTGGTATTCAAAATCTTTTGATTGCGATCTGCCCTTCAGTGGCGGCGCCATGGGCAGCTTTAGTTACGACTTAGGCCGTCGCATCGAATCCCTGCCAACAAGCGCTCAGCAAGATATTCAACTGCCAGAGATGAACATCGGCTTTTACGACTGGGCGTTAGTTTATGATTACCAAGCCCAGTGTTGGCATTTATTGCACTATTTAGGTGAAGCAGCACTCGACATTGAATTGAATAAAATTCAAGCGAAAATGGCGCATAAGCCAAATACCGCCGAATTCATGCTCACATGCCCATGGACTGCACAAATCGATAAAGCCCAATACACGGCCAAATTTGAGGCAGTACAAACCTATTTGCACAGCGGCGATTGCTATCAAATAAATTTAACCCAAAGATTTGAAGCTGACTATCAAGGCGACGAATGGTCGGCTTATTGCCAACTGCGCAATGCCAATAAAGCACCCTTCTCGGCCTTTATGCGTTTACCGCAAAATGCGATTTTATCGATTTCACCCGAGCGCTTTATTCAACTTCGCGGTGATGATATTCAGACTAAACCCATCAAAGGCACGCTGCCGCGCCACGCGGATCCAACGCTCGACGCCAAATCCGCGAGCACCCTTGCCAGCTCGCCAAAGGATCGCGCCGAAAACGTCATGATTGTCGATTTGCTGCGTAATGATATCGGCAAAGTGGCAACTGCTGGTTCGGTACGTGTACCGCATCTGTTTGAGATTGAAAGCTTTCCTGCCGTGCATCACCTTGTCAGTACAGTGACGGCTAAGCTTGATGCTAAGTACAGCGCCAGCGATTTGCTGCGCGCGGCGTTCCCCGGCGGCTCAATCACCGGCGCACCGAAAATCCGTGCCATGGAAATTATCGAAGAACTCGAACCTTCACGACGCAGTCTGTACTGTGGTTCTATGGGTTATATCAGCCAAGATAGCCAAATGGATACCAGTATCACCATTCGCACTATTGTGGCTGAGCAGGGGAAACTCTATTGCTGGGCGGGCGGCGGCATAGTGGCGGATTCAGAAGTGAATGCTGAATACCAAGAAACCTTCGATAAGATCAGCCGTATTTTACCTTTGCTTGGCGCAGAGCCGCAAAAGCCGTAAGCTTTAAGACTAAACAGTAACGAGAACGTCGATGGATCAAGCGGAATTTAGACTCAGATTTAATCTGCACCCTTTAGCGCTGCAAGATCCGGCGGCCTTCCCACACCTTGGACTGCGCAAAGCTGCGGTGTTGATCCCACTGCTGGATATCAACGGTGAACTGAATCTGATTTTAACCCAAAGACCCATGCACCTTCGCGCCCATCCGGGGCAGATCAGTTTCCCCGGCGGTAAAATTGAGCCCTACGATGTCGATGCGATTGCGGCGGCGTTAAGGGAAGCTGAAGAGGAAATTGGATTATCGCGGTATAACGTCGATGTGGTGGGCACATTTCCGGCCCACAATACCTTTACCGGATTTGAAATCACGCCAGTGGTCGGCATTATCAAGCAGGCATTTGATTGGAAACTCGATCCCGGTGAGGTAGCCGATTGCTTTACTGTGCCATTAAGCTTTTTTATTGAGCCGAGCAATCGCCACCAAAAACGCTTTTTACGCCAAGGGCGCTACTACAGCGTGCATTTCATCCCCTATCAACAACGCTTTATTTGGGGCGCGACCGCGGCCATTATCGACCATCTGTGCCGCCAGTTAAGCATTCCTGCCGATATTCTCTGACTTCATTTGCCATCGCTAAACCGTTAAAAAGCCAAACTGTTAAATTAGCCAAAGAATGGATAGCTTAAACCACCAAGTGAATATACAAACCGGCGACAATCGAGGTTAACAGCAACATGGGAATGTTAAACCAATAACCCATACGGCTATGGTGGGCGACATAATAGTTAAACGCTAAACTGACTAAACTAATGCCGCCACAGGTCCAAATCAAATACTGTAATAACTGGGTTTCGTGTGGATCCCAATGAACTCTGAATGTCGCGCCACGGCTTAAATAATCGCCGACTTCGCGGTCAGGCCTCGCATCACCGAACACTAATAACGCATAGACGGCCAACGCCCAGCCTAAAATGGATAATGTCGCGAGGATAATTTGAAATATTCTAACTTTACTCATACTGCCTCCCGCCGTTTAACTCACGATATCGCTAAATATCGGTAATATTAACCTCAGGATACCTTTTTCAGCTTGAGAAAAGCCACCAGCAAGGTAATATAAACCTCCAAAATTTTCATATAAAACGTTTCGTTGGAGAATTAAGCAACAATGAGCATCGCATCTGTCGCATCTGTATTTAAAGGTGAGCACGCCGTCGGTTCTAAAGTCACAGTTCGTGGCTGGGTCAGAACCCGTCGTGACTCTAAAGCCGGCATCTCTTTTTTAGCTGTTTATGACGGCTCTTGCTTTAATCCTATCCAAGGCGTCGTGCCCAATAGCTTAGATAATTACGACAACGAAGTGTTAAAGCTGACTGCGGGTTGTTCTGTTGTGATGACAGGTGACGTGGTGGAATCTCCAGGCGCAGGCCAAGCATTTGAACTGCAAGTGACTGAACTTGAAGTTGCTGGCTGGGTTGATGATCCAGACACTTACCCAATGGCCGCTAAGCGTCACTCGATTGAACATTTACGCGAATTAGCGCACTTACGCCCACGCACTAACATTATTGGTGCCGTTGCCCGCGTGCGTAACTGTTTATCCCAAGCGATTCACCGCTTCTACCACGAAGAAGGCTTTATTTGGGTATCTACCCCACTGATTACTGCATCAGATTGTGAAGGTGCCGGTGAGATGTTCCGCGTATCGACCTTAGATATGGAAAACCTGCCGCGTACTGAAGCAGGTAAAGTCGATTACGATAAAGATTTCTTCGGTAAAGAAGCTTTCCTAACCGTATCTGGTCAGTTGAACGCTGAAACCTACGCCTGTGCACTGTCAAAAGTGTATACCTTTGGCCCGACTTTCCGTGCTGAAAACTCAAACACTAGCCGCCACTTAGCGGAATTCTGGATGGTTGAGCCTGAAGTGGCCTTCGCTAACTTAAACGACATCGCTGGCCTTGCCGAAGCGATGTTGAAATACGCATTCAATGCCGTATTGACTGAGCGTATGGACGATTTAACCTTCTTCGCCCAGCACGTTGATAAGACAGTGATCGACCGTCTGCAATCTTTCGTTTCAAGCGATTTTGCACAAGTGGATTACACAGATGCGGTTGAAATTCTGCAAAACTGTGGCAGAACCTTCGAGTTCCCAGTGTCTTGGGGTATCGACTTATCTTCTGAGCATGAGCGTTACTTAGCCGAAGAACACTTCAAAGCCCCTGTGGTAGTGAAGAACTATCCGAAAGATATCAAAGCCTTCTACATGCGCTTAAACGATGACGGTAAAACCGTTGCCGCGATGGACGTGTTAGCCCCAGGTATCGGTGAAATCATCGGTGGTTCTCAACGTGAAGAGCGTTTAGACGTGCTGGATATGCGTTTAGCTGAAATGGATCTAAACCAAGAAGATTACTGGTGGTACCGTGATATGCGCCGTTATGGCACAGTGCCACACGCAGGTTTTGGTCTAGGGTTCGAGCGTTTAGTGTCTTACGTGACGGGCGTTAATAACATTCGTGATGTTATCCCATTCCCACGTGCACCGCGCACTGCGAACTTCTAATATCCTTTTGATTGGGCGTGTGACTCTTTGGAGTAACAAGCTCAACATTAGAATTAAGCTAAGGCGTCGCTACTGCGCCTTAGCAAAACGAAAAGGAGCTGAATATTCAGCTCCTTTTTTGTTTCTGCGCTTTTGCTAGCATGCTGAGCTAATACTCTGAACTAATACCATGAGTTAGCACCATAAATTATCATCACGACCCAACACTAATGCCTAACACTATTACCTAACATCATAAAGCGAAACATCCACTCATTCGCTTGTTACTTATCCGCTTGATGCAGCGCCTGCGTGATATATTCCGCCACGTGTTTAGCTGCGATTTCATCGATTGAGGTTAACTTGATATGGCGGCGAAATTTGCCACTGCCTTCGAGCACCTTGTGTGGATCGCTAAAGTTTGCGCCCAAGCTAAACTCCAATGACACATGCTGTTTATAGGCAAACACCCCACCAAAAGCGCTCTTCGTGCTAAAGAGTATTCCACCATATTTAACAGTTTCAGTGATATCGAGCGAGGATAAGGCGGCAGTGGCTTTAACGGTTTGGCGCACGCCCTGGACGATTTCAAGCAAGCTCGGGCTCATAAAACCGATGTCTTCTAAGAGTTTTTCAAGTTGTTCATTCATCATCGCCTCCTGCGTAATGGTATTTTCCATAGCGGCCTTTCCATAATGTCGATTGTATCCTGTACAGTGAACTGAATAAAACCCCGTCAGACTCTCATAAACAAAATCAATCGCTTAAACGTTATCTCAGCATGCCAACTACCAAGTGAAGTCGCAATGCCATGCTGCCATTACAATCAATAAAAAGGCCAAGCAGGTATGCTTGGCCTTTGGCTGGAGATATCTAACTAACCTTAAATAACACTAAGCAACACTGAGCATAAGCAACATCAAGTAAAACTAACACGAGCCTAAGTCGCGCTAAGCCACACGAGGTCTCACTCTGTTTAAGATTAGAAGCCCTTCACACCTGCCATATCGGGGAGATGGTGAGCAATCCCCTTGTGGCAATCGATACAGGTCTTTTCGCCGCTCGCCAGTGACGTTGAGTGCATCTGCGCCGCTCTGGGTGATTGGCGGGTAAAGTCCATGTACGTAAAGTTATGGCAGTTACGGCACTCGAGCGAGTCATTGGCCTTTAACCGCGCCCACTCATGCTCAGCTAACTCACGCCGTTTACTTTCAAACTTTTCTCGGGTGTTAATCGTGCCGAAAACCTTACCCCACACTTCCTTAGATGCCTGCATCTTACGGGCGATCTTATCTGTCCAGTTATGTGGTACATGGCAATCTGGGCAAGTTGCCCGCACACCACTGCGGTTAGTGAAATGAATCGTTGTCTGTAACTCTTGATAGACGTTATTTTCCATCTCATGGCAACCGATACAGAAGGCTTCCTTGTTGGTAGCTTCAAGGGCAGTGTTAAAGCCGCCCCAGAAAATCACCCCAGCCACAAAGCCACCTAAGGTCAAAAAACCTAAACTGTAATGCACACTCGGACGATTGAGTACCTGCCAGATTTTTTTCAGTTTATCTAACATGCTAACTCCTAGTGTTTTTTCTGCTCAGCGTTGGTTTTGATCAGATGTTCCATGTCTACAAAGTCGTTTTCGAGCAGTAATTTGGCATCTAACTGCGGCACATGACACTGAGTACAGAAATATCGACGCGGCGATAATTCGGCTAAGAAGTTATTATCCCTGTCCATATAGTGCGTGACACTGACCATAGGTGCTTGGGAATCCCCGATGCGACTGCGAGCATGACAGGCCATACACTTATTCACTTTAAGATCGAGCTGATAGCCGTCAATTTTGTGCGGGATCACGGGCGGCTGCATGGGATAGTTACGCACTTCCTTCACATCGGTATTACGCACGTTTTGCATCGCTGGCGGCGTCGGCTCGACATTGATAGGCGCTTGGCGCAGGGTATCAATTTTATCTTCGGGAATACTGGCGGCAGATACACTTGTCATCATTAATGCGCCAAAGGCCAGTAAACCGATCACTGAAACTAATTTTAGGGTTTTCATCGTGTTCTCCTTAAACCTTGACGATCTTCACCGCACATTTTTTAAAGTCAGTTTGTTTTGACAGGGGATCTGTCGCATCTAAAGTGACTTTATTAATGAGCTGGCTAGCATCAAACCAAGGCACAAACACTAAGCCCACAGGCGGTTTATTACGGCCACGGGTTTCAACTCGGGTCTTAATTTCACCCCGTCGTGACACCACACGAATTTCGTCACCACGGCGCAAACCGCGTTTCTTGGCATCTTCTGGATGCATAAAACACACGGCATCGGGGAAGGCACGATAAAGCTCAGGCACACGTTGGGTCATAGAACCCGAATGCCAATGTTCCAGTACTCGGCCCGTCGATAACCAAATATCATATTCTTCGTCTGGCGACTCAGCGGCGGGTTCATAGGGCAGCGCAAAGATCACCGCACGGCCATCTGGTTTACCGTAAAACTCAAAACCCTTACCTGCTTTAACATAAGGATCGCTACCCTCACGGAAACGCCACTTGGTTTCCTTGCCATCCACCACAGGCCAACGCAGACCATGGGCCTCGTGATAAGCATCAAATGGTGCTAAGTCGTGGCCATGACCGCGTCCAAAGGAGGCGTATTCTTCAAACAGGCCTTTTTGCACATAGAAACCAAAATGTTTCGCTTCATCGTTCAGATACTTAGGATCCGCATCCGTCAACGGGAACTTATCAACATTGCCGTTTTGGTACAGAACTTCGAATAGGGTTTTGCCCTTAAACTCTGGATTAGCGGCTAACACATCTTTTGGCCACACTTCATCTGTGGTGAAACGTTTCGCAAACTCCATCAGCTGCCACAGATCCGAATGCGACTCACCCGGCGCTTGCACCATTTGATGCCAGAACTGAGTACGGCGCTCGGCATTACCGTAAGCCCCCTCTTTCTCAACCCACATAGCAGTGGGCAAGATCAAATCGGCGGCTTGAGTGGTAACTGTGGGATAAGCATCGGACACCACGATAAAGTTGGCAGGGTTACGGTAACCCGGTAGCCCTTCTTCGTTAATGTTCGGCCCCGCCTGCATATTGTTGTTCACTTGCACCCAATAGCAGTTCAAGTCACCGTCTTTCAGGCGGCGATTCTGCTCGACAGCATGATAACCGGGTTTAGGCGGTATGATACCGCTTGGAATTTTCCACGTTTCTTCAGCATGTTTTCTGTGCTCGGGATTGGTCACCACCATGTCCGCAGGTAAACGGTGAGAGAAAGTCCCGACTTCACGGGCCGTGCCACAGGCCGATGGCTGACCTGTCAGCGAGAACGGACTGTTGCCAGGGGTAGAAATCTTACCTGTTAATAAATGGATGTTGTAAATCAGGTTGTTACACCACACACCACGTGTATGTTGGTTAAAGCCCATGGTCCAGAATGACGTCACTTTCGTATTAGGATCAGCATACAGCTTAGCCAATTCGATCAGCTTATCTTCTGGCACGCCAGACAGTTTACTGACTTTCTCGACTGTGTATTCGGCAACAAAGGCTTTGAAGGCTTCAAAATCGATTGGCGTTGAATCCCCCGCCGTTTTGACGTTTTTGGCTTTCTGTTCAAGCGGATGAGTCGGACGTAAACCGTAGCCGATATCAGTCGTGCCTTGGCGGAAATTTACGTGTTTCTTCACGAAATCCCAGTTCACTTTATCGTTTTGAATAATATAGTTAGCAATAAAGTTCAACATAGCCAAATCGGTTTGCGGGGTGAACACTATCGGTAAATCTGCCAGATCGAAGGAGCGATGCTGGAAAGTCGATAACACGGCCACTTTAACATGAGGTTCACTCAAGCGTCTGTCGGTCACGCGGCTCCACAGGATCGGGTGCATTTCGGCCATGTTCGAGCCCCAAAGCACAAACGCATCGGCGGCTTCCATATCGTCATAGCAGCCCATTGGCTCATCGATACCGAAAGTGCGCATAAAACCGACCACGGCCGACGCCATACAATGACGCGCATTAGGGTCGATATTGTTAGAGCCAAAGCCCGCCTTCATCAACTTAACGGCGGCGTAACCTTCCCACACAGTCCATTGGCCCGAACCAAACATGCCCACAGCGGTTGGGCCCTTGGCTTTAATGGTCTCTTTCCATTTTTGCGCCATGATATCGAAGGCGCTGTCCCAGCTTATCGGCGAAAACTCGCCGTGCTTGTCGTATTTGCCATCGGTCATTCGCAGCATGGGCGTGGTTAAGCGATCGCTGCCATACATGATTTTCGATAGGAAATAACCCTTGATACAGTTAAGGCCACGGTTCACTTCACTGTTGGCATCGCCATGGGTGGCCACCACTTTGCCATCGCGAGTGGCGACAATCACAGAGCAGCCCGTACCACAGAAACGGCAAGGCGCCTTGTTCCACTCTAATTTGGTTTGTTCTGAGCTGGTTATCAGGTTACTTGCGCCAGCGGGCAAGGCTAAACCTGCGGCCCCTGCAGCGGCGATCACCGCGTTGGCCTTAATAAAGTCACGTCTGTTCATATTCATTCTTCACCCTCTTCGAGCGTTTCACTCTGGTGGTAAACCATAGTGGCGGATAACACACCCGGAATGGCATTGATCGCTTCTATGCAGTCCATCAAGGCGCGCTGAGTCTCACCTTCGATAACCACGACCAATTTCACTTCGTTGTTGACGGAAAGTTCGGCATTTTCAATGGTCATGATCTCTTGTCTAACATCTGCCATTTTCTGCGGTAAGACCTGCACCACTAAACTGGTGATATGGAGTTCTTTGCTCATCCGACATTCCACTCTTTGTCTAATATTTGATAATAAAGTGATTAACCCGCTCCCGGCGGTCCAGTCAGGATCTGACTAAACCAAATTGCAAAGCCCAAGCCACTGACCAGCAGCACGGACAATAACGGTGCGAGAAATACGGTTAAAAAGATAAAAATTTTCAGTTCTAAGGATTTTTCTTCTGCGGTGCTAGCACTCATGCATCCTCCAAGAGGTGTGTTCCTGCCATTTTTTCGCGCTGGAACAAGCGTCAGCGGCAGGTTTTATGTATATCCGTTGCATCTTTAACTCACTCAAACATCATACCTTTTAGTTGTTAACAAACTGTATACCTCCAAATTGGTAAAGCTGATGATGCTTGATCCAGATCATCAATTTGGCGATAGATTTAACTAGCTCATGGTTTGTAAACGATTTACTAGATTGTAATGAGGTGAATTCGGACAAAGAAGTTATTAAGGTGTGGCTAAAACATGGTCAAAGATCAGTTTTTTAGCAAGGTGAATGTTTAAAATTAGCGCTAAATATCTCCAAAGGAGTAAAGCAAACTGATTAGGGCGTGTTGACGTTTCGAGATTAAATGTTGTTTGCTCAGGTAAGTTAGTGACCGCAAAACGAGAACGACTAAAACCACAAAGTAAAAACGCCGCTAAGTAAGCTTAGCGGCGTAATGAGATAACCAAGAATAACAACTATTGAGTCGTAAATAATAAATTCACTGACCTCATATTTTTATACTTGTTGGATATGATTCAAAATGCGTTTTTCAGATATCGGATAAGCCGTGCCTAACACCTGCGCAAAACAGGAAACACGATACTCTTCAATCATCCAGCGCGCTTCAATTAACGCGGGCGGTGTCGGCTGCGATCGTGGCACTTTCGCCAATTGTGCATTCAATGCTTCCTGCACCTTGTTAATACTCTGCATATGCAAACGGTCACGAGTTGGATCGACAGGTAACTTCTCGACACGGATTTCAATCGCTTTTAAGTAACGCGCCACATCGGCTAAACGATTCCAACCGCAGGATTCAACAAACCCTTTAAACACTAATTTGTCTAATTGGCTTTGAATATCACTCATAGCAAAAGCGATATCTAAGCTAATTTTGCCCTTGAGACGCTTTTTAATGCTCTGGTATAAGGTCAAAATCTGCTCAACCTTCAGGGCAATTTGCTCTGCTGTCGGGTTGAGCTCTTGGCGAACCCAATCCTTTGCCTGCTCAAATTGGGCTTGATTACGCACATCGAGGGCTTTTTCATCCAATAATTGCTGCACAGCGGCGGCAATTATGTCATCAATCAAGATTTGCACTTGACCAAAGGGATTGAAATACATCGCCAATTTTGCTTTATTTGGCAAAGCTTGCTGCAAATGTTTTACCGGTGATGGAATGTTTAACAGCAATAAGCGTCGCAGACCTTGGCGATGAGCATCTAGGGCTTCAAATTCATCATCAAATAATTTGATCGCAACACTGTCTTTTTTATCGATTAGTGCCGGAAACGCCCGTACTTGGTAATTGCCTTTTTGCTGTTGATATTGCTGCGGCAAATCGCCAAAGGACCACTCGGTTAACGCTTCTTGCTCTATGCCTTTATCCGCCACCTGACGAATGGCCTTCGCCACCACGCCCTGCAACTCGGCTTTTAAGGTATCGAGCACCCGACCTTCAGCCACTAAGTTGTGTTTATCGTCTTCGATTTTAAAGTTCATCTGCAAATGCGCGGGCAGTTGCGTTAAATCAAAATCTTCCGGCGATATACGCGTGCCACTCATGCGCAATAATTGCTTGCACATGGCTTCAAGCAAACTGGCACTAAAAGGCACCATGGCCTGCACACAAGCGCGGGCATAGTCAGGCGCTGGCACAAAGTTACGTCGTAAACTCTTAGGCAAAGATTTGATCAGCGCGATGCACTTTTCTTCCCTCAGCCCAGCCACTAACCAATCAAAATCGCTATCGTCGATTTGATTGAGCAGCGCCACCGGAATGTGCACCGACACGCCGTCATCCGCCGCAGCGGGTTCAAAGTGATAACTCAGCTGCAGGCGCAAATTGCCCTTGTGCCATGTATCGGGGAAATCCAAGGTCGAAATATGGTCGGCATTGCGCTGCATTAACAGCGCTTTGCTGAAATCGAGTAAATCCGGTTGCTCGCGCTTGGCTTTTTTCCACCAGCCGAAAAACAGCTGGGCGTTGTAAATCCCCTCGGGGATCCGCGGCTCGTAAAAATCCACCAACACTTGCTCGTCCACCAAAATATCGCGGCGACGGGATTTATGCTCGAGGGATTCAATGTCTTCGAGCAGCTTTTGGTTAGCGACAAAAAACGCTTCTTGGGTTTGCAACTGCCCTTCTGCCAAGGCGCTGCGGATAAAAATCTCACGCGCTTCAACGGGATCGATGGGGCCGTATTGCACTTTGCGACGGTGTACAACCGTCAAGCCATAGAGCACTTGATTCTCAAGGGCGATAACGCTGCCAGGTTTTGCCTCAAAATGGGGCTCTACATAGCTTTTCTTAATCAAATGCGCCGCTAAGGGCTCTAGCCATTCGGGTTCAATTTTGGCGCAGCAGCGGGCGAATAAGCGCGATGTTTCGGTAAGCTCAGCGGCCATGATCCACTTAGGGCCTTTTTTGGCCAACGGCGAACCGGGAAACACAAAGAATTTACGATTACGCGCACCTAAATACTCGTTATTGTTATCTTTAAAACCAACATGGCTCAACAAGCCCGACAACAGCGCACGGTGCAAGGTATCGTAACTTGGGGGCGTATCGTTTAAGCGCCATTTTAAATCGTGTACGGCTTGTTTAAGTTGGGCGTATAAATCCTGCCACTCGCGAACGCGCAAATAGGCCAAATACTCATCGCGGCATTTTTTACGGAACTGACTAGCAGATAACTCTTTTTGCTGATCTTTTAAGTGCTGCCACAGGTTAATCCAACTGACGAAATCGGAACTGGGATCGGCAAAACGGCGATGAGCTTCATCACTGGCTTGCTTCTTCTCCATCGGACGCTCACGGGGATCTTGAATCGATAAGCCCGCAGCAATCACCAGCACTTCGTTCAAACAGCCTAACTGCTGACTCTCGACCACCATACGCGCCAAACGCGGATCCACAGGAATTTGCGCCAGATTACGCCCAAGTGGTGTCAATACTAGCTTGCCGTGTTTGCTCTCAACCGCTTGTAATTCTTCGAGCAGCAAGAAACCGTCGCGGATATGGCGTGGATCGGGTGGCTCGATAAACGGGAAGCCGCCGATATCACCTAAACCGATGGCGAGCATCTGCAAAATGACCGAGGCCAAGTTAGTGCGCAGAATTTCAGGATCGGTAAACGCCGGACGATTATTAAAATCCGCCTCATCGTACAAACGAATACAAATACCCGGTCCCACACGACCACAACGGCCTTGACGCTGATTGGCGCTCGCCTGAGAGATAGGTTCAATCGGTAAACGTTGCACCTTAGTGCGGTAGCTATAGCGGCTAATGCGCGCTGTACCTGGGTCGATAACGTAGCGAATACCCGGCACAGTCAGCGAGGTTTCCGCCACGTTCGTCGCTAGTACAATCCGCCGACCTCTGTGACTACTGAAGACTTTGGACTGCTCGCCATAGGACAAACGCGCGTACAGCGGCAAAATTTCGGTATCGCGGTAATTACGCCGACTTAATTGTTCGGCCGTATCGCGAATTTCCCGCTCGCCGTTCATAAAGATCAGAATGTCGCCCAGCCCTTCGGCCACCAGCTCATCGACGGCGGCAAAAATGCCTTCAATTTGATCTAAATCGGCATCGCTATCTTGCACTAAGGGTCGGTAACGGGTTTCGACCGGAAAGGTACGGCCCGACACTTCGATAATCGGCGCATTGTTGAAATGCTTAGAAAAACGCTCAACGTCTATGGTCGCCGACGTGATGATGACTTTGAGATCGGGGCGTCTTTTAAGGATCTGTTTAAGGTAGCCCAGAATAAAATCGATGTTGAGGCTGCGCTCGTGGGCCTCATCTATGATGATGGTATCGTATTGGTCGAGATTGCGATCTGAGGTCAATTCCGCCAGTAAAATACCGTCGGTCATCAACTTAATATACGAGTCACTCTTAAGCGCATCGGCAAACCGCACTTTAAAGCCGACCACTTCACCGAGCGGGCTTTGTAATTCTTCAGCAACTCGGCTCGCCACGCTGCGCGCAGCCAATCGTCTTGGCTGGGTGTGGCCAATCATGCCACGGCAACCTAAGCCGAGTTCTAAACAAATTTTGGGAAGCTGCGTGGTTTTACCCGAGCCCGTTTCACCGGCAATGATCACCACTTGATTGCCTGCAATCGCGCGTGCAATGTCATCGCGCATCAAAGAAACGGGAAGGTTTTCAGGATATTGGATTTTAGGGCGAGCGTTACGGCGCTGCTCAACCTTCTCAAACGCCGCCTGCGCTTGCTCACTCAGCTGGGCTAAGACTTGGGTTTTTTTATCTGAGTCGGCTTCTTTATTGAGCTTAAATAAACGACGACGGATCCTAGACGCATCAGCCTGATAACAAAGATTAAGAAAGGCGTTCGATAGCGGATGTTTGTCTGAGTTCAAATCCAAATTCCATTGCTAGCATCAAAAACGGCGATCCTAGCAAGGAAAGTGGCGCAATGGTATTGCTAATTTACTCTGCACTCAGGATAAAGGGTGTCAGATTATGTCCACAGCGGCTCAGATTAAACCGGTGACAGATAGCATTGTTGCATATAGATATTCATCGCTTTGAGCACATTAGTGCGATTTATCGTGCCTATCACTTTACCGTGTTCAACCACAGGATACACCTTAGGTTTAGGCCCGAGCATTTGTTCGGCGAGTTGCAAAATACTGTCATCAGGCCCGACAAACAGCACTTCAGTACGCATACAGTCCTTCACCACTGATGTCATATCGCAGTGATAGCTACTCTTGATCATCACAGCCAGACAATCCTGCTGGGATAAAAAGCCCACCAAATCACCCGCATCATCAACCACTGCAGCACCCATTTTATTGTTATCTAACAGCTTTTCGACCGCGGTCGCCAGCGACATATTCGCGCGCAGTAACACGGGCTGACGATCCATATGGTCACGAATCTTAATTAAGTCCATAGTCTTCCCCTCGAATTAACCCTACGTTTGAAGTCTAGTCAAAATATCGGCAAGGATGTGCGATTTATATCGATTGCGCTTATCTAGTGTGTAAACCGAATGTCAAAAAGTGCTGACAGAATAGAAAGAAACAACAAACGGATACACAGCACGATGAGATAATAAATGTCTCGTTAAGTGTTAGACGAAGCTGCTGACTCGGCAAACTTGGCGGCGTCTTGTACGGCTTGTAAGTCCTCTTCAATATCAAGCACCTTTTGTGAACGCTTAAGTGCCAGCCGCCCGTGGTACTCAGCGGCCGCACGTATTTCCCCGTCACCGCTGGATGCTAACGATTCAAGCGCTTTTTGTAGCCGTACAGCGACTTCCACCACTCCCGCGCCGTCTCTGGCTATCGCGGTAAACGCATCATCAAACATGTCCTGCACATAAACGTGAGGGACTTCAATGCGATCGCACTCTGGCGCGGGTTTATCATCAACTGCTGCGGGTTCACCCCATAGGGTAAACAGCCGTACCAGTGTGCCTATAATGCAAATGGCCGTACCAGGGTCATTGACCGCGGGTGATAAGGCGCGGCCAGCGATTTCCGACAGTACCACCAACCCAAATCTCGGATCGTCGTCAAAAAGACGGGTATCACCAATCTGGAATGACTCGGCAACACAGGTGCAATCAATCTCAGTCTGCTCCGCACCATCGGCGCTAATGTATGCCAATGGTCGATTGGGCGTGGCGAACGTGCCCGGCAAGGCTGCAATCACGACTCGCACCTCGTTTTTCTCTGCCCAGCGCTGTATCGCGGCAATATTAATGTACTGAACATAACCGACGTTAGCCGCGTACACGGCTCGTCCACGCGCTTGGGGACGCACTGAAACGCCGCCAAGATGTGGGGTATTGCGTCGCCGTGTCAGGGCATCTGCCGCCGCCTTTTCAACTTTCTCAATTGTGGTTGCCATGCGGCCAAGACGAGCTATGCGATCCACCCAACGTACAAAGGTAAAGATCACCATGCCAAAAATAAACGTGGTCAGCAGGAAGAGGATAAACAGACCCGCAGTTTGAAAGTAATCATTTTTAACCGCAGTGAGTGCCACAATACTGAAGATAAATGCCCCAACAAAGGTCGATAGCGCATTTTGAGAGGCATCATCGGCGACAACTAAAATAAATGAACGTGGTGTTGCCGTGTTAGCCGCCGAAGCATAGGCCGAGACCATAGAACCCACGGAAAAAGTGGCGATAACCAGCATGCTGGAAGCCATAACGGATAACAGCGCCTCGATGGAGGCCGATGACACCTTAGGTGCAATCTCAACAAGCTCAGTACCATCTGCCAATTTTGCAACGAAGGCGACTGCAATCGATAATAGGCAAACAAGCAGTGGTTTCACCCAAAGTCGATGGCGAAACCGATTGAGGAAAACCCTGACGCGGTCGGTTAACACGGTAGAAATCATGTCAATATCCTTATACGTTGAGTGCAACCTCATGAAGACGCGATGTGTTCGCTGGACACAAACTGCAACTTTGACTGTGAGTTAAGTGCGGCTTTGCGTTTGATGATTGTACGTCTAATGAAATCAAACAACGCTTTATATGCACATACCATAGACTAATCGTAATAGCTCAAACCTATCAGCTTCTTATCCAGTCTTAAAGCAAAAAACCGTAAGCAAAAAGCGAGTGCCACTTTCGCAGCACTCGCTTTTTAAGGTTTCTGAGCCATGTTTCTGTGAGATATTTCTAAGCTATTTTTTACACCAACTTGTAAACAATCTTGTAAGCAATGTCAGGCACGAACCAACAGCTTTTACAATTCAAGTTATTGGTCTTGCCAAATCAGCACTTGGGCGGGTTCGCCATTGCTACGGGTTGCGCGGTACATGCCTTCGGTATTAAATGGCGTAGCGATATTACCGCGCTGATCGACGGCAATCACGCCACCCGAACCGCCAGCAGTAATAAGCCGCTGATTGATCACTTCATCGGCGGCTTGAATAATGGATTTCTGCTGGTATTTCACTTTGGCACAAATATCCCCCGCCACTTGGTAACGAATAAAGAACTCACCGTGTCCGGTTGCCGATACGGCGCACACCCCATTTTCAGCATAGGTGCCGGCACCAATCACAGGAGAATCACCAATGCGACCGAAGCGTTTTGCCGTCATGCCGCCAGTTGAGGTACCAGCTGCTAAGTTGCCATTTTTGTCTAAGGCGACGGCGCCTACGGTACCAAATTTGTAATCGAGATCTTGCATCTCAACACTTGCGACTTGCTCTGATTTAGCCGCAGCTTGCAGTTTTTGCCGAGCATCGAGTAATTGCTGATAACGCTCGTCAGTATCAAAATGACCGTTCGGCACTAAGCTAAAGCCTTGTGTCAGTGCAAATTCTTCTGCGCCTGCGCCCGAGAGCATCACATGTTCAGACTTATTCATCACGGCTAAAGCGAGATCAATGGGATTGGCGATATGGCGCACTCCAGCAATTGCGCCGGCATTCATGGTTTTGCCATCCATAATGGACGCATCTAACTCATGCCCGCCGTCATAGGTGTACACAGCGCCTATGCCAGCATTGAACAGTGGGCTATTTTCGAGAATATTAATGGCTGTTTGCACCGCGACTAAGCTGTCACCGCCCTCTTCTAACACTTTTGAGCCTTTATCGACCGCTTCCTTTAACTTATCTTTGTAGGCTTGGCGTTGTTCAGGGGTGAGATTAGCCTTAGAAATCGTGCCAGCGCCGCCGTGGATCGCAATCGCAAACGGTTTGTCATTGGCAAAGGTGTTGTGTGACATAAAAAGTAAACCCGAGATAATTAAACTAAAGGTGGCTAATTTTGTTTTCATTCTTTACATCCCCTTAAAAAGTAGCGTCCTTTGTACCCATTTCATCGTGTAATTTCAATCATCTCCTTGCCTGTTGGTTTTATTCTGGCGACAATGATGCCACATCACAGGGACTATAAAGTGCAGCCATTTTTGCAAATCACCTCACATTACTTTCGTTTTTGCTTATTTCTGAGTCTGATTTCAGTCACATCCGTCGCTGCGGCGGCAGATGAATTTATTAAATTATCTGTCACAGGCGTGAATGAAGCTCTGCAACGTAACATAGTTGCGCACTTAGGCACCTTACCCGAATCCGAGGTGCAGCGCCGTGCCTTTCTGTTTAATGTCGATGACAATGTCAGCACAGCCTTAGAATCCATGGGTTACTATCATGGCGAAGTGGAAGAAAAACTGACGGAACATGACAAGGGACCGTGGGAACTAAAACTGGTGATCACTGCCGGCGAGCCAACCATAGTTCAGTGGGTCGATATTAACTTCAGTGGTGAAATGCTTGATGATCGCGCCTTCGATCAATGGCTGGCTAAGGTCAACTTAAAGCCTGGCGATGTGCTAAACCACGGTGTATATAGCGACGTCAAATCGCAACTGGTCACCTTAGCTTTAGCCCGAGGTTACTTCGATGGTGAATTTACGGAATCACAGATTAAAGTTAACCGCGACATTAATACCGCGCAGGTAAGTTTACATTTCGACTCTGGTAAACGTTATAAATTTGGCCAAGTCAGCTTCGAAGGCCATAGTTTAGAACCTGAAATTTTAGAAGATCTTATCCCTTTTAAGGCAGGTGCTTCATATTCAACCCGCCGTGTGAGCGCGCTGAATCGCCAGTTATTAGATACGGGCTATTTCGCCAATATCAAAGTGATCCCGCAAATCGACGGTGTCGAAGAGAGTCATATTCCTGTGCTGGTCGAATTAACCCCTAAGGCAAGCCACGCCATTGAGCTCGGTTTTGGTGGTGATATTGGTAAGACAGACCAAGCTTTCGACCCAAGGGTGCGCGTCACTTGGCGCACGCCACAAATCAATAAATACGGCCATTCACAGGAAACCAGCCTCGAATGGTCACCGGATAGACCTAAGTTATTAACCACTTATACTATCCCCTTGACACATCCCTTAGATGATCAATTAAAAATCCGCGTCGGTTTACTGCGGGATAAATACGGTGTGACCCAAGTGTATGACGCCGAGAATCGCGATTTTAGTAACACAGGTCAGCTTGAATCGACTAAATACCTTATTGGACTATTGCGCCAACAAAGACTAGAAAATCAGTGGCTAATGAATTATTCACTTGAGGCTATTCGCGAAGAATACACCCAGTCTGATGTCGATTATATGCCGTCGTTTTATCTGGCTGGGATCAACTTTTCGCGAACGACGCGGGGAGATAATTCACTCGATCCTAAGTCTGGTTTCAGACAGATTTACAGCCTAGACTATGCCGACCCTTATTTAGGATCAGAAACCCGCTTAGCGCGCCTTCAAGCCAAATTTAAATGGATTGATACCTTCTTCGACAATCACAGGATTGTTGCGCGTATCGATTTAGCCGCCAACTTAGCCAACGAGAATGATCTGGCTTCTATCCCGCCTTCGCTGCGCTATTTTGCCGGTGGTGATCAAAGTGTACGGGGTTATGGTTATCAAGAATTGGGTCCCTATTTAGATTATGTCGCAGATGATGGTAAAACCAATCGCGAGGTCATAGGTGGCCGCTATTTAATGGTCGGCAGTTTAGAATATCAATATTATGTAACCCCCACTTGGCGGGTCGGTACCTTTATCGATGCGGGTAACGCCTTCGATAATAATCAATTTGAACCTGTTGTCTCTGTCGGTGGCGGTATCCATTGGATCTCCCCCATAGGCCCAATCAAACTGGATTTAGGGGTTGGATTGAAAGAAACCGATACCATTGAAAGATCATGGCGTATTCACCTGACCATGGGGACCGATCTATGAGCCAGCCCCCAGAGCATAATAAGCCAACAGAGCAAGACGTAATAGACAGCCCTATCACCGAAGTCACTGAAGCCATTGCGAGTTCTGTCACCCAATCGGTGTCATTCATCCAAAAACTGTGGCGACAGTTCAAACTCTGGACTCGGATTATCATCTATGTGCCATTAGGGCTTTTAGTATTAATCGCCCTATTACTCGGCACAGAGTTTGGCTCGCGCATCACAGTAGGCTTAGCCGATCAGTTTGTGCCCGATCTTGATCTGACTTACACCTCAGGCTCCATTAATAAAGACTTAGCCCTGTCCCATGCGTCTTGGTCTATGGCTGGCATCAAGGTGCAACTTGAGGATCTGCATTTACTGTGGCAACCCGCCTGTTTACTACAAAAACGTTTATGTGTTAATGGCTTATCTGCGGCCAAAGTCGATGTGACTATTGATACCTTAGCCCTGTCTGCCGACACAAACGAAACCCCGATAGTGCCGCTCGATGAAGAGCCCAGCGAGCTGCAATTACCCTTTGATATTGAGTTAGATTCCGCGGAACTCAACGCTGTGAATATCCAAGTTGATGAGATGCAATTTACGGCCAATCGCCTTAACGCAGAGGCAAAGTGGCTTGCCGAAGGCTTGTCGATTAAGCAGCTTTTCAGTGAAGGATTGTTCGTGCTGATCCCCACAGCAACCGATGCCGCACACACGAACCAAGCAGCGACAACGACGGCTTCTAACGCCGACATAGCCGAGAGTACGACACCCAACGCAGCGGCCAGCACAGCCAGCACAACAGCCAATGCGACGCCTGATCCATCGGCCAACTCGCCGGCAAAAGACAAGCCAGCAAAAAACAGTAGTGCAGAGTGGGCTCTAGCGCATTTGCCACAAGTGTTTATGCCTTTTCCTGTGACGGTCAATGCCCTCACACTTGATAACACCACGCTGCAAATCGGCGATCGTAAAGATGTCTTTAGCCATGCCGAGCTGCAAGGTCATTTCCGCGAATATCAATTGACCTTAGATCATCTCGCTATCAACCATACAGATGGCAGCGCGGATATCACAGGCAGCTTAACGCTCGATAAAGATTATCCACTCGATTTAGAAGCCAACCTCACCCTTAACCAATTAGCCGAATTACCTGAACTGACTCATCAAGTACTAGATGTAAAGCTGAGCCAAAGCTTAGGGCAACTACAAGTCAACGCTGTCGCCAAGGGCGATGCCGACTTCACGCTAGATGGGCAGATAACGCTTCGCGATCCAAGCCTGCCCTACAAGGTAAAACTTGAACAGACACGGCTGCAGTGGCCGCTAAAAAGCCCTGAATACTCAGTCAGCGATGTGGCACTGGAAAGTCATGGCGATCTCAATCGTCAAGAGGCGAGCCTTAAAGGTGAACTGACGACACCATTCCACAAAGTGCTCGCCATAAACACTAGCCTTCAGCATCAAGATGCTAAGTTAACCATTAATAATCTTGATGCAACGGGCGCGATTGGTCAGGTCAAGCTCACGGGCGAACTCGATTATCAAAAAGCCATTCGCTGGAACGCCAATCTCTGGCTCAATGACGTAAAACTGCAGGAAGTACAACTGCCACAAACGGATACGACGCAAACAGCAACCGGTCTACCGGACAGTTTGATTTCAGGAAAATTACGCACTCAAGGCTCATTTGCTGATCCTCGCTGGCAAGTCTCCCTGAACGACACTGAGCTCACGGGCACCCTGCAAGGTTATCCCTTCGATATCACAGGGGATATCAGTGTGAATGATTCCCTGTATGTCAGTGCTAAGGGGCTGAACGCCAAAGTACTGGGCTCGACTCTGGCACTCAAAGGCGAAGCCAACGCCAACTGGGATCTACAGGGTGAGCTGCAAGTGCCCGACTTCGGTCTTTGGTTGCCTAAGGCCAGCGGCCAATTGCAGGCGCAAATTAATGTCACAGGGGATGAAAAACACCCTCAAGTTGAACTCACCGCCCAACTCGCTGAACTGTTTTATCAAAACATTAAACTGCGAGAATCCAACTTAAAGGCCTATTACAAGCCGCTAGATCAACATGAATTTGCTATCTCGCTGATATCAAAAGCCTTACAGATTGCGGATCAGAATTTAGATACAGTGACGGTTGGGGCGAAAGGCACGATTGACGCTCAAAAGCTGACCCTGAATGCCACTGGCGATCTTGGCCTCGATACCACAGTGAGCAGTCAATACGATGTGAAAAAGTCACGGCTACGGCTCGATGTTGAACGTTTAAATCTCAATACCCCCGTTGGCCTATGGCAGCTCGACAACGCCATTAATCTCGCTTGGGACCAAAACAAGAATCAGGGCAGCATCACACCGTTTTGTCTCATGAATCCGAACAGCCGTATCTGTCTAAACAGTGAGACGGCCATAGGCAAAAAAGGCAGCGCGCAGGTGAGCTACTCAGGGAATCCGGGGCAGTTACTCGTACCGATATTGCCAACGAATATGCGCTGGGATGGTCCGGCCTCGCTGTTAGCCAATTTTGCTTGGACTGCGGGTCGTAAACCGACAGCCGATGTGGACTTTGATTTTGCTCCTGGCAGTATCATGCTCAAACGGGATAAGAATCGTGAAGTCACCATTAATTACCAACATTTGTCATTGCTGGCGACCTTAGATGCTAAACGGCTAGCAACAGTATTAAATTTTGAATCTGAAGGCGTGGCCAGTTGGCAGAGTGAGATCAACGTCAATGTCACCCCAGACCGCTCGCTCTCTGGTTATGCCAATATCAAGCAAATCAACTTACAACCACTGGGAGAATTTTTCCCACAACTCAATACGGTACAAGGCTTACTCACCAGTCAGCTTAACTTTGCGGGCAGTCTAGAGGCGCCGGAAGTGTCGGGAAGCATGGCCTTAACGGAGGGTGCCTTAGCCCTGACGGCAAACCCAACACTCATAGACAAAATTGATATGTCAATGTCGTTCGCGGGTCAACAAGCCGAGCTTAAAGGTCGCTGGATGATGGGCAATGGCTTGGGCAGGGTAAATGGCCAGCTGCAATGGCCACAAGGTCAATTTAGTGGCGAATTAGCCCTCGAAGGCGATAAGCTCGCCGTGATCCAACCGCCACTGGCTATCCTCGATGTTTCACCCGATATCAATTTAAGCTTCAATAGTAAGCAACTGGCAGTAAAAGGAAAAATTGCAGTCCCTTCTGGCAATATTAAAATTGTGCCATTAGCAGAAGGCGGTATCGCCACCTCAGAGGACGTGGTCTTTGACGATTCCATTGCCGCTATGCAACCTAAAACCAGCCCCTATGCCGTCGTAGCCGATCTGAATATCAGTGTAGGCAACGAGCTCAGGATTGATGGCATGGGCCTCAAGGGTAAGCTGCAAGGAACCTTAAAGCTGCAACAACAAGCGTTCCGCCCACCTTTGCTCTTCGGTAATATCAAGGTCAATCAGGGCAGTTACAAATTTATGGGCCAAACCCTGAAGATCCGTACCGGCGAAGTGCAGTTTGTGGGGCCAACGTCAGTGCCAAACTTAAATATTGAGGCAATACGCGAGATTAAGAGTGAAGACTTAGTCGCAGGTGTGCGCGTTACTGGCACTCCCGCCCGCCCTGTGGTGACCCTGTTCTCTAACCCCGCTAAAGAGCAGGCTGAAATCTTGTCTTACATTATTAAAGGCAGTGGTTTTAACAGTGCCAACAATGAGCAAAATAACTCGTTGATGATGGGCGCGGCCTTAGGTTTAGGCTCGCAGGTGGGCGGCGGCGCAATAAATAATATAGGAAATACCGCGACCGGATTAATAGAAGAGTTTGGTTTCTCTAACGTGCAACTCGACACCAACGATGAAGGCCGTGTGGCGATCAGTGGCTTTATCGGTGAGAACTTGATGGTGAAATACGGGGTAGGCGTGTTTAACCCTGGCTATGAGATGACGGTCAGATATTACCTGCTATCACAGCTTTATCTCGAAACCGTATCGGGTACTTTAGGGCAATCTCTTGATATCTATTACAACTTTAATATCAAGTAGCAAGATTAAGACTCGGGTGGAGTGTCGATACACTCTGCCTATCTATGATAAGTCTTTGGCAACAATAAAATGAGTCACGCCGATCCATCAGATGAAAATCAGTCGCGTGAAAATCAGCCACAAAAAAAGCGCCCTTAGGCGCTTTTTTGCTTCAGTTACGACAATTAAGCGTAAACGAAGTCAACATGTTCAATGATTGGCTTGAACACGTGGCGTTGCATAGCTTGTGCGCGTACACCCACTTCTTTACCATCAACAACGATAGTCAGAGTTGAAGTGTAGAAATCAGCGTTAGCTTGAATGTTGATGATATCTTTGTGATCAAAAACAATAGAAACTGGCTCTTTGCCTTGGCCATAAATAACAGCAGGTACTTTACCAGCATGGCGTAGGCGGCGGCTCGAACCTTTCCCTATTTCAGTGCGGGTTTGTGCTTGGATAGTGTAAGACATGTGTTTCTCACTTAAATTTAGAGTAAAAAGTTGCCGGCATTTTCGACCAATGACGGCTCATATAAAGCGCGCGAATACTAACATAGATACCCAAGGCGCACAAGAATGCCGCAACCCATCAATTTGTCCGCCGCTGCGTTAGTAAAACAGGTAGCAATTTATCAAATTGAAGAACTTGTATCTTGGCTGTTACAGCTGGGAAAAGGCTTTGATCTCAAACAAAAAACACGCGATCTAGATCACACTGGGAAATTGAGAAGCCTGATAAGCTCGGGCAAATTTCGATAACTGCTGTGTCAAAAAATGCGTCATGCGCTATACCAGTTACAACAAGAAAACAGACTTTCATGCCAACTGGCCCGTGAACTTGTCTCACTTATCGAAACCGTTCCTTACCAGCAAAATACCCTCGAATTAAAATTTTTAGAATTGCTTGCCTGCACCCAACAGAAAAACCGCAGCTTGATTTTACTCATGCAAGTCATTGAGTCGGTCGACATTGAGTTACAAAGGCAAAGGCAGTATCAATTCTCACAACATTTGAGTTTATTGATCTGTGATTGGCAACAGCATAGAGAAATGAACAAGCTCAACCAGCAATTTATCCCGCTGCTGAGGCATTACCTGACAGAATCTCAAGCCCTAGAGCAAGGATTCTATCAACGAGTTCAGCAACAAATTATTCACGCTACCAGTGTCGTACCGGCCCACAATCGACATGCACAAAGCCAGAGTTAGGATAATAGCCCACTCCACCCAGTTTTAGGGATAAAGCCGCTTCTCTGAGGGTTTTAAGCTTAACGCTTGGGATCGCGATATCCATAGCCATGCCGCGCATGTGATAACTCTTTTTTGCGACACCGCCACTGTGACTCGCAAGCATGGCATTGGTTTTGGGTGAACGATAACCAGAAATCACATGGATTTCATCGTCGACATTCAAAGTCGTTTTAAGGGAATAGAGTAAATCGAATAAACGTTTATCCATAGGCGCCGCCACATTCTGGCGATGGTCCCGCAGTAAATGATTAAAATCGTTTAATACCTTGCTTTGATAATGACCATCAACCCAGTAACTGCCGTCATCGCGCTCACCAGTATGGCGATTAAACAGACTTAACTCGCGGATCCCTTTGGTTGAACGACTGGCTACTGCTTTTGAGGGAATAAGAGAACATAATGCCACACCACTCAGGCCTAACAATAACTGCCTACGGGCAGGACATATCAAAGTCACATGATCACCTTTTGTATGCTTTTTGGTCACTAATCAAGCAAATTATACTGAATAAGCCCTAAGATCAAGTTTTGCCAACCCCATTCTGCCCACGATTTTAAAATGCCCTGTGAGTTCAATTTGTTATCTTACTCAGCTTTATGGTGCCAAAATCTTAATTGAGATCTAAAACCGTGGCGGGTACGGCATTCGTCAACTCAGCTTCTAAATGGTAAATGTCATTACGGTATTGCTCTTGCCCACTGTCATCTAGCCACGCAGTCCAATACACCAGATGCACTGGCAGCTTTTGAGAAAGTGAAAACCACTGGGGCTGCGTTACATCTGGGGCTAATTTGTCCCATAAACGCTTATCTTTGACTAAATGTTCCTTAAACCATTGAGCTAATTCAGTGACTTTTTCAATCCGAATACAGCCTGATGATAGTGCCCTATCATCCTTATTAAAGAGACTTGGCTCAGAAGTGCCATGCAAATAAACACTAAAACTGTTATCAAAGTGGAACTTATATTTGCCTAATGCATTCTTCACCCCTGGGCGTTGCACTAGCTGATAGGGAAACGAAGTGCTGGCTAAGCCCTGCCATTCTTCTGGCATGTGTTGCACTAGTTGGCCGTTATAGTCGTACACATCAAATTGGCGTTCATTAAGATAATGACCATTTCGCCGAATCTGCGGCAGGATATCTCGGCGTAGAATGCTGCTCGGCACTCGCCAACTGGGATTGAGGACCACGCTGGAAATCTGGCTATCCAGCAGCGGGGTTTGCCGAGAAGATTTGCCCACAATCACTTTGGAATTGAGCACTGTGGTGCCATTATCGACTAAGATCATCTCAAAGGCGGGCACGTTAATCAGCAAGTAGCTTGGCTCCAACTTACGTTCAAACACTCGTTGCCGAATCGTATTTTTAGCCAATAAGACTGCCCTCGCCTTTGGCGATTGATTCAACCAGTACAAGGTCTGCTTACCAATCACCCCGTCCTGTTTTAACCCATGCCTTTGTTGGAAACGCTTAACACCAACCACCAATTCTTCGCTATAGACAAAGTTAGTCATTGGCTCAATGGCTAAGTCACCCAAGCGCCACAAACGTTTAGCTATGGTATCAAGGAGTGGATGACTCATTCCGACCGTTAACTTTTCATCCAGCACTAAGGTTTCCCAAGGATCAGCCGCATCCAATAGCGCTAAATGGGTGACTTGTTTTAGCACCCTTTGATATTGGAGATCCGTTGGAATAACTGATGATACTGTGTCTACAGGTGCGCCGTTATTGCACTGTGCAAAGGTCTTGATATAACGCCAGTAGCCCGTCACATCAGCTTGAACCCGCGCCACATCGGCCGCTGATAAGGTATTTGGTGATAATGTTAATTCGCGATAATGCAGACCAAAAATAGGATTAACGCCCGCAAGATCCAGCAGCAACACCTGCGGCACTAATGCCGTAAGTGGCAAGGCTGCATCGGGCTCATCGGCTTTACTCTCAGTGCTTGGTTGCACACTGTTTAGCTGCAGCATGTCTTGCTGTGCCCCAATGCTGGGATTCGATGAAATGACTTGAGTATCATCGGTAGCCATTGCCACTGACGTGATAGGAAAACAGACAATAACGCTCAGCACTAACAGTCCCAAACAGCGACTCATGGGCATACGTTTAATTTGCGATGCGCGTACAAACGGTGAGAAATACTGGATGATCTTGTGCAATACCATAAATACTCCCTTCGCTATTTAAGGTCACTTGAAAGCCAGCGATCATGTCAGTCAATAATACTGTAATACGACTATTTCATGGGGTTCAGTTAATTACTAGGGGCAAACTGCAGATTATGAAAAGAAAAATGCCACTGAGGTCGTCAGTGGCATTTTCTAATAATTACAACCAAACTCATTTGCGAGCGAATGCTGCGCTAATGTTGGTTCGCTGTGCGTTAGATATTCGTTAGCAAAAAGACACCAGATCTTCTTCTACAAACTGCTCTGGTAATTTCTGCAGGCTACGTAACATCAAAGGATTCGCTAACACCATCGCCATTTCTTGGCGATTCAGTACAGCTAATGCACTCTGCTGGCAGCGAGCTTCATGCACTTTCACATGCACTATGGCTTCCATCGCTTCAATCGGAGTCCCCGCAGCGCGCAATGGCTGTTTATCCACCATAGCCAAATGCAGCTCCATCAACGCAGGATCTTTAAGTACCTGTGCCAATGTCCAAGGCTCAGCAATGTGTTTTTGGTAAGCGGCACGGGCTTCATGTGCTTGCAGACAAATCTGCGCAGGATTGCGCTCTTCAGGCGTCGCAAGAATACCCGCACGTTTAAACACTTCGCCGATTTTGACAGAACCCGTCCATGCTGAAATAGGCACGGCAATCCACAGACCAATCAAGGCTGGACTCATCCAAGCTAACAAGGTCAGAGAATCCAAAATAGCTGCATAACCTAACATCACACCCGCCAGCATATGCCAACGGTGACGATAGATTAACGTCATCCACGGCATACTGCCGTCATCACGACGTTGCGGCGACCAACCACTGTCGCGGCCCATTAGAATCGACATCACGGCACCGCAATGAATGAACATCATGATAGGTGCGATCAGCGCTGAGAGTATGACCTCAAAGATCACACTGAATATCGCTTTAATTCGACCACCAACACTGCGAGCAAACTCACCGTCTTTAAGCAGCAACAAGACACCAAATACTTTAGGGCCGAACAAGACGCCCATAGTAATGTAGAACAATCTCAATGCCCTATCCGAGTCCATGATGGGCCAAGTGGGGAATAGTGAAAATTGATCGGTGAAATATTCAGGTCGAATAAAGTGTGCCTGCAGGGCCAACATCAAACCAGTCAAAATCAACATCAACCAGAAAGGTGATGATAAGTAGGCCATGATGCCCGTCAGTAAATGCAAACGGCTCACCCAGTGCAGACCTTTGGTCGGCAAAATACGCGAATGCTGCAAGTTACCTTGGCACCAGCGGCGATCACGCACGGCTAAGTCGATAATCGACGGTGGACATTCTTCGTATGAACCTGGTAAGTCATAGGCAATGACCACACTCCAGCCCGCACGGCGGATCAGCGCAGCTTCAACAAAGTCATGGCTCATGATATGGCCACCAAAAGGTGGCTTACCCTTAAGGTTGGGTAATCCGGCCGCGGTCATAAAGGCTTCGGTGCGGATAATGGCGTTGTGGCCCCAGAAGTTACCTTCTTTTTGTACCCACCAGCCTAACCCGGTACCAATTACCGGACCATAAATACGCGCCGCAAATTGCTGTAAACGGGCCATTAAAGTGGTGCCATTGATCAACGACGGAATCGTTTGGATCAAACCCGCATCAGGATCGGCCTGCATGCGCTGAGCTAAGCCAGTGATGGTTGAAGACTCCATCAAACTGTCGGCATCAAGCACTAACAAGTGATCATAGCGCGACCCCCAACGACGGCAAAAATCGGCTACGTTACCCGCTTTACGGGCGACGTTTTTACGACGGCGACGGTAATACACCCGCGAATGCTTATGGGTTTCTTGACGTAACACCAGAAACGCCTGCTCTTCGAGCAAAGCAATATCGGGATCGGTAGTATCACTTAAGATAAACCAATCAAAAGCATGACCATGACCCGTTTGCGACAAGGTTTCTGCCATCACAGAGACCGCCGAGAATACCCTGTCTGGGGATTCGTTATAGGTCGGCATTAAGATCGCGGTGCGAGTATGCAGCTCAGTCACTTGCAGATCTTTTGCCCGCGGTTTGCGCAGCAAGATTAAAAACCCCGCAATACCACTACAGAACGCTAAGGCGATCCAACAAAAGTTGACCGCAAATAACGCCAACACGAGATATTCTAGCGGCGTAATTCCGCCGATACTAAATACCGCACCCATTTCATAAATAGCAAATAAAGACAGTAATAAAGCACCGCCAACCACTAAGAAGCGGCGCGAAGCACGCGAACGTACTCCATTCGCCACTGTACTACGGCGAGGGAATCCCTCTGGCATCTTACTTAAATTTTGGGGTTCCATAGCGCCAGGCCGTTCATTTGGCATAGCACTACCACCCACGAGGACTTCCGTCTCGAGTACCGAGTTTTCGGATACAGTCATATCATGTTGCTCCGTCATGAACCTTACAGCGTCCAGCGATAGAGCCAGGTTTCAACCTGACGAGGAGTTGGGAACTTGAGTTCAGCGCGCAGTTCGATAAGTTCTTTATCTTCTGGCTCTAATTCAAAAGCTAAGCGATAGCCATTATTGGTTGCATTACGGGCAATCACCACATTGGTAACCACACCACCAGACGCTTCTACTTTAGCAACTGGCATTTCATCTGTCATCGGACCTTTAATTTGATAGTCGACCACAAATAAACGTCTTGGTGTTGCTTTAGCAATATCGGCACGGCCACTGGCAGAGCGAGACACATGTACAGCACCGACTTTAGCCGCGGGTTCTTCACCCCAGCTCATGCGATAGGCAAAGTGAAATTCACTGCCCGCAGGAATAGGCTGACGAGGTTTCCAGTAGCTAACGATGTTGTCATGAATTTCAGACTCAGTCGGAATCTCAGTCAACACCACTGAACCTTGGCCCCAGTTGCCCACAGGCTCAATCCACAGACTTGGGCGACGTTCATAATGTGCTTCTAAATCTTGGTAAGACGCATAATCACGCTCGCGTTGGATCAAACCAAAACCCTGTGGTGAGTTGTCAGAAAACGCACTGACCTGTAATTGACGTGGGTTAGCCAATGGACGCCATAAATGCTCACCACGGCCGTTTAACATCAATAAACCGTCTGAATCATGTACTTCAGGTCTAAAGTCATCGGTATCATGACGACCATTGAGTGAATGCAGGAACATGCTTGTGCTTGGGGCTAAACCCACTTTGCTCAGCTCAACTCGCGGAAACAGTGTCGCTTCAACGTCAATCAAAGTGTTATCACCAGGACGAACAGAGAAAGTATAAGCACCCGCCACACTTGGGCTATCTAGCAAGGCATGCACGACAATCAGGTTGCTGTCATTGTATGGACGTTCAACCCAGAAGGCGCGAAATATTGGGAATTCTTCCCCTTCGGCATCGGCAGTTTTTAACGCTAAACCACGTGAAGATAAACCATAGGCGTTACCTTTACCTAACGCACGGAAATAACTCGCACCTTGGAACACCATAAGTTCGTCAAACACACCGTTAGTATTCAGCTGGTTATGAATGCGAAAACCTGAATAACCAATGTCGTCATTGGGTAATGCTTGGGTAATCACTTCACCCGCAGTGAAATACTTAGGCTCATAGGCCAAGTGCGTTGCGTTCTGACCTTCCACAATCGCAATTTCGATCAAATCTTGGAAATAGAAGCCACGGTGGAACATTTGCATTTGAAAAGGCACACCCTGATCACGCCAAATGGACGCAGTCGGGTTAAAACGAATATCACGATATTCATCGTATGACAGTTTAGCCAGGCCAGCGGGTAACGGGTCTTTAAGGGCCACATACGGTTTCGCTGCCAAACGTTTTGCAATCTTCACCACAGTATCGCTATCGAAAGCGCCTGTTTTAGTGAATCTCACTTGATTTTTTGTAGCGGGCTGAGAAATCACTTTCGGCGGAGTTACCACAGGAACTGTCTCGGCGGGTTTTGTCTCTTCAGCGTACGCGACACCAGACAGGGCGACAACAGCGCCTAGCGTCAGTGAACAAATGAGTGACGAATAAGGTTTGGACGATGGGCAACGCAACAAGCTAACCATAGATAGGTAACCTAAAAAATAAACTAAGAAATCAATGTTTTTTATGTATACAGTGAATTTTTTTCACCCTCGCTTAGGGGCGAAAAAAAACAGTTGCTTACATATCGCGAAAGATATCAGAAGGAGAAAAAAACTCATAAATAAAGATGCAGTTAACCCCTTCTACACAATACTATTTGAGAATAAGTTTATACCTAAAAGGAATATAAAAATAACATTATCATGCATATTTCTGCTTTCACAGTTACAAAAGCAGGTTAAGTGATCCAAATGCTACATTTTTGAAAGTAAAATGAGACTTTTTAAAGCCTCAACTTAGTGTGGATGATCTTAGATGAAAAAACACAATTAGCGAACCAATCTGTTGGTAAACCTAAGAATTTTTTCTAAAATAGCAGACAAACGCACAATTACACTCACCCAAATGTATCAAAACCACTGAGGTGATGTCACTTAAACTGCAGATCTATTTTAAGATGTTAACTTCTGAACTATTGCGGCAAAAAAAGAGTCACAGATAATCCGCCCTGCTCCCTAGGCGCTATCACTAAACGGCCTTGGTGCAATTCAATGATGTGATGGCAGATAGACAAACCTAAACCCGCACCTATGCCTTCATTTTCATTCACACGATAAAAACGCTCTGTGGCATTAGCAATCTGCTCTTCTGTCATGCCTTGGCCGCGATCCGCAATACAGATACTAATCTCATCACCCAGTGAATGGGCCGACACTGAGATTTCTGATTCCTGCGGGCTGTATTTGCAGGCATTTTCGATAATATTTTTTAGCACGAGCAGCAGATAGAACCGATCGCAAGTCACGGTCAGCTGGGGCGCGATATCGATATTCCATTCATAATCGGTGATTTGTGGCATCAATTGATTAAGCGCATCTTCAACCATAGGCAAGATAGCGTGGGATGACACATTGAGCTCATTTATCGAATCCACCCTCGCTAACACGAGTAACTGTTCAACGGTATGACTCATGTGCACCACACCAGCATCAATCGCGGCTAGATGAAATTTCTGCTGTGGATCATCGTCAATCAGGCTCTCTAAACCGTGTTGATGTAATTTAATCACAGATAATGGTGTTTTAAGTTCATGGGCGGCATCGGCGCTAAAACGGCGTTCACGGGCAATGAATCTAGCTATGCTATTGATATATAAGTTTAATGCACGGCGAACGGGTACGAGCTCTTTCGGTAGTGACATAGTCAGCGGCGTGAGATCGTTCGGCGCCCGCCCAATCAACTCCCTTTCGAAGGTTTTTAATGGCCGGAACAATAGATAAAACAATAGGCTAACGATAAGTAGTGTCAAAGGCACCACAATCAAGGGCACGATAACCGCGTTGTGCATGATTTGCGATACGAGCTCTTGGCGCACTTCATCCTGCTGAGCGGTGACAATCCAAACATGATTTTTAACCGAGAAAAAACTGAACACATGCCAGAGTTCACCTTCAAACACTTTCTTGTGATAACCCTGCACGAATCGGGTGATAGGTTGATGGCCAATATTGTCCGACAGCACTAAGGCTTCGCCCGCCTCACTCCAAATTTGAAACGCCAATTTATGCTCATAGGCGAGTTTCAGGGCATCGGCTTTTTCGGCAAAGGAACTGATCTGGCTATCGGGAACGTGGAGCACTTGCGGTCTTGCAGTACTCTGGGGCGTCGCACCGGGCTCAGTGTGATAAAACAGCTCCAGCATTTTTGCGGTTTGTAGCATTTGCGCATCAAAGAGTTCTTCTATTTGATGCTTAGAATCCCGAGTACTCAACCAGCTAGAGACAGCAACGGACACTGAAATACCTGACAAAATCAATAATGTCAGTACCAAACGCAGTGAATACACATCCAGCCCCTTTAATCGAATCACTTTGGTTTCCTAACGTTTTACCCTCAGCGAATGACTGAGGTATCAATACCCACAAACGTGAGTATTGTCACTTAATTCAGTGAATTAATTTATTTCAATCAAGGTATAGCCGATTCCGCGCACGGTTTTAATCAGCTCATTGGCGAGCTTTTTACGCAAATGATGAATGTGTACTTCAATCGAGTTGCTGCCGACTTCATCCCAACCATAGGTTAACTGTTCCAGTTGGCTGCGCGTCAATACACGACCCGCTGATTGTGCGAGTTCAAGCAATAACTGGAATTCACGCCGTGAAAGCAGCACATTTTGATCGCGAAAGGTCACTTCGCGGGTATTTAAATCTATACACAGCGCACCAATAATCAAACTGTTGTGATCGAGCCCATACTGTCGTCTGACGATGGCACGAATACGCGCGGCCAATTCACGCACATCAAAAGGTTTACCGAGATAATCATCGGCGCCCATGTCTAAGCATTCGAGCTTAGTGTCAAAATCCGTATTGGCGGTCAGCACTATTGTAGGAATTGACACCCCCTGCTGACGCCACGCCTTGAGTAACTCTTTACCGTTACCGTCGGGTAAACCCAGATCGAGCACTATGGCACTGAAGCTTTCATTTTTAACGCCCTGTAATGCTTGCTGATAACTATTAAGGTGATCAACCTGCATACCCAGCTTTGCCAAACTTAAGCAAATCCCTTGGGCTAATAACTCATTGTCTTCAACCAACATAATACGCATTCAATGTCCTTAACAGAGCCTTTTAAAAGAACCCTTAACGGAAAATACTAAACTTAACATCTTGTTGCTGTAAAAAATCTTCCGCATCTTGGCCCTGTAACATGGCCATAGTCGCCAGCATTCCTGCGGTCACACAATTTGGTCCTAACAAAGTCACGGAGCGCGGCGCCTGGACGACGGGATAGCCAGTACGTGGATCGACAATATGGCCGTAACGCTTCCCATGGACTTCAAAAAACCGCCGGGTATCACCGCTAGTCGCTAATGCACCCTGACTGATCGCCAGTACATTAGCCGCGTGATCGAGGTGTTGTGGATCTTCAATGCCCACCTGCCATGGGTACTCTTTGGGCACAGGACAGGCGATATCGCCACCAAAATTCACTAGCACAGGAATATCTGGATAACATTCAGCCAACTCGTAGGCGACTCTATCAACCGCATATTCCTTAGCTACGCCACCAAAATCCAATTTCATCCCCGTTGGCATCTCAATATGGCGCGAATCAAACTCGATACGATCAAACCCCACTAAGGCTTTCGCGGCAAGAATGCGGGCATGTTCGGGCAACTGGGCTTTGGGATCAAAACGCCACAGCTCCATTAACGGCCCTGCAGAAATATCAAAGAGTCCGTCACTGAGCTGAAAACATTGTTTAGCAAAAGCCAACAACTGCCAGGTTTCTTCATCGATAAGCTGCTTATGACCATAGGCATGGTTTAATTGCCACAGACAATTCTGCGCAATAAAGCGACTGTACTTATGCTCGATACGCAGCGCCTCAGTGACAGCCATATCCAACATATCATCGGCAATATCGAGTTGATCGCATGCGATGAGAATTTCACAGGGACTCGCCATGGCCCTAAATTCGCCCAGATAACCCCAATCACGGCGTTGCAGCGAATAAAGTGCGGTTTTTAGGGATGATGTCGACATCATAAATCACCTCTTCACATGGCATCCCACTGGAATTCAGCTCAAATAAGCTCAGGGAAAAATTAAGTATGGGTAGCTAAGCTACCCATACAGTTTAACGCCTTGCTATCTGAGTCAGTAGCATTATTTCGTATTAAAAAGAATAACTAAACTGTGCTGTTATCGCCTTCTGCGTCGGGAACAGATCAAAGTTTTGCAGCTCTCCAGGAATAGTCGTACCGTTATTTTTCGGATCCTGTTGGTAATATTCTAAGCGATACGACATCTCATGACCGCCCGATAATCGATGACCAAATTTAATCCCTATCGTATAAGCCGACATATCACCGATACGATAATCGGCACTGGCAAACTCTGTCAATGGCGTATCCGCCATCAAGAAAGGTTGATAGAAGTTAGCCGCCGTTTGCTGGTAATAACGTAGATGCAATTGACCGTAAAAATTGCCCGTAAAGTAATAACGGTAATGGGTTTCTAAGGTGTGCGACTTGAGATCCCAATCATCAGTATTATAACGATAGGAAAAATCCACCACGCCCGCATCCAACGCGCCTTTAGTCATCACATAGAAGCTATGCTTCAAGCGAGAATCGGGGCGGCTTTCATACAAGAGATCCTGAGTGATGCCATTGTTATCCACCACACTGAGTACTTTATAGGGATCGGTTAAATAGCCATTCACACTCGATAAACCATAATTGGCCTGCAACAACCAGCGCTGGCTCAGTACTTGGGTGATGCCTAGCATCACATCGGCGGTTTGCTTGTTATCGCTGCCACTTTGACGAGTCGCATCAAATGCGCTGCGGTATGCTTCTTCACTGGCGAAGTTATCGCGAACCGCCATTGAGGATAAATCTACCGGACGTCCACCGACAGGATCGACCACATCGAAGCTGTAAGCTGTGCCTAAAAATAACGTCGTGTTGTCTTTATTGAAGCCGCGTTCAATACTGGCATTGAGCCCCATTGACATATAATCAAACTCTTTCGAGCCATATGCGCCAACATTGAGTTTCCAATCTGGTGTTAGCACTTCACTCCAACCGACATTGGCTTGTACGCGAGTATCGTGAAACGTGTCATCGAGCGGTGTATCGCCCGCTGCCACACTGTATTGGCCATTGCCCGAAGGACGAGTAAAGGTTTGGCTGCTACTTTGGGCCACAGCGCCCGAAGCCGAGGCACCGGTTAAGCTATCGACCACCAATTTGAGATCCAGCACGCTATCATCGCCAAAGGCTTTTTGCGCTGTACCTATGGCTTCAACGGCCTGCACTCTATCCTGCTCACCGTAATACATTAGCGCAGCATCGACCTTCCAGTCGTCAGCTTTTTTAGATAATTCAGTCGCGTGGCCACTGGTGGCAAACAGCCCACAACTGGCTAAGGCTAACGCACCCGCAATCTGTTTCGATTGTCTTGCATTTATTTGATTGTTTTTTTGGGTCATAGCTGACAACACCTGTAGGTCACTTTTATCTATTCAATACCGCGGGATTTCGCCCGTGATTTAAGCACATCTGCGCGTTACATTTGTGCGTTACATCTAAGGGCAACTAACACCAACGGAGAGTTTAGTTACAGCCACATCCACCACCAGCAAAGGCACGGCCACCGCTACTGCCTTCTTTACTAAAATAAATATGATCATCGAGCGCCAGATCGAGCTTTTCACTGTCGAGCGCCATATCGCTGCGGGCCAACTGGCCTTTCTCCCATGGCTGCACCCCTAAATTTGAACAACCACTCAAACCTATAATGAGTGTGACTGCGACTAATGCGGGTTTAAGCATAAATTACTCCTTCAGTAAATTGACGAGTTCTTGCTCGTATTCAGCGGCTTTATCGGCATAAAAACCAACATGATGCTGCACTAACTGACCTTGGCGATTGAACATAAAACTGCTCGGCATACCCAGCAAATCGAAGCTGCGCGCGACATCACCTTCTGGATTGAAACGCACTGAAAAATTGGCAGGGACTTGTTTTAAGAATTCTTGGGCTAACTCGTTATCTGTATCTAGGTTGATTGCCACGACGGCCAAACCTTGATCTTGATACTTTTTTTGGATCTCATTCATCCACGGAAAGGATTTACGGCAAGGCCCACACCAAGAGGCCCAAAAATCGACATAAACGACTTTACCTTTAAACTCACTCAGGGAAACAGCTTGGTTTTGCGCGTTAAACACTTGGTGATCCAACGACGGCGCGGCTTGTACGCCAGCAGCCATTAAACTGAGTAACAACAATATTTTCTTCATAGAATATTCCGCGTTAACGATTACCTTTGAATCTATTAACTGAATCTTAAGGTTTTCTTAAACAAGCTGATATAAGCCCAATTAAGCCGTATGCGCAGACTCCCCCACTTAAGGTCGGCATTTTCAACAGCGTAACCTTAATAACATGAGCGCCGATTAAGTGACCGATTTCATCCAAAATGGCAAATATGAGACATTTTGTCCCATTAGAAAAAGTGAAATTAGATCTGCGTCATGTTAATTAAATGTCAAATTCAGTTCTATCACATCTCTTGAAAATTCTTGATATACATCAATAATCCTTACACTCCAACGGCCTAAACTGACCCTGTCAATTATGTAAACCCTTACCAATTTACATTTAAATAACAAAAAAGGTTGACCCATGGACACACATGCAGCCCTATATGAACAGGGAAAGGCGCGCTTAGATGCGTTACGCCAATTCGCTCCCCGTCAACAACAATCGCTGATTGAGAAAATGCAACAGCACGGCATTAGTCGCCGTGATTTTATGAAGTGGAGTGCCATGGTGACGAGCATGCTCGCATTACCGCTCCCCTTTAGTAACTTAGTAGCCGAAGCTGCCGAATTAGCCGACCGTGTACCCTTAATCTGGTTACACATGGCCGAATGTACTGGCTGCTCAGAATCCTTAATTCGTACCGATACCCCCAATCTAGATTCGCTGATTTTCGATCATATCTCCTTGGAATATCACGAAACCTTAATGGCTGCTGCGGGTTGGCAAGCCGAAGAAAACCTCGAAAATGCACTCGAAACCTACAAGGGCCGCTATTTACTGGCCGTTGAAGGGGCAATTCCGACCGCCAATAACGGCAGCTTCCTCACTGTGGGCTGTAAAGGCCACACAGGGTTAGAAATCATCAAACATGCTGCAGAAGGCGCCGCCGCGATTATCTCTGTCGGCACTTGTGCAGCGTTTGGTGGCGTGCAAGCTGCCTATCCAAACCCAACGGGGGCGAAAGGCGTGCACGAAGTGGTCAGTAAACCCGTCATTAACTTAGGCGGTTGCCCACCGAGCGAAAAGAACATAGTCGGCACTTTGATGTACTTCATCATGTTCGGCAAATTACCTGCGCTGGATATGTTTAACAGACCAAAATGGGCTTACGGCGCGCGGGTACACGATAACTGTGAACGTCGCGGGCGCTTTGATGCCGGTGAATTCGTTGAAGAATTTGGCGATCACGGCGCGAAAGAAGGCTACTGCCTGTATAAAGTCGGTTGTAAAGGTCCTTACACCTACAACAACTGCCCTACCGAGCGCTTTAACCATCACACCAGCTGGCCAGTACTTGCTGGACACGGTTGTATGGGCTGCTCAGAACCTAACTTCTGGGATGACATGGCCGACTTTGAAAAACCCCTTGGCCGTCAACTCCTCCATGGATTGGATGCGACCGCAGATACTATTGGTGCGGTGATTTTAGGCGCGACTGTGGTGGGCATTGGAGCCCATGCCGTTGCCAGTATTTTTGCCAAACCGCTGGAGGAATAACCCATGAGCAAGCGCGTTGTTATCGACCCTATCACACGTATCGAGGGTCACTTACGTATCGAAGTCGAAGTTGATGAAAATAACGTCATCAACAAGGCTTGGTCATCCTCCACACTTTGGCGTGGTATTGAAGTCATCCTCAAGGGCCGTACACCTATGGACGTGGGACTGATCGTGCAGCGGATCTGCGGTGTTTGTACCTATTCCCACTATCGCTGCGGCACTGAAGCGGTTGAGAACGCTCTGGGAATTCAAATTCCGTTGAACGCGAGATACTTACGTTCATTGATGCAAACCTCTTTATACATGCATGACCATATTGTGCATTTCTACCATCTACACGGTCTTGATTGGGTGGATGTGGTGTCTGCACTGAGCGCCGATCCGGCCAAAGCTGCACAAGTTGCGCTGCAATACACAGACCATCCCATAGCGGCGGGTGAAGGTGATTTAAAAGCGGTACAAGAAAGAGTTAAAGGCTTTGTCGAAACAGGAAAATTAGGTCCATTTGCCAACGCTTATTGGGGCAACGGCACCTATAAATTTACCCCAGAGCAAAATCTTATCGCGCTATCTCACTACCTTAAAGCGCTTGAAGTACAACGTGTTGCGGCAGAGATGCTAGCCATTTTTGGTGGCAAATCACCACATCCACAATCCGTTGTTGTCGGTGGTGTGACTTCGGTGCGCGACATGCTCAGCCCTGCTCGCCTGCAGGAATGGAAGCAAAAACATGCGACAGTAACTGACTTTATTCTGCGTGCCTATCAAGCAGATATCGTGATGGCGGCCGAAGCCTTTGGTACTGAACCTAGCGTGTTGGGCGGCGTAAACGTGAAAAACTTCATGGCGACCGATGACTTTGTGTTAGCCAATGGCGAATACATGTTTAATCAAGGCGTGATCATGAATGGCGACCTTGCCGGCGTCAGTGATGTGAATCCAGATCTGATTGCCGAAGACGTCAGCCACGCTTGGTATAGCGCCGATGCGCCGCAGCATCCCTATGACGGTACAACGATTCCTAATTACACTGGTTTTGTTGAACGTGACACTGTCTACGGCAAATTGCCAACACTGGATGGTGATGGCAAATACTCATGGGTGAAATCTCCCCGTTATCAAGGTGAACCTGTCGAAGTGGGTCCACTCGCCTGCCTATTGGTGAGTTATGCCCGCGGTAACAAGGTGGTCGTGGATTCGGTTAATGGCCTGCTCGCTCGCACAGGTCTACCCGTAGCGGCTCTATTTACCACTTTAGGTCGCACTGCAGCCCGTATGTTGCAGACAGTCATCGTCGCCCAAGAAGGCTTAAAAACCTTTGATGCGCTGCTGACGAATATCCAGTCAGATGAATCTACCTATGTAAAACCCAATATTGATCCAAATAAAGAGTATGTAGGTCACGCCATGATCGAGGCGCCACGCGGCATGTTAAGCCACTGGATCCGCATTAAAAATGGAGTGATTGAGAACTATCAAGCCGTCGTACCAACGACCTGGAACGCAGGTCCTGTGGATGCCAACGGTAAAATGGGTCCCTATGAAGCCTCTTTAATTGGCTTGAAACTGGAAGATCCTACTAAGCCCCTTGAGGTGATACGTATTATTCACTCATTTGACCCTTGCATGGCGTGTTCTGTACACGTAATGGATTTCAAAGGCCAAGCATTGAGCGAGTTCCGTGTCAGTCCCAATGGTCAATAATCGAGGGAGGGAACGCAAAATGAACCATTCTGCAACCCGCATTCGGACACTGATTTTTAGTCCGGCAATACGGATTTTTCACTGGCTCAGGGCACTGTCAATTCTGGTGCTAGTGATCACCGGATTCTATATTGCTTGGCCGTTTCTGGTGGCGCCTGAAAGTACGGACGTACTCGTACAAGGCTGGATCCGCTTCGCTCATCTGATCTGCGGTTTTGTACTAACCGCAATCACTTTAGTGCGCTTCTACCTGTATTTTTTCAGCCGAAGCGACATTGAGCGGCGCTCATTTCGCGATGTCATGAGCGTAAAAAGCTGGATCACCCAGCTGAAATCTTACTTATGGATGGGGCACTTACATAAAGCCGGTGTCTATGGACCGCTGCAATTTGTGACTTATGTAGCAATCTCACTGGTCGCTCTTGTGATATGTATAACGGGTCTGGTGTTGTATGCCAATGTGTATCACCAAGGTTTAGGTGGCATGCTTTGGGGCAGCGCCGCTTGGATCACGGCACAAATGGGTGGGCTGGCACAAGTTAGGATTTGGCATCACTACCTCACTTGGGCATTTGTTATCTTTGTGGTTATCCACGTCTATATGGCGGTTTGGTCAGGGATACGCTTCAAACATAACTCAGTTGACTCGATTGTCTCTGGCTATGACTACCCAAAGCCAGACTCACACCACTAGGAGTCCAATGAAGATATTGCTACTCGGTATTGGCAATGTCCTGTACGCCGATGAAGGCATCGGCGTACATTTTGTCAATTATATAGCTGATAATTATCAGTTTACCCATGAGTCCCACCAGCTAAAGCTGCTCGATGGCGGCACCTTGGCTCAGGGACTTATCCCTATTATTTGCCAATACGATTATTTAATCGTGGTCGATACAGTTAATGCCAATGGCGTAGAAGCGGGCGAAGTCTATTTCTTCGATTTTGATAAAGCGCCGAAGGAAATCGACTGGCAAGGCAGCGCCCATGAAGTCGAAATGCTGCAAACCCTCAATATGATGGAAATGGTTGGCGACAGACCTAAGACCTTTGTGCTGGGCGTCACCCCAACCGTGCTCGAACCTATGGTGCTAGGCTTGACCCCTAAAGTCGCCGCCGCGGTACCTTTAATGGAATCAAGCTTGTTATCCCACTTAGCCTCCCTTGGGTTCACTGCGACGCGTGTTGCCGAGCATAGTATCGACTCGCTGATCCCTGACTCTTATAAACGCGGCGTTACTACTGGTGAAAGTATATAGAAGATGAAAAACATCAGATTTGATTTTACCTGCTCACGTCAGGTGCCTTTGTACGCGCATTTATGTAATCAATATCTAAATTACGATGAACTAAATATCAGCATAGGCTGTGATGGTCAACATAGCTCAGGTCAATATGGTGCTGGCCAACATGACTTTGGCCCTCAAAGCTATTTTATTGAAGCTCAGGGCGAGCAAAACCAACTAGAACAATTGGCCGATGCCATTGCCGCGGACTTTTTGATTTCCGCTTGGTTGATTGACTCTAGCATTAAAGTCATCGACGAGCCCCAAGGCAGTAAAACCTTACTGCCCTTTCCACAGTCTGGATCAAGCTCTGCCATAGTGCCTTTTTGCCAGCATTGTTATCCGCTGATTGGCGATAATCAGTCGGCAAAGTTTGGCACACTCGATTTAATTTGCCCTTGCTGCAAAGGCGAAACACAATTAACGTCCGCACAAAAAGCGTTAACCTTGTCAGATATTAAAGCCATGGCACAGGGACTGCTGACACAAGGCCCACTGACATTAGCGGCCGCCGATAATCTGCAACTTAGTCTGACACCGTTTGCTCAGCCCTTAGGCGAGCGGCCACAACTGTTAATTTGTAATCCCAATACGCTAAACGCCCATTTTTGTCTGAACGATGCGCAGGTGCTCGCGCTTTCGAGTATTGAAAAGCCGCTTATCTGCGCGAGACCCACGCAAGAACACGACAAACTCAGTGCGCCGCTGTACGACATTTGCTTTGCCTACAGCCGAGTGATCTTAGTGCTCGGGGAAGTATTACGACAAAAAGGGGTCGATTGGGTTTACATTAAAGGGCCGCATAATAGGCCGAAGCTAGCGTGGGTCGATGGTGCTTGGGCACAAATTGCCAGCAAAGATTTAGGCTCAATGCAGACTCAAACCAAGCACTTTATCGCCCCAGAACCCTTAAGGGAAAAAGTCAGTCTTCACGGTTATCAAGCCCAATGGCAAGCGGCGAAACGCTCACGTTCCCATCAAGGCGAACTGAGTGTGGCGGTATTAGCTCAATCGAGTGAAGCGACTCATGCTGCTAACACCTTTGCCGCTAACGCAGGTGCCGATAATGGTGAAATTGAGCACGCTGGCACGCCACACGCTAGCGATACCGAAAATCATACCATCGCGGACGCAGCGTTATTCAGTGCCTTACTCAAGGGTAAATTTACTAGCCACAGACAGGCAAAAAATGCCGCGGTCATTTACTTAAGCCATACCCACGCCAGTCAAATTGTGACCTGCGATAATAAGGGCGACACCGAACTCTTCTTCGCGCTGCCCGAGCTGCCCGATAACGGTTACGAAATTTTCCATCAACTGGACAGCAGTCCACAAAAAGCCGTGGCACAGAAGTTTAAAAGCCTGTTCCCAGACGATTACCTAAAACTCTTAAGCCTAAAGCTTCACGGCAGACGGGACAACTTGCAAAGTCTGTGGGCCATTGCCGCCATTTTAATTGGCCTCAATCCCCAAGAAGAAACGCAAAGCCAAGAAAAACTCAGCGATGCACTCATGGCCGCCGCCATGCGCTACCACGGTGCCAATGCACCGCGTATCGATTATCCGCTGACCAAAGGTGAAGCCCACCGCAGCCTAAATTGGTGTAAAACCTTAGGCACTGTCTTAAGTTTTCGTATTGCGGGTAATGACGATCCGAGTCAGCTCGCCTTTGCAATGCAAGACTCGCTGGCGGACTATTTATCTAACTGGATCGAGCATATCGATTTAAATATCGGCGTGCACAATATAGCCTTAGCGGGCAATGAATTAATCAATGAAACCCTGTGCAAACGCATCAGCTTACGCTTAGGCAAAAACTTTCCATTGGTGATCAATCGCAGCCTAGATTTAGACGGCGATAACTTAGCCGTTGGGGCACTTTACGTTAAGCAGCGCCAACTGAATGCCCATGATTAGGAGGCCAAAAGTTAAGTCACAACGTATGAAGCCACATAGGCACAATAGTCGCCACAAAAAGCACTGTGACCTGCAGATAAAACGAAGGCTGGCATTGGAATACCTTGTCCACAAAGGAGCCACGTTAAAGCGTTGTCAGCTGCACGTCACTGGCATAGTACAAGGGGTGGGATTTCGCCCCTTTGTCTATCGTTATGCCCTTGAGTTTCAACTGACGGGCACTGTGCTCAACAATGTCAAGGGCGTGACCATTGAGCTGCAAGGTAATGATGAAAACCTCACTCGCTTTATCACTGTACTCAATACCACTCCACCGCCACTTGCCCGTATCGACAATATCAGTCAAATACCACTGCCGATTTTATTAAGCGAAACCACGTTTGAGATTATAAAAAGCGACACGAATGACGCCGATAACTCAAGCCCACTAATGGGCGTGCAAGTCGCAGTATCGGCGGATAAAAGCACCTGCCAAGACTGCATGAACGACATGCATAATCCTGATGATCGCCACTTTGGCTATGCCTTTACCAACTGCACTAACTGTGGCCCTCGATACACGATTATCAATGCTTTACCCTATGATAGACACAACACCGCTATGGCCGATTTTGACATGTGTCCCGAGTGCGCCAAAGAATATCAAAACCCACTCGACCGCCGCTACCATGCCCAGCCCATAAGTTGCCCCGCCTGTGGCCCCAGACTCAGTTTAAAAACACCGCAAGGGGAATACATCCTTCCCAATGCCTCAAATGTCAGCGCACCTGAATTGAGTACGGACCTTGCGGTACTGACAGCAGCGGCTGACAGATTACGCCAAGGGCAGATTCTGGCAATTAAAGGATTGGGTGGATTTCACTTAATCTGTGATGCCCGAAGTGACAATGCCGTCAACGCACTCCGGCTGCGAAAACAGCGCCAAGCCAAGCCGCTAGCGGTGATGATGGCGGATATCACCATGGCGCAGCACTATGTCACAGGGACGGATGCCGAGTGGCGAGTGCTGAGTTCGCAGGAAAGGCCCATAGTGCTGATGAGCAGCCGAGCCGAACATGATCTCAGCTTAGCTGTCGCCCCCAATCTGAATAAACTCGGGGTATTTTTACCCTACACACCGCTACATCATTTGCTATTGAGTCTCTTCAAAGGGCCATTAGTTGCGACCAGCGCCAATGTGTCAGGCGAGCCTATCATCACAGATTGTGACGAGCTGATTAACAGCTTAAGCCATGTGGTGGATGCCATAGTCGATCATAATCGGCCGATTATTAATGGCTGCGATGACAGTGTGGTGCAAGTGATTCAGCCGCACATGGATTCCTCCGCAGAGGTACAAGTGCTGCGTCTCGCCCGCGGCTATGCGCCCTTAAGTTTTCCACTTGATACACCGCTAACCCAATCAATTTTAGCCGTAGGTGCACAGCAAAAAAATGCCATCGCCTTAGGCTTTGGCAACAATGTGTTTTTAAGTCCCCATATTGGCGATTTATTCAGTGTCAGCGCCGAGCAATATTTTGAGCGCACCTTAGCCACTTTTGCTCGGTTGTATCACTTTACGCCAAATCTTATTATTTGCGATAAACACCCAGATTATGCCCCTTCGCGCTGGGCTGAAATGCACTCAAACTCGAGTGTAAAACTCAGCGATACCAGTCAAAATAAATGTTTATCGGTGCAACACCACCATGCCCATGTGCTCAGCGTAATGGCGGTTAACCAATATCGAGATCCCGTATTGGGCTTTAGTTTTGACGGTACTGGGCTTGGCGACGATGGCAGTTTATGGGGCGGTGAAGTGCTATTAACTACGCTCGATAAAGCGCAGCGACTGGCCCATTTTGAGCCCATAGCTCTGCTAGGTGGCGAGCAAGCCATTAAGCAACCCGTGAGGTTGTTACTGGCATTATTATTCGAGCAAATGAGCCTCAATGCTGTACTCGCATTGCAATTACCTATATTGAACAACATGCACCCAAACACTCTGACTAACTTACATAAGATCTGGCAGAACGGCAGTGCGATAAAAACCTCCTCTGTCGGACGACTGTTCGATGCCCTCGCCTGCGCCTTAGGCTTAATCGAAACCACACTGTTTGAAGGTCAAGCAGGCATGGCGATAGAAGCCGCGGCCAATCGCGCCGATGCATTAGCCCTTGAAGTCATTTCGCTTAACTTACCTCTTGACATCGACCAGTGGCGCAGCAGTGAGATGTTCAAGCAAATTGTTGAATTCATTACAGCACAACCGCTAACAGACAATAGATGCTATACCATCGCCCGCGCCTTTTTACACACATTAGGTGATGCTATCTGCGACTATGCCGCCCAGTACAAACACCTTCCCACCGTGCTCTGCGGCGGCGTATTCCAAAATAAATATCTAATAGAATACTGCCTGAGCAAACTCAGTGCCCAAGGCAATCAAGTGTTATCCAGTAAACAAATCCCCATCAATGATGGCGGCATAGCTCTAGGCCAACTTTGGTATGGCATTCATCAGAATCAATAACCTTATTTATTTGATAACCCCTGATGTTCGCTCGCCATTTTTATCCCCATAAACCTGACGAACATCAAAGATCTGCAGCGCAATTTGTATCACACTCAACATTAGCGTAACCAAATTAACGATCCGTATATCAGCATTCACAATTCGTCAGGCAAAGTCCTCGCACTCTGCCGATTCAAGGAGAGGTAAAATGTGTAAAGACTGCGGCTGCTCCCTTACCCGCCACGACCATGATCATTTAGGCGCGCATTCACATGTTGATAGTCATGACCATAGCCATGATCACGGCCATTCGCATGACGCATCGCATAACTCATCACATAGCCATAGCGAGTTACACACCAATCCTCAGTTAAACGATAAAAAAACCTTGTCAGTCATCCACAAGATTTTAGATAAAAATGATGTCGAAGCTGGTCATAACCGCGCCCACTTTGAGGCACATAAGGTCACGACCTTCAACATCATGAGTAGCCCAGGCAGCGGTAAAACTACCCTTTTAGAAAATCTCAAAGAATACACCAAGCTCAACTATGCGGTGATTGAAGGCGACTTAGAAACCTCACGCGATGCAGACCGCTTAATCGCGAAAGGCATTACAGCCTATCAAATTCAAACGGGCTCGGCCTGTCACCTTGACGCCTTTATGGTGCACGGCGCCCTACATCACCTGCCACTTGAAGGGCTGGATATTTGCTTTGTCGAAAACGTCGGCAATCTCGTCTGCCCAGCGAGTTATGACGTAGGTACCCACAAAAATATCGTGCTGCTGTCCGTGCCTGAAGGCGATGATAAGATTGAGAAATACCCTGTGATGTTCCGCCGAGCCGATGTAGTTTTTATCACTAAGTGCGATCTACTGCCCTATTTTGATTTCAAGCTAGACGAAGCCAGAGCACAGCTTAAAAAACTCAATCCAGCAACTCAAATCATTGAAGTCTCCATCAAAGATGGCGACTCCATGCAGGCTGTGGCCGCTTGGCTTAAAGACAACATTCGAGGTGCACAATAATGTGCTTGTCCATACCATCCCAAGTGGTGGCGGTCGATATTGAGCGCCAGAGCGTCACGGTCGATACCTTAGGCGTGCGCCGCGATGTCAGTAGTCATTTGATGAATGAGCCACTGGAGATTGGCGACTATGTGTTGATCCATATTGGCTTTGTGATGAACAAAATCGATAAGGAAGATGCGCAGCAAAGCATTGACCTATACCAAGAAATCGTCACTAAACTCGAAAACGAAGCCATACACTGACCATCAACAATGCAAGATTGAGTAGCAAGGCGCGCACCCTATCGAGTGCACCGAGGAAAGAGCATGCTTGAACTAAAACACCTCTATCAAGGCTTTCGCGATCCCCAAACGATTGCCAATTTAGCGCGGGATATTCAGGTAACCGCTAAATTGGTTAAGCAACCAATCAATATCATGGAAGTCTGTGGCGGCCATACCCACACTATTATGAAATACGGCTTGCTGGATTTACTGCCTGATAATATTGAGTTTATCCACGGTCCAGGTTGTCCTGTGTGCATTATGCCGAAAGAGCGCATTGACCAAGCGGCGGCGCTGGCCTCCCAAGAAAATGTTATTCTTGTGACGCTGGGCGATATGATCCGTGTGCCCGGTTCTAAGGGTTCCTTAGCCAGTTTTAGGGCGAAAGGCTGCGATATTCGGCCGATTTATGATCCCTTAGATACGCTCAAAATTGCCCGCGATAATCCCGATAAAACCGTGGTGTTCTTTGCCATTGGCTTTGAAACCTCAACCCCAATGACAGCAATTTTATTGCAGCTGGCCGAGCACGAAAAACTCGAAAATCTGTTATTCCATATTAATCATGTATTAGTGCCGCCCGCGATTGATGCCGTGATGCACGACCCGCAAGCCAGAGTGAATGCCTTTATCGGCCCCGCCCATGTGAGCGTGATCAGCGGCGCCAAAATCTATCGCAGCACAGTCGAAAACTATGGTACGCCCGTGGTTGTCGCAGGATTTGAACCCGTTGATGTGATGGAGTCGATTTTACGGATTGTGCACCAAAAAGCCGCGGGCAAAGCGGAGCTCGATATCCAATACAGCCGCGCGGTATCGGAAGACGGTAACCTCACGGCGCAGGCCAAAGTGAATCAATTCTTTAATGTCAGACCGCAATTTCGCTGGCGCGGCCTCGGCCCTATCCCCAATTCAGCGCTGCAGCTCAAACCCGAATATGCCCACAGGGACGCCGAACTGCGCTTTAAAGACCGCCTACCCGTGAAGGAAATTGACGATCATAAAGCCTGCCAGTGTGGCGACATTCTTCGTGGGCTTGCTAAACCAAAGGACTGTAAAGTTTTTGGCCGCGGCTGCAATCCAGAAACGCCCCTAGGCAGCTGCATGGTCAGCTCCGAAGGTGCATGTAACGCCTATTACCGCTATCAAGGTATCGATATCAAGGAGCCACATCATGGCTGATACGCTAAAAGATAAATCCATTCAGCTCAGCCACGGCGGTGGCGGCAAAGAAATGAATAAACTGATCCGTGATCTGTTTTTTGCCGAGTTTGATAACCCAATCCTTCGCAGCGAAGAAGACGCTGCCAAACTCGATTTGCACGGCGCCAACGCCTTTACTACTGACTCTTTTACCGTCTCACCTTTGTTTTTTGCCGGCGGCGATATCGGCAAACTCGCCATCGCAGGCACAGTCAACGATCTCGCTATGATGGGCGCAGAGCCTCAATATCTGAGCTGTAGCGTGATCATCGAAGAAGGCTTTTCTATCAATGATTTAACGACTATTGTCCGCAGCATGGCAAAAGAGCTCAAACAAAGTGGTGCGCGGATTGTCTGCGGCGACACTAAAGTCGTGCCCAAGGGCTGTGCCGATGGTTTATTTATTAATACCTCAGGCATTGGCCGCATCTTGCGTCCCAACATCTCAGCGGCAAACATTGCAGTGGGCGATGCCATTATCGTCTCCCGTGATATTGGCTGCCACGGCGCAGCGATTTTAATGGCGCGTGAAGGACTCACGCTCGAATCAGCATTACAAAGTGACTGCGCCACGCTCTGGCCGATAGTCGAGCAATTGATTGCCGCCAATATTCCCATTCATGCGATGCGAGATGCGACTCGCGGTGGCTTATCGGCAGTACTGAACGAATGGGCTATTGCCTCCAATGTTGGTATCACAGTGAATGAGGCCAGTATTCCCGTCAGCGATGAAGTCAAAGGTCTGTGCGAACTCTATGGTTTCGAAGCCATGGATCTTGCCAACGAAGGCACTTTCATCCTCGCCGTCCCCAACGACATCGCTTTAGGTGCGCTCGAAATCATGCAACGCTTTGGCCACTGTGAGCATGCAGCGATAATCGGCACTGTGAGTGAGGATTTAGTGGGGAAAGTCGTGCTAAGAACGCCTTGGAATACCAAGCGTTATCTCGATCTTCCCCAAGGTGAACTGCTGCCAAGGATTTGCTGATGCACGAATATTCAATTGTGAATGCGCTGATTGAGCAATGCGAGCAGCACGCGCAGGCTAATCATGCCGATAAAATCACCCGAGTGGATATCAAACTAGGCGTCATGAGCGGGGTTGAACCTAGCCTGCTACAAACGGCCTTCGATACCTTTAAGCTCGATGGGATTTGCAAAGAAGCCCTACTCAATATGCAAATTCAGCCGCTAGTGATACTTTGCCAAGACTGCCAGACTGAATCCGTACTGAGTGAGCGCACGGTCGTCTGCCCTGCGTGTCAAAGCTATCGCACCCGCGTACTCGATGGCGAAGACATGCTACTGATGCAACTTGAGATGGAACAGAACGAGGATTAATCATCCACGATACGCATGGTTAACGACAGCGCTATTGATAAAACGCTCTATAAATAAAGAGTGCTATCAATAAATAACGCCCTTCAACACAAAAATGGCTTCGAGCAATCAGAGCTCAAAGCCATTTTAAACCACACTATTTCAGTCACGCTACAATCAGCCGTAAATAGAAGCTTCACCCTCTGGGCGCGTCTTGAGCAACCGCAGGAACCACATATACTGCTCTGGATAAGCTAAGATAACTTGCTCGACCACTTTGTTCAGTGCCAACGCTTCGTTTTCTTTGCCCACCATATCTTCAGGCGCAACGGCCGCCATCACGGTGAGATCAAATTGGCGTGATGTTTGGTTGTAGCCAATCTTTACTGGTAACACTTGGGCATTCCCTGCCTGCGCTAAACGCCCAACAACAGGTAGCGTTGCCTTTACTGTACCTAAAAAAGGCGCAAACACGCTTTGTTCAGGACCTAAGTCTTCATCGGGAAGATAAAAGAAACTGTTACCGCGCTTAAGCTCAGCCAATAACGCCCGAATGCCCGCCTCGCGCATATACACATGGCCACCACAACTGCTGCGTACACGATTACTAAACCAATTGAATAAGCCGTTTTTATGGGCTTTGGCCATAGTCACCATAGGCAACTCAAGGTTAAGGCGTAAACCAGCATAATCGATTGGCCACACATGGGGCATGATAAAAATGATCGGTTGCCCAGCAGCCTGCGCTTTAGTCACATGCTCAAAGCCGATTAAATTGACTCGACGACGTAAATGCGCTTTTGAGCGCACCAGCAATTCGCCCTGTGCTAACAACACCAAAACGAAGTTTTGCACGTTCTCACGGATTAACACTTCAATCTCGGCGGTGGATTGCTCAGGAAAGCACGCCCTTAAGTTGGCTCTGGCAACGCTAATGGGCTTTTTGGCAATTGGCATCACTATTTTTGCCAATAATCTTGCTATGGGATCACGCAGCCATGCGGGCATGAGTCCGAAAATCACTAATAGACCAATCACTAACCAAGTGGCCCAGTATCTAGGGTGTAATAAGGCGAGTTTAAAACGACGGTCAAAATGTTTGGGCTGTCTTGACAAAGAATTCACCTCAGACAGTGGATAAAAACAATGGAGATATTGCATGAAAAAATAAACAGGAAAGCCACTCTCTAAGGAGTGGCTTTCCCATCAAACAAACGAAATTACTTACCCGTGTTTGCTGCTTCTACACGAGTTTTCAGCTTTTGGCCGGGACGGAAAGTCACGACACGACGAGCAGAAATTGGGATATCTTCGCCTGTTTTTGGGTTCCTTCCCGGTCTTTGATTCTTGTCCCTAAGGTCAAAGTTGCCAAAGCCAGATAACTTGACCTGCTCACCACTTTCAAGTGCGCCCCGAATCTCTTCAAAGAACGACTCAACCATCTCTTTGGCGACACGTTTGTTCATTCCGAGTGTTTCAAAAAGATGTTCTGCCATTTCGGCTTTGGTAAGTGCCATACTTTAATCCCTCAACGATGCGTTGAACTCGGACTTAAGGGCAGAAACGACTGAACCAACGGTCTCAGCAATCTCTTTTTCCTCAAGCGTACGAGTAGTGTCTTGTAATGTAAGTGCTATCGCCAGGCTCTTCTTGCCGGGTTCAACACCTTTACCTAAGTATACATCGAACAAGTTTATGCCAACCAACTGATTTTCGCCAACTTTTCTTATCAATTTCATTACATCACCTGCAGATACACTCTCATCTACTACGACTGCGATGTCACGACGATTAGCTGGAAACTTAGATACAGCTTGGGCTAGCGGCAAACTGGTATGCAATAAAGCATCCAATTCCAACTCAAAAACGATGGTTTTACCATTGAGTCCAAAAGGCTTCTCCAAACTAGGATGGATTGCACCTATATGACCGATCACTCGATCATTTCTCAATATTTCAGCACATTGCCCCGGATGGAGAGCAGAATGCGTCGCTCCTCTAAAGCTAAATTCTGATGCGGAAACTGTCAAGCCGATAATTGCTTCTAAATCACCTTTAAGGTCGAAAAAATCAACGGTTTTCGATTCCATAGCCCAATGTTCATCATTTTGGAGCCCAGTAATGACACAAGCGAGCATTGCTTGTTGTCTTACACCGGATTCTGCATTGATATCAGGAACAAAGCGCAGGCCAGTTTCAAAAAGTCTCACGCGACTCTGTTGACGACTTTGGTTATAGCCAACTGCGGCCAATAAACCGGTGAACATTGACAGGCGCATGGCCGACATTTCACTGGAAATTGGGTTTGGTAACACCATAGCGTCTAAACCAGGGTGAACCAGATTTTGCAATTTGGGATCGACAAAGCTGTAGGTTACCGCTTCTTGGAAGCCGCGAGCGACCAATAAGGCACGCACGCGTTTTAGGCTTAAGTCAGATTCTTTATGATCTGACATACGCAGCGCGGCAACTGGTGCGATATTCGGGATATTGTTATAACCGTAAATACGCGCCACTTCTTCAATCAAATCTTCTTCAATCGCCATATCGAAACGATAAGTCGCAGTGGTGACCTGCCAGCTTCCCTCTGCTGCAACGACAGCAAAACCTAAACGCGTGAGGATTTCAGCCACATCGCTATCAGGTACATGGTGACCGAGGATTTTATCTAACTTGCTACGACGTAACACGATTTGTGCTGGTTTGGGTAAATCAGCCTCTGATTTAGCCTCAACTACAGGGCCCGCTTCACCGCCACAGATATCCAGCACTAAACGGGTCGCACGGTCGATAACCTTGTGCTGCATCTCAGGGTCAACACCACGCTCAAAGCGGTGTGATGAGTCTGTGTGCAAGCCTAAACGACGTGACTTACCCATAATGGCAAGCGGCGCGAAGAAGGCACATTCAAGCAGTATGTCTTGGGTTGTGTCACTCACGCCCGAATATTCGCCGCCAAACACGCCAGCAAGGGCTAATGGACGCGCATCATCGGCGATCACTAAAGTATCGTTTGGGATGGTCACTTCGCTGCCATCAAGCAGAGTGATTTTCTCTTCGCCCGTGCCTAAACGCACTTGGATATCGCCCGTTAACTTGGCAAGATCGAAAGCGTGCATAGGTTGACCGAATTCAATCAACACAAAGTTAGTGATATCAACGATAGGATCGATAGAGCGAATACCGCTACGGCGCAGTTTTTCCTGCATCCATAACGGCGTAGGCGCTTTCACATTGACGTTTTTAACCACACGGCCTAAGTAACGTGGACAAGCGGCTGGCGCCTTAACGTTAATCGTGACCTGTGCATCTGTCGTTGGCGTAACGGCTTGCCACTGTGGCTCAACCACAGCTTGGCGGTTTAACACGCCCACTTCACGGGCAAGACCTGCCATGCCTAAGCAATCGGCACGGTTAGCCGTTAAATCTACATCGATAACGGCATCATTAAGTTGCAGATAATCGCGGATGTCAGTGCCGAGTGGCGCGTCCAATGGCAATTCGATAATGCCATCGCTTTCGACGTTGATGCCAAGCTCACTGTACGAGCACAACATGCCTTCTGATGGCATGCCACGCAGTTTGGCTTTCTTGATTTTGAAATCGCCTGGTAATACGGCGCCAACCATAGCCACGGCCACTTTAAGACCCTGGCGGCAGTTGGGTGCACCGCAGACGATATCGATAAGTTCGCTACCACCAACGTTGATTTTGGTCACGCGCAGTTTATCGGCATCGGGATGCTGACCACACTCAACCACTTCACCAATGACTACACCGCTAAAATCGGCAGCCACGGCTTCAACGTCATCGACTTCGAGACCGGCCATAGTGATCTGGTGGGATAATGCTTCACGGCTGACTGAAGGATTGACCCATTCACGAAGCCAAGATTCGCTAAATTTCATGCTATTACAGCTCCGTTATTTAAATTGCTTCAGGAAACGTAGGTCGTTTTCGAAAAACGCACGTAAATCGTTTACGCCGTAACGCAACATAGTTAAGCGCTCGACACCCATACCAAAAGCAAAACCAGAGTATTTTTCTGGATCTATGCCAACGCTGCGCAGCACGTTCGGGTGCACCATACCGCAGCCAAGCACTTCTAGCCATTTACCATTTTTGCCCATCACGTCTACTTCTGCTGAAGGTTCAGTGAAGGGGAAGTAAGATGGACGGAAACGCACTTGCAGATCTTCTTCGAAGAAGTTACGCAGGAAGTCATGCAAAATGCCCTTCAATTCGGCAAAGTTAACATGTTCATCCACGAGCAAACCTTCCACTTGATGGAACATTGGCGTGTGCGTTTGGTCGTAATCGTTACGATAAACACGACCCGGTGAAATAATGCGTAAGGGTGGCTTTTCAGTTTCCATAGTACGGATTTGCACGCCCGACGTTTGGGTACGCAGCATCAGTTTAGGATTGAAATAAAAGGTATCATGATCAGCACGCGCAGGGTGGTGTTCAGAGATATTCAGCGCATCGAAATTGTGAAAATCATCTTCAATTTCAGGCCCTTGCTTTACCGAGAACCCTAATTCCCCGAAAAAGGTTTCGATACGTTCAATGGTACGCGTCACTGGATGTAAGCCACCGATCTCTTGGGTACGGCCTGGCAAAGTCACATCAATCTTTTCAGCGATTAATTTGGCTTCCAGTTCCGAACTCTTCAGACCATCGATGCGCTCAGTTAATTTTTGTTGAATAGCCTGTTTAGCATCATTGACCGCTTGGCCAAAGGCTGGCTTTTCTTCAGGGCTTAAGCTACCCATCATTTTCATCATGTCGGTGATCTTACCTTTCTTACCTAGGTAATCGACACGGATATCATCCAGTGCTTTTAGATCACTGGCCTGGTCAATAATGACTAAGGCTTGTTCTACGATCTCAGTTAACTGCTGCATTTTCTCTTCCACTGCATAGTCGCGCTTGATAAACAAGTGCTATGGGCGCCAAACTTTCAGGCTATTTGGGTGCTCAGGTTATCGGGCGTTAATGCCAGACGCTTTGCTAGCTATAACGAAATAAAAGGATAGAAATTTTACGCGAGCGAGCGGCATATTACTAGGGCTTATTGGGGGTTTTTATCATGCAAATTCATGTGTTACCCCAGTTCAGAGCCTGAGTTTTGCTCAAGGTGAAATCCAAACCTCAATTCTGACCGAAACAAGTTCCCTATACAGCCACTAGCAGCATTTGTAACTAAACTGTAAACTAACGCCTGTACCCTGCCAAAATTGCAGCAAACAACACAATAACGACTGCAATTAGACTACATTAGCGATATAAATCATTACAAAACAGAAAACTATCAAGTCTATGGCAAACTGACCGATATACATTCGGTTCACAGCCCATTTTATCGAGGCACTCATGAAAGAAGTAAAGTTTCGCTGGATAGATCAATATCTTATCCATATGACCTTAAAAACTAAATTCGCAATTCTCTCTATCGTTCCTATGCTAATGATTGTTGGACTGGCGATTTTTCTTGATAACCAATCCCAGCAAACCTTAGTCCAAGGACAACTCAACGGTCTGCAAAATGCGTCACAACAAATCAACCAAGTCACGGGTACCTTATATAACAAACTCCCAGAGCAAGAACGCCAAGCTATCCTTAGCCAGCTAAGCCGCGACATCAAAGGCAATGTCAGCATTATTTCGGTGAATGAGGCCGACAGTAAAGCGCAATCCTTAGCTCGCAGCGGTGGCGGTATTGATAATAGCGGTAAGCTACCTAGAGCTGTGAGTGGCGTTAACGATCAAAACCTGATCACGATTATTCCCTTAGACAGCAAAGAAATTGATGCCCTGCTCGCCAAAGATAACCTGCTGGTTTACGGCCTGATGGCGGCGCTTCTATTTGTGTTGTTTTTATTTAGCTACTACATTTCGACCTTCGTGGGCGGCGCACTTTATACCACAGTGATGGCATTAAAACGGGCCGCATCGGGCGATTTAACTGGGCGTTTAAACTTCTTCGAAGTAAAAGACGAGTTCAGTATCTTAGCTATCAGCATAGATACCTTAGTTGAACGTCAACATCTGTTAGTGAAACAAATCGCCGAGTCGACAACAAAAATCCGTGAGGTAGTCTCCTCGTTTCGTAGCACAGCGCAGCAAGGTCAATCCTTGGCGGTGAACCAAAGACAACATTTGGACTCCCTAGCGACGGCAATGGAAGAAATGACCGCCGCAGTGAAGGAAGTCGCCCGCAATGCCGAGCAATCTTCTGCCGAAACTCAAGAGGCTAATCAACAAGTTAGCGCGGGCGGTAAAGACATTGAAACCACAGTCAAAGCCATCGATGTGTTATCGGATGAGATCTCCTCAGCCTCGAATGCGGTGGGCGTACTCAATGACAACGCCGGTAAAATTGATGAAGTGGTATCAACCATTAATGCGATTTCCCAGCAGACCAACCTACTCGCCCTCAACGCGGCGATTGAAGCAGCGCGCGCCGGTGAACAAGGTCGTGGCTTTGCCGTGGTCGCCGATGAAGTACGTACCTTAGCGGGCCGCACTCAAGCCGCAACGGTTGAGATCAAAACCATGATCGAATCGCTGCAATCGGGTACTCGCAATCTAACCCAAGTGATGTCGCGTACTGTGAGTCAAGCAAATGAAGGCAAACAACACGTACTGCAAACGGGTAAAGACTTAGAGTTTATCGCCCACCACAGTAATAAAGTGTTTGAAATGAGTGTGCTAATCGCCACCTCGGCCGAAGAACAATCGGCTGTGGCCAACGAGATTGCGACTAATCTGATGGAAATCCGCAACCAGTCCCACGATGTGGAGCAATCGGCGAACCAGTCGGTTTCAGGTTGTGATGAGCTGCAAGCAACAGCTGGGCAACTTGATCAGTTGATGGTGGGATTAAAAATCTAGTCGAGCATTATTTGATGGAATTTAAATTCACTTAACACCCAAAATGCACAAGGGAGCGATAATCGCTCCCTTGTTGTTTTTTCATTCTGACGGTAACGGTCCAATCAACTACTGTTGTTTCAATCAACCAGTGTCGTTTCAACCAATAATTCACTTTTCAATCAATAAGTCACTTTTCAATCGACAACGCGACGGTAAAAATTAATCCACGTCTGTTAATCCACATCTTTGAGTGGCCATAGCACGATATGATCTTCAATATCCTTCACGCGTCTTTCATCGACCACTTTGCCTTGGATCGACATGCCCGCTAAATGCATCGCTTCTTTAGAGCCAGTCAGCAGCGGATGCCAGCTCGGTAGCTCACGCCCTGCCGCTAACCGGCGATATGCGCAACTCTCGGGAAGCCAAGTTAACTCATGGATATTATCAATCGTGATCACAGTACATTGAGGGACATGGGTGAAACGGTCAGAGTAATGCTGACAGCCCGCCGTTTGATGATCGAGTAAAAGGCAGGCCGCATTGGTGTAATACAAGTCTTCGGTTTCATCATCTATCAACTTGTTTAAACAACATTTACCACAACCGTCACACAGGGATTCCCACTCGGTTGCGCTCATCTGCGCTAATGTTTTGCTCTGCCAAAATGCCATGATTAACTGTATCTTCTCAATAAAAAGCCCGCTTAATGCGAGCTATTTTACACTAGTTTATCGGCGGATACTTTATTCTCTCGGACAGATGCGCGACAGAAATCCCGAAATAATCGGTATTCTGCCAGTGCATTAATACGCGGTAATTGCCATAAACGAGGTATTTTCGACCGGTAACACCATCGGGCATGATTAGCGAGGCCTTGATTTCTTCGCGGGACGGCAAATCGGTATGATCAAACTTGCGAATACCGAGAGTTTGCCACTGGGCTAAGGACTGGGGTTTATCTAATCCAGCGACGGCCAAATCAAGCGTTGCAGGCACTTGTACTTGTCGCCCCCAAGTATCATCGCCGTTCCAACCGAGTTGCTGTAGCAAATGCGCCGCGGAGGCAAACGCATCTTGTGTGTTGTGCCAAATGTCTTTCTTACCGTCACCATCGCCGTCCTGCCCATAGGCAAGATAATCCGTTGGCATCAGCTGCGTTTGTCCCATGGCGCCATTCCAACGACTTTTAAGATCTTGAAAACCGATATGATCTTTATCCATTATGCTGAGCGCTGCAATAAACTCTTTTTTGAAGAAAGCTTCGCGCTCGCCGCCAAAGGCCAGTGACGCAGTCACAGATAGCACAGGATAATCCCCAGAGGCTTCACCAAAGTCTGAAACAAGCCCCCAGAGCGCAACTAAGAAGCGTGGCTGAACTGAGTATTGGCTGGCGATGGCATTGAGTTGTTGTTCATGCTCTTTAAACAGCACACGGGCGGTGTCAACTTTCCACTCGGGCACAGTGTCGGCGAGATAAGTATCGAGGTTGTGAGTTTTGTCAGTTTGGGAACTGTCTGTCGCGCGGGCTTTTTTGAAGAGTTTGATCTGGGGAAAGGCTATATCTAAGGTGGTTTGGCTGATGCCTTGGAGACTAGCTTCTTGCTTTAATTGAATTAAATAATCACTAAAGCTGATTTTCTCGTCTAGTTGCTGCGCCATGGCAGGCAAACTGCACGCACTCATCCAAATAATGAAACAGACAAATGCCCTGATGGCAGCGAAGATATATGCGGCAAGTCGATAAAGCTTATTCAGATAAAGCCCAAAGTGACAAATCTTAACCGGGAAAGCATTGGTTTGATAAGCTTGGGTTAGATAAGCACGGTATCGATGCATATACCTTCCTGTTATTGTTATGCTATTGGCTTAATCTTTGATCCCAAGACTGAGTTTATGCTCTGCCAATAAATTCACCTGAGGTGGTGGAATTTGTAAATAAAAGCCGTTTTCTTCCATCGCAGCTCTCACCTTTTGAATATCTGCCATGCCTAACGCATCACGTTTCGCAATAGGAAACACCATCACCAGCTTTGGCACGCCGAACATTTCCATCAAAGGCGCTGGAACATCATCAAAACAATCTCTTTTCTTCACAAATAAATAAGTATCAGCCTTTCGGCTACTTTTATAAACGGCACATAGCATAAGAGTACAAATATCCAATAGTTCAAACTTGCCAGTCAATGGGGCACACTATAACATGGTCGCCTAGTAATTTAATTGTAAAATCAGCGAACCGACTGATGATTTCTGGAGAATAGTGCCGGGATGTCAAAACCTAGCTTAGAGTTAAAAGGCGCTTCTTTTACTCTTTCAGTGCTTCATATTAATAGCAGCGATTTACAAGCTGTCATGACTGAATTAGACAGTAAGTTGGCACAAGCTCCTCAGTTTTTTCTGGGTGCTCCTTTAGTCGTCAATCTGAGTGCGATCCAACACGACAGCTTAAATTTAAGTGCGTTAAAGGATCTGCTGATCTCACGTCAATTAGTGATTGTTGGCATAACGGGCGCGACAACCGTACTCAGTAAACAGGCTAAAGACTTAGGCCTTGCCATAGTCAAAGCCGGAAAACAGAGTAGTACGCCACCGCCAGCACCGCGCCAAACTAAGATAGTGAAGCAAAATATTCGTTCAGGCCAACAAGTCTACGCAAAAAATGGTGATTTAATCATATTTGGTGCGGTAGGCAATGGCGCAGAAGTCATCGCAGATGGTAGCATTCATATCTATGGCGCATTACGAGGGAAAGCCATGGCAGGCGCGGCGGGCGATACCAGTGCCGTCATCATAGCCCACTCTCTGGAGGCCGAACTCGTTTCAATAGCAGGGCAATATTGGCTCGCTGAAAATCTACAACAACATAGCTCAGATAAAAGCGGCTGCATTCGCCTAGACGGTGAGTCGCTTATGGTTGAATCATTGCCCCTCTAAATGGCAGAACAAAGGATAGAGAGAAACATGGCACAAATTATTGTTGTCACTTCAGGTAAAGGCGGCGTAGGTAAAACCACATCGAGTGCTGCAATTGCGACCGGTCTTGCCATGCAAGGACACAAGACAGTCGTTATTGATTTCGACATTGGTTTACGGAATTTAGACTTGATCATGGGTTGCGAGCGTCGTGTGGTTTATGACTTCGTCAATGTGATCAATGGTGAAGCCAATTTAAATCAAGCGCTGATCAAAGATAAGCGCTGCGACAAGTTATTCGTATTACCCGCTTCACAGACTCGCGATAAAGATGCGCTGACTAAAGAAGGCGTCGGCCGTGTGCTGGACGATTTAGCCAAAGACTTTGAGTTTATTCTGTGTGATTCACCTGCGGGGATTGAGCAAGGCGCTATGATGGCACTGTATTTTGCCGACATTGCCATTGTGACCACGAACCCAGAAGTCAGTTCAGTGCGCGATTCAGACCGTATTTTAGGGATGCTGCAGAGCAAATCCCGTCGTGCCGAGCTAAACCTTGAGCCAATCAAAGAATACTTATTGCTGACGCGTTATTCACCGAGCCGTGTAAAATCGGGCGAAATGTTGAGTGTCGACGACGTGAAAGAGATTCTGGCCATTGAATTACTGGGCGTGATCCCTGAATCACAATCGGTACTGAAAGCCTCTAACTCAGGCGTGCCTGTGATTATCGATCAAGAAAGTGATGCAGGTTTAGCCTACAGTGACACTGTTGCACGTTTACTGGGCGAAGATGTACCAGTACGCTTTATTACGGAAGAAAAGAAAGGTTTCTTACAACGGATATTTGGTAGCTAATTATGTCTTTACTCGACTATTTCAAAAGCAAGAAAAAGCCTAGCACTGCGGTAATGGCTAAAGAGCGCCTACAGATCATTGTGGCTCATCAACGTGGACAAAGGGACACTCCCGATTATTTCCCACAGATGAAACAAGAGATCATTGCCGTTATTCGCAAATATGTGCCGATTTCTGATGATCAAGTTTCTGTGCAGTTAGATCAAAACGACGCGAACCTGTCGGTACTCGAACTTAACGTCACATTGCCTGACAGATAAGTCGATTACGCAAAAAGCGTCATCTTCTGTGGAAGATGACGCTTTTTGTTAGCTGTTTTTCGGCTTAAATACTGCGCATAAAGTACAAGACATCACGCGCAAGATTTAAATACTAAATTAAAAGCCTTAGACCTCAAGCTTAGCTAAAGACTCAGCGGCAATCTCGCCTCGCCATCCGCATAACACCGCGGGTAAATCCCCTTGTTGCTTATCCCAACGCCATTGCAAAAACTCATGGATATGACGTTTAGAACCGAGCATTTCCTGCGGCACATCATGCTGTTCGCACAACTCGACTAAACAGCTTTTAATCGCCTTAAAGGCCGATTTGTAGCCTGATTTTAACGCCAACACATCCACTAACTCAGGTAAATTGACCAAATCAGCGGTTTGCAGCACACGTAATAAATCTTTGCCGTGGATACGTTTTTCTTGCTCAGTCAAATCATTGAGCTTAAACAAGTCGGCCGAGGATTTAGGTTGCTTCTTCGCCAATGCGATAAGACCATGATCTTTGACCACAAAACCTAGGGCTAAATCACGCACTAAGGCTTTTTCAAGACGCCACTTAGCAAGCACTTTAAGATAAGCCAATTGGATTTCGGTCAGTTGGAAAGCATTTTTCACTTTCAAATAGGCAGTGTCGAGATCAGGATCGGCAAGCCTGCCCTGAGTCATCCTCTCCCCTTCCTCGTATAACCAAGCTAAACGCCCTTGGGCGCTGAGTTTCGCTTCCAGTTGAGGATAGAGCTGATACAAGTACAAGACGTCATTAGCGGCGTAGCTTAACTGTGCTTCCGTTAAAGGACGGCGGATCCAATCGGTACGCGACTCGCCTTTATCGATCACTTCACCAAGGCAAGTTTCAACTAACTTGGCATAACCCACACCGTGGCCCATACCGCACAAAGAGGCGGCAATTTGGCTATCAAACAAAGGCGTAGGCTGACATTTACCGTAGTGGGCAAACACTTCTAAATCTTCACTGCAGGAATGCACAAGCTTAATGATATTCGGGTCCGATAACAGCGCCCAAAACTGGGCTAAATCAGGTAAAGCCACAGGATCAATCAAAGCTAAGGTTTTACCATCATAGGCTTGGATCAAACCTAACTTGGCATAATAAGTACGAGTACGAACAAACTCGGTATCTAACACGAGTATCTTACTCTGTTTATATTGGGCAACGAGGGCATTAAGGCTTGCTTCATCACTCACATATTGAAACGCTGACAAATTCTTCTCCAGATCCTGTGGGTCAATCACAGTCCATAAAAACAAAAGCCGGCAAATGCCGGCTTCAATCTTACGCGCGCTTAGCTTCGTCTCTAAGCTCTCGTCGCAAGATTTTACCCACGTTGGTTTTAGGTAACTCGTCCCTAAATTCTACCAGCTTCGGTACTTTATATCCCGTTAAATGAATACGGCAGTGCTTAATGATGTCTTCAGCGGTTAAAGATTTATCTTTTGCCACCACAAATACCTTCACTAACTCGCCACTGGCGTCGTTTGGCACACCAACAGCGGCCACTTCAATCACTTTAGGATGCAGTGCGACCACTTCTTCGACTTCATTAGGGAATACGTTAAAGCCTGAAACTAAGATCATGTCTTTCTTACGATCGACAATATAGAAGAACCCTTTCTCATCCATGTAACCAATATCGCCCGTGGCTAACCAGCCGTCGGTATCGATCACTTTGGCAGTTTCTTCAGGACGTTGCCAATAGCCTTTCATCACTTGCGGGCCCTTACCAAACAGCTCACCGGTTTCGCCTTGGGCTAATACCTTGCCGTCATCGTCACGGATTTGAATAAGTGTCGAAGGTGCAGGGAAACCAATTGAACCGTTGTAACCATCTAAATTATATGGACAACAGGTTAATAAAGGTGAGGCTTCGGTCAGACCATAACCTTCGAGTAAACGGGTCTTAGTGATGGCTTGCCATTTATCCGCGACGGCTTTTTGTACCGCCATGCCGCCACCGATAGAGAGTTTTAAGCGTGAAAAATCCAACTGGGAAAATTCATCACTGTTCACTAACGCGTTAAACAAGGTGTTTACCCCAGTCAATGCAGTGAAAGGATACTTTTTCAACTCGGCCACAAATCCTGGGATATCACGGGGATTGGTGATGAGTAAGTTCTGGCTGCCTTTGTGCAAAAACAGCAGGCAATTCACGGTCAACGCGAAGATGTGATACAGCGGCAAAGCAGTTACCACAAACTCGCTGCCATCGTTTAAGGCGGGCGAATAAGCGCCATCGGCCTGCAATACGTTGGCGACAATATTGCCATGGGTCAACATCGCGCCTTTAGACACCCCAGTTGTGCCACCTGTATATTGCAAAAACGCTAAATCGTCGTTAGTGACTTCAGGCTTGATGTATTGCATGCGACGACCGGTTGATAAGGTGTCGCGCATCGATAAAGCATGGGGTAAATCGTATTTAGGGACGAGCTTCTTAATGTACTTCACCACAAAGTTCACTAAGGTGCGTTTTGGCGCACTTAATTGGTCACCTAAACTGGTGATAATGACGCTTTCAACAGGCGTTTGTTCGACAACTTCTTCTAAGGTGCGGGCGAAGTTTGACACTACAACTATGGCTTTGGCGCCCGAGTCAATCAACTGATGTTTAAGTTCGCGCGGGGTATATAGTGGGTTAACGTTAACGACCACCATACCGGCACGTAAAACACCAAACAGTGCAATCGGGTATTGCAACAGGTTTGGCATCATTAAGGCGACACGATCGCCCTTTTCAAGCTTTAATTCATTTTGTAGATACGCGGCGAATGCACGGCTGCGTTCTTCCAATTTACGATAGGTTAGCGTGGCACCCATGTTGATAAATGCAGGCTGGTCTTCATACTTAGCCACCGCTGTTTCGAACATATCAACAAGCGATGAGTACTGCTCCACATTAATTTCAGCAGGCACATCTTTTGGCAAATGATTAATCCAAGGCTGATCCACTACTCTCTCCTAAATCCCCACAACTGCGGAAACAATATCCATACAAGCGTCAAGACTCGATAAATACCGAGTTAAAATACCGGCTTACATTTTATAGTTATTGATTGACTCGTCATAAATCATACGAGCGTTTTAATTTTGATCATCATCACATAAAAAAAACAAAAAACCTAGCGTCTTTTTTAGGGCGGCAAAGGCAGCCTATTTAACGAATTCGCGGATCAAGCGTGCAACGCCTTCAGCATTGTCCATGTGCACATGATGATCGCCCTCGATTATATGTTCAGACAAATGTTTGAACCAAGTTCGCGCCTTAGGTATGGCGGTCTGCAACTGGCTAAATCCCTGTTTGCCGCAGACTAATAAGGTTTCAATATTGATGTCCTGCATCAAGGCATCAACTTGAGCAAAAGTTAACCGTTGGGGTGAATCTAATCTCAATCGAGGATCACTGCGCCAACCTATGCCCTCACCTTCGGGTTGCATATTACGCTCGAGCAACAGACGACACCAAGGTTGGGCAAGTCCTGTTAAATGTGCTCTCGCCCGTACTGCGGTATCTATGCCGTCATAAATTTTTGCCTGCCCATGCTTCTGGGTTAAATACTTCTCGTGTTGATAGAAGCTTTTCCTTAATCGTGCTTTCGCCTGCGTTGGCGACTCAGACAAGGGGCTTAACGCTTCAATCAATACCAGCTTGTTGACCTTTTCTGGAAACGTCGCCGTATACGCCGAGGCAATAATGCCACCGAGCGAATGCCCGACCATGGCCACAGGCTTTTGCGGTAATGCCGTTAACAGTGCATCCAAATCATACAAGTAATCAATCCAATGCAGCGGATAATGCCCCGGCCTGTGCATCGAAAAGCCGTGTCCAGGCCAGTCAATGGCGAGCACTTGATAATCGAGTAAATGTGCCGCTAAGGGCTCAAAACTGTTGGCGTTATCTAACCAGCCATGTAAGGCCAGTAATAAAGGTTTATCCTTCGCCCCCCATAATCGGCCCGCGACCTTAATATGAGGTAATACAAATTCGATTTGATTTTGGGGGGCGAGAGATTGCCACATAATGCCTCTGATGTCAGGTGATTAAGATGATTTTTTGACAAATTTGAGTGTCATACGATCACTTTCACCGATCGCTTGGAATTTTTCTTTATCCGTGTCACCCAAAGCAAAGGATGGCGGTAGCGTCCAAACACCTTTGGCATAATCCTTAGTATCTTTGGGGTTCGCATTGATTTCGGCGCTTTCAACTAAGGTGAAACCGGCTTTTTTGGCTAGAGCAACCATGGCCGCTTGGTCCATATAGCCAGTGCTAAAATTCATCCCTTCGTTGGCTCTATGCTCCACCACACCAAAGACACCGCCGTCTTTCAATACTTTATATGACGCAGCAAACACATTCTCTAACTGATCACTTGATGCCCAGTTATGAAGATTACGGAAGGTTAATACCAGATCGGCACTGCCATCGGCGCCTAAGTCCATCTTATTTGGGGGATCGAAAGTGACCATTTTTGCATTGCCCATGACGTCTTTATTAGCCGTCATCCACGCTTCGTACTTAGTGCCGGCATTGGCGCGATAGCGATTTCCAGGCGTGTCCGTCGCGGGAGCGGTTTCAAAACTGGCGGCGATATATTGGCCTTCTTTGGCTAAATAAGGCCCTAATATTTCGCTATACCAACCATTACCTGGCCAGAGTTCAATCACAGTTTGTGTTGGGGTAATGCCAAAAAAACTTAAGGTTTCAGCGGGATGACGATAAACGTCACGACTGGCATTTTTAGCCTGACGAAAATCGCTTTTTAAGACTTTATCTAAACTCTCATCGGCGTAGGTAGCACTCGAACATAAACCAGCAAGCAATAGACTGGCAACTAAGGTGACTTTTTTCATTGTAATTCTCCATGGATACCGAAGGCTTAAGCTAGCAGCCAATGGCCAAAAATCCAAGGAATAGAAGTCGTAAAACCTAGGTTTGAGTGACATAAGTGGTTATGGCTCAAAGTGATGAGTCAATTCACCTTTATCTAAACCAATAAAGCGCAAAGCGGAAAAAAGCCAGAGGAAACACAATACGCCTGAGGTATTAAATGACCTTAAGGATTAGCGACTCGCAGCGTTATCGACACGGCGCCATGCAAAATACAAGGCGCAGGCACTGGTTAATAACCAGAGTCCCACCCAGATCCAAGCGGGGATCCAAGAACGTTCGGCCAACATCACCGCATCACCTTGGCCATCAAGCCCGAGCAACACAGTTGGACTTGCCAGCGCATTGAGCATAATCATCAAGCCAATAATACGTAAAAACTGGGTCAACATTTTGTTTTGACTGAGTTTAAGCGGTAACAACAAAATAATAGTGAGTACGGCTAAAATCGCCAGCGTGAGGATATCCCTTCCCCAAAGCAAGCCGCTTAGCACCACTAAAGCGCCCAGCAAGGCAAAGCTCACGCGGATCCCTTTTGGCCAAGTCGCGAGCAAGTAGATTAAATATCCCCAACAGGCCGCGCCAAAATACCCAGCAAAGCCAATCAACATCGGCGAACCGCCTTGGCTAAAACAAAAGCCTGCGCCGTTAGGAAACAATTGAATATGGCTGACCACGCCCGAGCTTAATATCGTCGCAATGCCGTGGGACAATTCATGGAAATAGCTTTCAAGCCATTTAAACGGCACGCTTAAATAGGGAATGCGAGTGATGAGTAACGCCACCACCAGCTCGATGATAAACAAGCCACGGCTTGGTACACCGCTGGCGGCTAAACCTGTTAATTTAGAAGAGGAAAATCGCGAGGTAGAACGGGGAGGCTTTTGTTGATGTTCAAGCATACAAGTCCACGCCAACCATTTGCTGAATTTCATCGCGTTTGGCGGCATGTTGAGTTTGTAAATATTGGGCTATCGCCCCCTGATGGCCACGCGTATCTTGCTCATACTCGAGGTGGGCGCCGAGCCTTGACTGTAAATTTCCCGCTGCGCTTTTACTTTTAGGCTGGGTTTCTAAACTAAGGGCTTCGACGGCATCTTGCTCAATCACTGGGCGTGACGATTCAGGTGCGGTTAGCCCCTGAGCGATAGCGGGTCTATTACTCGCTACAGCATTCGTCAAACTCATTTGATTCACATTAACTTGCATCAAGAAGCCTTAAGTTTGCACTATTCATCGTTAAGCCATTCATCGTAAAGAATGCTTAGCATTAATTGCCTGAGATTCTATAGCAGATACTCAGGCAAAGAACAGCTTATTCACGACCGGGTAACTTTTTCCATGTGACTGTATCACGTAAATACACAGGTTCAAGCTCATCGACCGAGGTTGTTAGCCCTGCTTTGATACCTGTCTCAGCCAATATCAGCATAGCCCTTGCATCGGGATATTTCACGGCGTCGAGAGCTAAAATCCCCTTGCCGAGTGCCAGTAAATCCGGATAAGCATCAAAACCGGTGCCGCAAGCCACAATGGGCGCTTCAGTATCAAGCTGAAGTTGTACGTTGGCAGGCGCACTGACCACTTCTTTACCGACTAATGTCGCAATACCATCGACGGCCACAAACTGCCCCCAATACACTTCACCCATGCGCGCATCAATGGCACACAGCACTTGCTCGGCTTGATGCTCGCTAATGGCCATTTGTGCCATTGCCGCTAAAGTTGAAATACCAATCACAGGCAAATCTAACCCCAGTGCCAGACCTTGGGTCATGCTAGTGCAAATACGGATCCCCGTAAAACTGCCAGGACCTCGACCATAGGCAATCGCCGCCACTTTATCTAAGCTAATGCCCGCTTGCTTGAGCACTGAATCGACCATAGGCAACAGACGCTGGCTGTGTTCACGCGGCGCATCGGCAAGTTCAGCATAAATCTGACCTTGATATTGCAGCGCAGCTGAGCAGGATTCGGTACAAGTGTCTAAGGCAAGAATACAAGCAGAGTGTTCGTGTGTTATTGTCATTTCAAAACCGGATTAGCGGGCAAGATTTCGCATCAAGTTGACCATTTCGGTATTGTGCGAATATGCCATGAGTAAACTGGCGCAAATAATAACATCAAATGCCCGAAAACAAAGGGCTAAGCAAGCAAGTCAGCTAAAATAGCGCCCGCATGATATCCAGCAGCAAATCAGGACTTGATGGATTTATGTGATCTAAGTCAATGATCGATAAACTCATTAAGGAATACCGCCAGCTTGGGGAAACTTTTTCAACTTTGCTTGTCAGAGCAGACAAGTCTGGATTGAATTCATTCCTTGCCATTCCTTTACTATTGTACGATTGCACTAACCCGCCTTCGATAAGGATATTTCATGTTAAACACGCCTCCATTGCGTCGCCTAAGACGCTTACGTAGTTCAGAAGCGATGCGCGATCTGTTGCGCGAAACCCATATTTCGTTAAGCGATCTCATCCATCCCCTGTTCATAGAAGAACACATCACCCACGCAGTGCCTATCTCCACGTTACCTGGCATCAGCCGCTTACCTGAGACTGCACTGGCGGAAGAAGTGCGCGAGCTTTACGCCCTCGGGATCCGTTATGTTATGCCCTTTGGGATTTCGCACACTAAGGATGATAAAGGCAGCGACACATGGGATGACAATGGCTTGCTCGCCCGCATGGTGCGCACCATTAAAGCCGCCGTGCCTGAGATGATGGTGATCCCCGACATTTGTTTTTGTGAATACACAGATCACGGCCATTGCGGCGTGGTACACAATAATGAAGTCTGCAACGATCTCACCGTCGAAAATTTAGTTCAGCAATCAGTCACTGCCGCTAAAGCGGGCGCCGACATGCTAGCGCCATCGGCCATGATGGACGGTCAAGTGAAAGCCATTCGCCAAGGGCTTGATGCCGCAGGTTTTGAGCATGTGGCGATTCTGGCCCACTCGGCAAAATTCGCCTCTTCCTTCTACGGTCCTTTCAGAGCGGCGGTCGATTGTGAACTCAGTGGTAACCGCAAAGGATATCAGCTTGATTATGCCAACGGTCGCCAAGCCCTGTTAGAAGCCTTATTAGATGAAGCCGAAGGCGCCGATATCTTGATGGTTAAACCGGGTACGCCCTACTTGGATGTGTTAAGCCGTTTAAGACAAGAAACCCACTTGCCACTCGCCGCCTATCAAGTCGGCGGCGAATATGCAGGCATCAAGTTTGCCGCCCTTGCAGGTGCGTTGGATGAGCGTGCAGTGGTGACAGAAACCTTTATCGGCTTAAAGCGAGCTGGAGCGGATTTGATTGTCAGCTATTACACCAAACAATACGCCCAGTGGTTAGCCGAGAGTAGATAGTTACTTAGGTAACTACCGTTGCGGACATTAAAAAACCGATAAAAAACGCCACCTTTATCGGTGGCGTTTTTGTATTTAGCATCCTGCGCTTAACTGCTTAAGCTTTTTGCAATCGTGCAAACAAGGCTTTCACTTTTTCGACTTTAGGGCGCACCACCATCTGACAATAAGGCTGCTCACCGTGTAAAGCAAAGTAATCATTGTGATAATTTTCAGCGGGATAAAACGTCTCAAACGCTGACACTTGAGTCACAATCGGCGCATCAAAAACCTTGGCCGTCGTTAATTGAGTTAACATAGCAGTGGTTTGCTCAATCTGCTCAGCATTATGGGCAAACACCACGGAGCGATATTGTGGCCCCTTATCATTGCCTTGACGATTGAGCGTAGTCGGATCATGACTCTCAAAAAAGACCTGCAACAGCGTTGTAAAATCAATTTCCTCTGGATTGAACTCGATATGCACCACCTCTGCATGGCCAGTTTGGCCCGAGCAAACCGATTTATAATCGGCATCATGGGCATCACCGCCGGCATAGCCAGAAGTGACGTTCACCACGCCTTTGAGGCTTTGAAAGATCGCCTCGACGCACCAAAAACACCCAGCACCAAAAGTCGCAAAGCTGTTCGATGCTGGTTCAACAGCATCATCCATCCCTTTGAAAACCATAGAAACGGAGTTAACACAGTGACGAATATTATTGGGGGTTAACATCTCACCTTCAAAAACATGGCCTAAATGGCCACCACACTGGCTACAGACAATCTCGGTTCTGCGGCCATCGGCGTCGACATGGCGAGTTACAGCGCCGGCGATTTCATCATCGAAAGCTGGCCAGCCACAATGGGCATTAAATTTATGCTCAGAGCGGTACAAGGGCGCATGGCATTTTTTGCATAAATACAAACCCTTGGCATCATGATCATAATACTCACCACTAAATGGTCGTTCAGTGCCTTTTTCTTCGATAACATAGCGTTCAAAATCGGTCAGTTTGTTCATATTAATGCCCTTTCGACTCACGTCGTTGTCTATTTTGATACTCTTTGATTAAGTTGATTAAGCAGCTGTTCCATAAAAAGCCAACATAAGACCCACTCCAAGCAAGATATCTTGCACTCGGCTTCAAAATGCGGCTGACATCAATCCCAATCACAACAAATCTAATCACAACACATCCAATAACCCATAATAACGGGTTTAACGGCTAAAATCTTGCCACTTAAGTCAGTCCTAATCTAAGCATTTAAATCAGTGCGCATTAAGCGACAGCATAAATGACCGAAAATACAGCAGTTGCTCTCACTCACCCTCGCGGAGTATTTGCACCCGCTCAAGCGCACGGCTACACTTGCTGCGGGTCAAATTACAACTAAATATAACAAGTAGAAACCACAATGAAATTAGAAACCATTGATTACCGCGCTGAAAACAGTGCCCAGCAATTCGTTGAATCACTTAGGGAAACTGGCTTTGGTGTTTTATCTAATCATCCGATTGATAAGCGCTTAGTTGAAGACATCTACACCGAGTGGCAAGCCTTTTTTAATTCAGAAGCTAAAAACGACTATATGTTCAAAAAAGAAACCCACGACGGTTTCTTCCCCGCATCGATTTCTGAAACCGCCAAAGGCAACACAGTCAAAGACATTAAAGAGTACTATCACGTTTATCCTTGGGGCCGGATCCCCGATTCACTGCGTGCCAATATTCTCGCCTATTACGACAAAGCCAATGCGCTGGCTTCAGAACTTTTAGAGTGGATTGAAACCTACTCACCCGAAGACGTAAAAGCCAAGTTTTCGATGCCATTGCCAGAAATGATCGCCAACAGCCAAAAAACCTTACTGCGTATTCTGCATTACCCACCGATGACGGGCAGTGAAGAAATGGGCGCCATTCGCGCCGCCGCCCATGAAGATATTAACCTTATCACAGTGTTACCTGCGGCCAATGTGCCTGGGTTACAAGTGAAAGCCAAAGATGGCACTTGGTTAGATGTCCCCAGCGATTTTGGCAGCATTATTATCAATATCGGTGACATGCTACAGGAAGCGTCTGGCGGTTATTTCCCATCGACGTCACATCGCGTCATCAATCCTGAAGGTACGGATAAAACCAAACCACGGATCTCTTTGCCGTTATTTTTGCATCCAAACCCTGCTGTCGTGCTGTCTGAGCGTTATACCGCCGACAGTTATTTGATGGAAAGACTGCGCGAACTAGGGGTTATTTAACCCTTAATTCAGCCTATTAATCCGAGTGACAATCGCAAGAGACAGTCAAGGATTAAGCGATTAAAGCGCCTTAGGGCGCTTTTTTTATGACATTCGCCACCTTCAAGGTAGAATAGCCGTTCTTTAAGTTATTTAGGACAAGGCGTTATCATGGCAATTCAGTGGTATCCAGGGCATATGCACAAGGCACGCAAAGAGATTGAAGAGGCAATGCCTCAGGTCGATCTTGTTATCGAAGTGCTGGACGCGCGTATTCCCTACAGTAGCGAAAACCCCATGGTGGCTCAGCTTCGAGGCGACAAACCTTGTATCAAACTGCTCAATAAATCTGATCTGGCCGATCCAGAGATCACTGCGCAATGGATTGAATACTTAGAACGCGAACAAGGCGTAAAAGCCACCGCGATCACCACACTGCAAGCGGCAATGGTGAAAAAGATCCCTGATATCTGCCGTAAGCTAGTGCCGAGTCGCGATAAAACAGAAAAAGACATTCGCACTATGATCATGGGGATCCCCAACGTAGGGAAATCCACCATCATCAATACCTTAGCTGGCCGTGTTATCGCCAAAACAGGTAACGAACCTGCGGTGACCAAAACCCAGCAAAGGATCAATTTACGTAACGGTATCGTACTCTCGGACACCCCAGGAATTTTGTGGCCCAAAGTGGATAACGAAGCCAGCAGCTATCGCCTCGCCGTCACTGGTGCCATTAAAGATACCGCAATGGAATATGAAGATGTAGCCCTGTTCGCTGCTAAGTATTTCTTAACCGCTTATCCAAAAGAGATTTGTGAGCGCTACAATCTCACTGAATTACCAAAGGATGATGTGGCTTTACTCGAAGCCATTGGCCGCAAACGTGGCGCCCTGCGCCCCGGTGGTCGAATCGATATGCACAAGGCATCTGAGTTATTGCTGCATGAATACCGCTCAGGTAAAATCGGCCTCCTCTCGTTAGAAACGCCTGCGATGGCCGAGCTTGAGAAGATTGAAGTCGCCCGCATCATGGCGGAGAAGGAAGCAATAAAAGAAGCTAAACTCGCAGCAGAAAGATTGAAGCGTTCTGGTAAGCGCCATAACGACTAACTGATTACGCGTAGTCATCACGCTTAGTCATCACGGCAAGTTATCTTACTATTTCTGCAAGCATTGAAAATAACGCTTAGAGTGTATTTAAGATAAGACGCTAATGGCGTTGATATTCAAGCTTAGTAAGCTAATTCATCAAGCTTAATATTTAAGCCAGCATATTGAATATGCTGGCTTTTTATTATCATAAACGAAGATGTTGCGTTAACAAACACTGTCACGCGCAACTACTTTTGTGCACCAGAGGTCAACCTATCAAGCAAGGCATCCAAACTCTGCTCTAATAAATCCAACACCAGTTCAAAGCCCTGCTCGCCACCATAGTAAGGGTCCGGCACTTCCGTGACTTGCGTATCCGCATAAGAGAGCATTAACTGTAACTTGTACTGATACTCAAGCGGACAACGACTACGCAAATCCGCTAAATTGGCCTTATCCGCCGCCAAAATTAAATCAAAGTGTTCAAAGTCGGCATCCACAACCTGCCGAGCCCGCATTCCATCGAAACTAAAACCCCGCTTTTCCCCCGCCGCCATAGCACGGCGGTCAGGCGTATCCCCTTGGTGATAACCAATAGTACCCGCAGAGTCCACCTCAATATTGAGCCTACGCTGCGCAACCTTAAAGCGGCACACAGCTTCTGCCGTCGGTGAGCGGCAGATATTGCCCATATAAACACAATAAACAAGATAAATCGCAATAAAATCAATTAATTAATTGCTATTCGAGGTGTTTTTGTAGAGAACATTGAACAAATTTAAATGCTATTTTAATCAATTACTTATTTTGGGTTTTGGAGAGAGAAAGTGTGAATAACGCACCTTCTAGATGCAAAACTGGACCTCTACTTCAATAAGTAGCAAGTCTATGCTGTTCCTTGCACCCTGCTATGTTATCGCCGAGAGTGACACTGGCAATGGCGCAGATGCTCCAGCCATCACGGTAGTGTTTAATACCCTGTGGCAATTTATGTAGTACTATTTGAAATTATTTTTTATTTTCAAGAAAATCACTTTTTGGAAGTATCCTGCAGCTGAATAGAGACGGTCCAATAATCAGTCGAACCAAAGTAACGCCCACAAACAGCGAACTATCAGATAAAATCGGCAATACACTGCACATTACAGTATCCGACCTGCAACCCACGTTTCCAATACATCAGCCAGTTTAATGAGTTGTTCTTGATGCTTGGATTTGTTTTTCGCTAGGTTTTGGATATTCAATAGCTTCCATCTCACCGCAGGTAGTGCCGCGACGCTCGGTTCATCAAACAATGACCAATCAGGCTGACCCTGTTTAAAGGATAATAAAAAGTCTCTGTCTTTTGCAGTAAAGTGATGCTGCAACGCTGTCAGCATTTCTGAGCGAGTTAAAATAAGCTCATCGAGTTTAATCGGCTTTGTCGTCATTCCATTGAATTCAGTTTGAAAGCTTTCATCAAGCGGTTTCCAGCGTGGAGACATCACTTCATTAATAGGCCTTGGATGGCTAAGTGTATAAGTGAGAAAGCCGACTAAAATCTCTCGAGTGATCCCCTCTTCCGCCAGCAGCATTTTAACATCGAAAAGATCCCTTGGGTGCAGTCTATCCATCGCTGCACATAACTTACCACCGTATAGATCAGGCAGGCTTACGACGGGGATCTCTGCGTACCCAAATTCTTCTTCAACTAACTCAACGACTGGCATTAATACCGCTTTGTGTAGCGTACCTCTCGCAACAGGAGAGACTTCAATTTTTATTGTCACTCTATCACTTGTCACGACGACCCTGAGCTCATCATATTTATTGTCTTGAAATACTGCACTAAGGTTCGGTTGTAGATTGATCTGCGCAGTCAAACGACCAAGCGCTTCCTTCACACTTTGTAGCGCTTGTTCCCTTGGCTCCAAAGGAAGATAAGCCAAATCGATATCGACCGATAAGCGTGGGAAGTTGCGTACAAATAGGTTGATAGCCGTACCGCCCTTTAGAGCAAATACCTTCTCTTGGGCGACGAGCGGCAGCATCCGAATAAGCAAGGTCACTTGCTGGTAGTATATCGATGACTTATTCATATTGATTTTCTTCTGTCTTAATAAACGATGCCGGCACTGTTATTTGATACCGCCCATCGTAACGGCCATGAGCCACCACCTGACGCTTTCCCGCACCGAGCGTGATTTGCTGCTCATCTAGCCTTTTGCTCCACTGGTGTTGATAGTAGTGGCCTAAAAAGAGAAATACGCGATTAGCTTGTACGGCTTCACTTCGATTCAGTATTGACTGAATTTTACGTGGGCTGAGATTCACTAACCCTTGAAACAGCTCCGCGGCATGCTCAAAACTGATATGTTTGCCAATGGCATTGACGACTTCATAGGCCGCAAGCTCCGCACAACTTGCCTTAACTTCCCTATTGTTCACCCCTATAGTAATAAAGTCTTTTTCCAACGTTTGGGTCAGCTTGCTACTGGTATAAAAAAGCCAGTTTTGCTCTTCCAATTCGCGGAACCACTTTGGCAACGCCAGCTTACTTTGACAGCCAACCCAAACTTGCTCGCTGCTTAGTTGAAGATAATGACTAAGCCCTTGATGTGTTAGGCTACTGACTCCCGCAAGGTGAACAGGAAGCTTTAGCTGCTCATTCACAGCCTTGAGCGCTTCAACCCAATGAGGCTGTAACTTGCCTGTTGACTCAGGACGAACGTAAACCCCCGCACTAATCTTGTACAGCCAACCACTCTGCACATATTTTCTCACCAAAGATGAGCTGATCTCATTTTGTGTCAACCACGACTGAAGCACTACCGCACCAGGACTCGTATGATTAATCAGCCAGTTTATTTTTGATGGCATAGTTGTACCATAAGTACCAAAATATTTAATAAATTAAACTGAGTATAGGAACGTGGTTTAAAAATTGCAATTAAATAGCACCTAAAGTACGATTTTACCTAAAAATGTAAACTGACTAAATGAGAAAAGCATCGGTTCTGGCAGACTTAAACATCCAGCTGAATCGCAGTTAGGCCCCCTGTGTCAGAATAGTTCTCACCCCTTAAAAATCACTATTTTATAAAGACAGGGATCGGTAACAAAGAATGACATGGCTCAGTATTCACAAGAACGTAAAGACACAATATTTAAAAAATTATTACCACCCCACAATTTAACTGTCGCAAAGGTTGCACGAGAAGAAAGTATGGCAGTGCAAACCTTGTATCATTGCCGAGATAAAGCCAAAAAGGAAAGTCGCCCCGTGCCAGGTAAAACATTAACAACCGATGATTGGTCAGCTGAAACTAAGCTTGCTGTTATCATTGAAACAGCGCCAATGTCGGAAGCTGAAATTAGTCAGTATTGTCGAGAAAAAGGCTTGTTTTGCGAACAAGTTCAGCAGTGAAAACTTGACTGTTTGGCGGGTTTTCAAACCAGTGAAGTGCAGGCAAAAACCATTAAGCTGCAGGCTAAAGCGGACAAGGCTGAAATCAAATTCTTGAAAAGAGAATTAAATTATAAGGAGAAAGCCTTAAACTGAAGCAGCCGCTTTACTGATGCTAAATAAAAGCTCAATGTACTATGAGGAATCACATTAAATATCTAATCTGTTCAGAGCCTCACAGGCATTTCAATCTAAGGCGCATTGACGAAGAAATGGTCATTCCCTTTTAAGTCAATGCAATAACGGAGTTGGATGCCTGTGTGGCTCTCGAAGGGCGGGCTTCAACGCTCTGAATGAACGGATATTTAATTCGATTAGAATGATAGGGCTAGTTTTAAATAGATTTATGTATTGCCAAAATGGCATGGGTTAACATGAGTGAGTGCAATAGTATGAAATGGATTTATCCGGGTTGGTGTTTTAATCGCTGGTTACATACAGCGTTATTGTTTCTATTTCCTCTGCTCATTGCAGCCTTAATTTACCCTTGGTTAACTTCATCCTTAATGAAACAGAAAGTGACTGAAGATCTCAATGCGATCAGCCGGTCGTTTTCCGGAAACATCGAAAACTTCAAAAACTTAGATGGTTTTAGAAATTTGTCATTTACTTGCTCAGAAGCGGATATTGTTCAGCTAAATAGCTCATTATTAAGCCCTACTATGGTGAGGTTTATTCAGCTAGAATTAGCCAATGGAACTAAATGTTCAAATATTGGCCCTGCTGTGAATTATAAAATTGATCAGCATTATGTACAGTTAATCGGCGATAAATCGATAAGTATTGCCACGACAATGGCGACCGATGATCGCTCTCGAAATTTGATATTTATGTTTCCGTTAGGCGAGCATAAATTAGTCGTATTAACCAACAGCTCCGTATATAACGACCTGTTATCAAAGCTATGTTCCGATTGCTACCAGTTACAAATTACCTATAGTGACCTAAAACCGTTGACGCGAGGCGTCGAAGCCTTAAGTCAACAACAGATTTTTATTGAACAATCTCGACACGACACATGGCTTAATGCAGATTTTGTCCTCCAGGCAGGGGATAAGCTGTATAAGGATATTGGGCTAAAAACAGGTATGTCATTGTTAATCATTGCCCTATTGTTGGCCATAGTTGCAGTGATCTTATATTGGAACTGGATATCAGCAAGGGTTTCGACAGATACTCTGATCCAGAAGGGATTAAAACGTAAAGAGTTTATTCCTTACTATCAAGTCGTTGTCGATTGCCGAACTGGGCAAGTCGTTGGTCAAGAGATGTTAGTACGTTGGCGTAGGTTTGATGGGACATTAGTACAACCTAATCAGTTTATTCCCTATGCCGAAGATTCGGGCTTAATCTTATCAATAACCGAAAGCTTGCTAGAGCAGGTTTATCGGGATTTAACTAGACTTAAGGGATGGGTTAGCGTGAATGTTGTGGCGCAGCATTTAGAGGCTGGCTTACTCAGTGAGTGGCTAAAATCCCATCAAGATAAACGTGTGAAGCGAATTTCATTCGAGTTAACAGAGCGCAAGCCTATTACTTTTTTTGAATTGGCACTCACTGAAATCAATGCTGTCGCCCCCCAATGTCATGATTTTAAATTGGACGATTTTGGTACTGGATTTGGTGGTTTTAGTTATTTACAACAGCTTGGTATTAACAGTATCAAAATCGATAAAATGTTTATTGATACCATTGGCACTCAAGATTTAAAGGCTCCTGTACTTGATTCTATTATTGCCTTCGGACAGGAAGCAAATATGGAGATGATCGCTGAAGGTGTCGAGACGCAAGAGCAAGCAGACTATCTCGCCGCCAAAGGGGTATACATACATCAAGGCTATTTGTACGCTAGGCCCTTACCCTTGGATCAGTTATTAAATTATTACCATAATCATTCATAATGCATAAAGACAAGGGCTCTTAGGAGCCCTTGTTAATGTGAAATGCCATAGGATTAGTGGGTCATTTTATTCTTGATCTGCATACTGTTCTGGTCAACCCAAACTGGACACTTTTAGTTGAGAACCCATAAGGCAGGCTGCTTTTCGCTGTCGTCAACTCATCTCTATAAACAGGTCGCATCCCGATATGAGCACGGGTGAGTTAAGCTTTTTATCACCACTAGCAACTGTGGTCTTATCTACCCAATAATATGCTAGTGACCTTGCAAACTAACTCGATGCAGCACGAGTAGCTCGTCAAGACTTAAGCTCATCTGCATGTGTCTCAAAAACACTCATCCCAGCATGCGCAGAGACTGGAATAAAAAGAAGAATACGCCCATCAGAACACTGTATACAATCACAGTAACCATATGCTGTACTAACCGGTTAGCAGATTTTGAATGATTTAGTTATCAGTTAAGTGATTTTGGGATAAAGCTGGGACGAATCGATGAGCCTAGGCGGCGATGCTCTGATGTAATCAGACTAAAAGTAGGTTTCTCCCCCCTCACTGTTCTCCACTTTATAGTGACTCGCTTACCCATAGAGGCAAAATATCGGCCCATTCAACAAAGATCAAAGGATCACAAAATCGATCTGTTGAAGTTGGTATATCCGAGCATACCTAAATTTTGTCCCTCTGAGAAAGTAACGAAAATAATTATTTATAATCAACACCATATATAGCGTTCAAAATTATGAACGCCCCTTAAAAGCCCGCTAATAAAACAACAACCAAGCCCTCTAAAATCCTCATATGTAGTGAAGCACTGCGTGTCGCCGCCCCCGCAATCAACCGCGCCGGAAGGACCCGCGATGATAATGGTTCGCATCTACATAGAGTTGAGAGTGATTCTCATCATCATAAAGTGTCGCGTTCGGTTTCAATCAAACCGTGAGCATCGGCGAGACACAAAATCCACCCATCTGAAAGTCTAAATTCCTCATAATTGCACATGATCATCGATCCCTTTCTATCCATGCAAGATGACTAATATAGGTAAAGTGGCACTCGGCTAAAGTAAGCCTAGGCCTAGACAGCTGCTGTTCACCTAAAACCGTCTAAAACCTTGGCTTTTACCCTCTTCACCCTATCGCCAACAATTAACACTAAAGCAACAAATG
>NZ_JAUOER010000005.1:0-226013 GCF_031932025.1 Shewanella sp. SP2S2-4
ATCAACCAGAGCCTTAACCAAAGCGCGATTGGCGTTTACGGCACCTGAATGCTGCTTGGCATAAAAAACATCATCAGCTAAATCGCTGATGCCGCCACCGTGCACCACCATAGCCAGTTCGATATCCGTTTCTTTAACGCCTGCCGCCACATGCATATTGATAAAACGCGCTAAACTTTCGAGCTGACGATTCGTCTTGCCCACATCGGCCGCCTTACTCATATCAAAAGCCACTTTAAACTTCATGCCCTTAGGAATGGGCATCATGCTGTCGACTTTGGCAATCTGACCAAACTCAGGAATAGCAGGCCCTGCGACAAATTTATCGGCACCCGCCTGCGCCGTCGAAGCGATAGCAGCGAGGGTCAGGCACAGCGCGGCCTTTAGCATTTTAGTGCTATAAGATTTTGACTTCATTGTATTATCATCCTGTTATTGTTATTTATTCGCGCAGGTTTTATGCGCCAGAAGGGAAATCCCATGGGCACACCTAAGACTAAAGTACCAACGCCAAGTTACGACAAACTGACGGCACATTTCCAGAAAATTTCTCACTTTGAACATTTCAGCGCTTTGGGTGACTGGGATCAAGCGGCCATGATGCCGATGGGCGGTGGTCAAGATCGCGGCGATGCAATGGCAGAACTGGCGCTGCATATCCACGGTCTCAAAACCTCAGCCGCCTTAGCCGAGCACTTACACGGCGCGGCGGACGAATCTCTCTCAACAGAGCAAGAAGCCAATCTGCGGGAAATACTGTACCAGTATCAACAGGCCAACTTAGTGCCAGGCGACCTAGTACAAGCCAAAACCAAGATGGCTTATCAATGCGAGAATGCGTGGCGCGAGCAGCGTAAAAATAATGATTGGCTGGGCTTTAAGCCCAATCTAAAAGCGGTCATCGACCTTGCCAAGGAAGAAGCGCAGATCCGCGGCGAAGCGCAAAATATCACGCCCTATGACGCCCTGCTCAATAAATTTGAACCGGGAATGACCACGGCAAAGCTAGAACAAACCTTTGGCGGCCTGAAAGATTGGCTACCGACACTCATCCAAGAAGTGCTGGCTAAGCAGGCAAACGAACCAAAGCTTGTGCTCAATGGCCCCTTCGATATCAGCGCGCAGCAAGCGCTTGGCCGTGACGTCATGGCGTTTTTGGGGTTTGACTTTAATCACGGCAGGCTGGATATGAGTAGCCATCCATTTTGTGGCGGCGTGCCAAGCGATGTGCGGATAACAACCCGCTACAATGAGGCCGATTTCAGTAGTGCAATCATGGGCATAGTTCATGAAACAGGCCATGCCAGATACGAGCAAGGTTTACCTCAAGCGTGGCGCGGTCAACCCGCTGGGCTTGCACGTTCTATGGGCGTCCACGAAAGCCAAAGTCTATTTTGCGAAATGCAGCTTGGGGCAAATCCGGCATTTCTACGTCAGTTGCAGCCCAAAATCGCGCAGCATCTTAACTGTCATTTCAGTGCCCAAGAATTAGCGCAACATTATACCCGCGTAAATCCCGGACTTATCCGCGTCGATGCCGATGAAGTCACTTACCCCTGCCACATTTTACTGCGGTTTGAGGCAGAAAAAGCCTTTGTCGACGGCAGCTTAACCGTCGATGATTTACCTGATTTTTGGTCGACGCAGATGCAACAATTACTGGGGATCAATACTGATGGCAATTACCGCGACGGTTGCATGCAGGACATCCATTGGGCTGTCGGTGAGCTAGGGTATTTCCCAAGTTACACCTTAGGTGCCATGTATGCCGCTCAATGTCGTTTTGCGATGGAAAAAGCCTTAGGACCGATTGAAGCCCTAATCGATGCAGGCAAGTTGGACTCGGTATTCCAATGGCTGCGCGAGCACATTTGGTCTAAGGGATCCTTACTCACCACCGATGAACTGATCCGCCAAGCAACGGGCGAAACCCTAAATGGTCAATATCTTGAGCGTCACCTGCGCCAACGATATCTGGGCATTTAACCGCTGCGGATACTTAAAAGCGCTGAAAGCTCAGTTTATACGGGTTTTAAAGCGCTTTATATTGCCGCTGATGCCTGCATTTTAAAGCCGCTTGAGGTTATAATGCCGAGCTTATTTGAATCAGGACTCTTTCAACGGAGTTCCTTCAACAGGACTTTTGAAACAGGATAATTGTCGGCCATGTTACTGCGAGCAATCACCCCACAGGATTGGGATGCCATTTTAGCAATCCAAGATGAGTGTTACTCACAACTGGATCCTGAGCCCTTGCACGTGCTGCAAAGTAAATGGCAGGTATCACCACAGTCCTGTTTTGTGTTCGAAGTAAATGGCTCAGTTGTCGGTTATTGCTTGGCCCACCCTTGGACCACTAATATGCCGCCAGCGCTCTATCAGCCCATCACCCATTTACCTAAGGCTGATACTTTATACCTGCACGATATTGCTCTTTCAGCCAAAGCCCAAGGTTTAGGCGCAGGTGCTAAGGCACTCACCCGCTTAACACTACTGGCAGATCGATATAATCTCAATTCCTTGTCCCTCGTTGCCGTTCAAGGCGCCGACAGTTATTGGCTAAAAATGGGCTTTAAGCCTCAGGCCATAGACAAGTGCCTTGGCAGCTATACCGACGATGCCATGTATATGATTTATAAATTTAATCATAGAGATGAAAGATGAATCCAACCCTAACGACTATTGGTTTACTCTGCTTGAGCAATATCTTTATGACCTTTGCTTGGTATGGGCATTTGAAAACCTTAGGCTCAAAGCCTTGGATTATCGCCGCCTTAGTGAGTTGGGGCATCGCCCTATTTGAATACTTGCTGCAAGTACCCGCTAACCGAATCGGTTACACGGTTATGAACGTCGGCCAGTTAAAGATTTTACAAGAAGTCATCACCTTAAGTCTGTTCGTCCCCTTTGCCTATTTCTATATGAAAGAACCATTGAAGCTCGATTATCTGTGGGCAGGATTGTGCATATTAGGTGCTGTGTATTTTATTTTTAGAAGTGAATTTAATTAATTTCAGACTTATTTCAGGAGAGCTCCCCATGGCCCGTCAAGTCACTTACACCTTCAAAGGTACGACTAAAACCATCGCCTTTAGCTACGACAAACACCATGATTTATATGAAGCAGTGGCCGAAGCCGAAGGTATCGATCTGACCAAATTTTTAGCCATGGAGCAACAAGTCGCCATGACGTCGCGCAAGGGGGCTAAGGCTGAAAAAGAATTCAGAAAAGTAGAATTTGCCCGCTTTGGCTTTAGCAATATCCATTTTGTTAGAGACGAAGAACCAGAAGCCTAGGCAGGTATCCATATTTGTATTCGCTTTAAGCACTTTAAAAACAGGACACTGTGATGCTCAATACCGAACATGCTAACTTTCCCCGTGCGGGATTCTTTCGCCGCTTAGGTGCTGCCGTTTACGATTCGATGTTAGCCGTGGCCGTGTATATGGTTGCTGGCGCTGTGGGCTTTGGCATTTTCTACGGCCTTACCGCTTCAGGATTGGCTGGCATGAATGGCTTTGAGCATGTCTCTGACGCGCTCAATGGCACGCCGATTTACCATGGTATTTATCAACTCTGGCTCGTCTTGTGTGTTGGCACTTTCTACGCCTTGTTCTGGAGTAAGGGCGGTCAAACCTTAGGGATGCGCGCTTGGCGGCTTAAGATCCAACATCCAAACGGCCAAAACTTAAGCATGATCACGGCCTACGCTCGCATCGTTTGGTCACTGCTCGGCATTGGTAATCTGTGGATCCTCATCAATGGCAATAAGCTTGCCCTACAAGATAGTATGACCCGCTCAGAAGTGGTTGTATTGTCTAAAGAAGCCAATCAAATGCGTAACTGGCACGGGGCATAAGTTTATTCTTAAGTAAATCCGAAATACAAAAAACGACGCAAAAGCGTCGTTTTTTATGGGCTATTTTTTAGGAACTGTTCTTATAAACTATTCTTATAAACTAAACGGGGAGTAATAAGATGAGTATCATCGCCGGATAAAGTAGAAGGCAACGCCGGTAAACAGCAAGCTTGGTGCCACAGCCCCCACATAGGCAGGTAACTCATACACTATGCTCATAGGACCAAAAATCTCATTACTGATATAAAAGCTGAAACCCGCCACAACCCCTAGCAATACCCGCGCGCCCATAGTCACAGTTCGCAGCGGCCCAAATACAAACGACAGTGCCACTAACATCATCACAGCAACCGTCACCGGCTGCATCACCTTGCGCCACAGTGCCAATTCATAGCGGCTAGGATCTTGGCTGTTGGTTTTTAGGTAATCGAGATAACCGACCAGACCGCGGATAGATAACGCTTCAGGTTTAATCGAAACCACACTGAGCTTATCCGGCGTTAAACTCGACTGCCATTGGTCTTCTTCCAGATACTCAAGCACAACTTTCTCATAGCTTAAATCGGTACGTTTGACGTCGAATAAACGCCAACGGTCTTGGGAAAACACCGCGCGGTCCGCATGTACAACGTTGGTGAGCTTGAGTTCGCTATTGAACTTATAAAGCGTAATGTTGTTGAGTTTATTGATGTTTTCAACTTCACCAATGTTCACGAACAAATCACCGTCTTTTGCCCAAATACCGCGGTGGGACTTAATTAAACTCCCGCCTGAGAGTTTAATAGCTTGCAACTCATTAGCCTTTTGCTCGGCAATCGGTGCGCCCCATTCCCCTAACACCATCACCAGCAACATCAAGGGCACAGCGGTTTTCATCGCAGACATAGTGATCTGCAAACGTGACATGCCAGAAGCTTGCATTACTACAAGTTCAGAGTTCGATGCCAGCATTCCCATGCCAATCAACGCGCCCAGCAGCACGGCCATAGGGAAAAACATTTCGATATCCCGTGGCACTAAAAACAACACATAGATGCCCGCATCCATCATGCTATAGGTGCCACGACCGACTAAGCGCAGCTGGTCAACCCATTTAATGATGCCCGACAAGCCAGTCAACACCAGCAAACACAGCGCTGAAGTGCTTAACAATACTCTGGCGATATAAAGGTCTAATATCTTCATGCCGCCACCTTCTTATGGGCAAACAGGGTCGAGATACGACTAAATATAGGCCTATCTTTGCCGAGCAAGAACAGCCCCATCAAGAGCGCTGAAATATGGATCCACCACATGCCTAAATACAATGGAATAATCCCATCTTGCAATGCCTTACGTCCGGCGACCATGAGGCCAAAATAGCCAAGGTACAAGAGTACTGCAGGGAACATTTTAGCGAACTTACCTTGACGCACATTCACCCGCGCCAGTGGCACCGCAATCAAGGTCATGATCGGAATCGCCAGCGGAATGGCAAGACGCCAATGGAATTCGGCAACGGCTTCCGCCCCTTCGATTTTGACGAGTTCATCGACAGGCAGCGCAGATAACTTACGCCGACGCTCGTCGACTTGCTGCTCTTTAATTTGCATTTTATAACCACCAAATTCGATCATTTGGTAGTCCTTCGCCTTCGGGCTGCCTTGATAACGCACGCCATCATTCAGGTTCAATTGCTGGGCGCCTGAACTATCTTCCTGCACTCGACCACCCTTGGCCACCACCACATTGGTGACACCGGTTTCGTCATCTGGGTCTGGCAACTGGGCCACAAACACTTTATCTAACTCGTTATCTTTACCGATACGTTCTACAAATAATACCGCGCGACCATTAGGGCTCGCCTGAAAACGCCCTTGTACTAAGGCCGCAAGCCCGGCTTCGGACTGGGCTTTTTCGAGCACTTGGTTTTGCTGCTCTTCTGCCCAAGGGGCGACATAAAGGGATAAATAGCCGGTAAACAACATATTGATCACGGCAAGAATCAGCGTCACGCGGGTGACATACCACTCACTGACCCCAACACCATGGAGAACGACCATTTCATTTTCGGAATACATACGGCCGTGGGCCAGTAAAATCCCCAAGAACAAACTTAACGGCAGGACTAAGATCACTAGATATGGCAAGTTAAGCCCAATCAGAGTCATGATTAAAGAGGCGGGAAAATCGCCGTCGGAGGCATCGGCCAGTATACGCACGAAATGCTGGCTAATAAAAATAGTTAACAGCACTAAAAGTACCGCAATTTGTGCCTTTAAAACTTCTCGAATAAGGTATTTAAATACAATCACAGGCAGGATCCGGTCTCTAAACTTATCTTTTTGCTGGTAACAGACTAACTTTCATGTAAACTGTTTACTTTTGATAGTTTTCTGACCAGCTTCAGGGGTTCTAGGTAAACTTAACGTCACGAAATGCGTGACTCAAGCGCCGAGAATAAATCACCTTTGGAGTAATAACTTAGGCCCTTTTCGGGACAAGCAGACATTATCCAATAAATATAAAAATTTGTCTTTAAGAATCTAGGAGTGCTCATGGAGTTTAGCGTAAAGAGCGGTAGCCCCGAAAAACAACGCTCAGCCTGTATCGTGGTCGGTGTTTATGAACCCCGTCGTCTGTCTGGTATCGCGGAGCAATTAGATAAAATTAGCGAAGGTTATATCAGTAACCTACTGCGTCGCGGCGATCTGGAAGGTAAACCTGGCCAGATGTTGTTGCTGCACCATGTTCCTAACGTATTGAGTGAACGTGTTTTATTAGTGGGTTGTGGCAAAGAACGAGAACTAGACGAACGCCAATACAAACAAATCATCACTAAGACAATCAACACCCTTAACGAAACAGGTTCAATGGAAGCAGTTTGCTTCTTGACTGAACTGCACGTGAAAGGACGCGATACGTATTGGAAAGTGCGCCAAGCGGTTGAAACCACCAATAGCAGTCTTTATAGCTTTGATGCCCTAAAGACCCGCAAAGGTGAAACCCGCCGTCCACTGCGTAAATTAGTGTTCAATGTACCCACTCGCCGTGAATTAACCTTAGGTGAGCGCGCCATCGAGCATGGTATGGCAGTGTCTGCCGGCATGCACTTATGTCGCGATGTGGCCAACATGCCACCTAATATCTGTAATCCAGCCTATTTGGCCTCGCAAGCGCGCCAAATGGCTGAAATGCACGACACCCTGCATGTCACCACTATCGGTGAAGAGCAAATGGCCAAACTGGGCATGAACTCATACCTTGCAGTCGGTCGCGCCAGTGCTAACGAATCCATCATGACAGTGATGGAATACAAGGGCGCTGTCGATAGCACAGAAAAACCCATCGTATTAGTCGGTAAAGGGTTAACCTTCGACTCGGGTGGTATTTCATTGAAACCTGGCGAAGCCATGGACGAAATGAAATATGACATGGGCGGCGCAGCGGGTGTTATCGGCACCATGAAAGCCATCTGTGATATGAAGTTACCTATCAACGTTGTGGGTATTCTGGCTGGCTGTGAAAACATGCCATCGGGTAATGCTTACCGTCCAGGTGACATTCTGACCACTATGTCAGGCCAAACCGTTGAAGTGTTAAATACCGATGCTGAAGGCCGTCTAGTCCTGTGTGACGTATTGACCTATGTTGAGCGTTTCGATCCTGAATTGGTTATCGATACAGCGACTCTGACTGGCGCATGCGTGATTGCCCTTGGTAAACACGCATCGGGTCTGTTCTCATCGCATAACCCACTGGCACACGAGCTATTAAGTGCCGGTGAGCAAAGTGGTGACCGCGCATGGCGCATGCCATTGTGGGATGAGTATCAAGATATGCTCGACAGTCCATTTGCTGACATGACCAACTTAGGTGGTCGTCCAGCAGGTGCTATCACAGCAGCATGTTTCCTCTCGCGCTTTGCTAAAAAGTACAACTGGGCTCACTTAGACGTTGCGGGTACAGCTTGGAATAGCGGTGCTAACAAAGGTTCTACGGGTCGTCCTGTGCCACTATTGACTCAGTTCCTGATCAATCGTGCAGGCGTTGAACTCGGCGAATAACCGACTATCAGATCTTAGCTTTTTTAAGATCAGATAAATCAAAGGCGAAGATGAAAATCTTCGCCTTTTTTATTCGCTATTTTATTCTGAAAATCAATTTCCTGGATAAGGGCTTGAGTTAGAAACCTAGAAGACAGAAGGTATTAAAATAATATTTTCAACAGATAACAATAAAACCTAAGTCATCAAAAGCGGCTTGAAAGCATTCCATTAAGCTCCGCTAGACAGCGATAGATAAAAGCTCAGCGCAAGGTTTGCCCCAAGCATTAACCCATACTGACTTTTAGTGTAAACTGCTCCTTTCGTTCGCCACTAAAACAAGTGAAGCAAGGCATTGAAATCATGACTCAAGTGCTGTTTTATCTCATGCCGCCAGTGGCATCACCTGCCAAGGCCAAGGTTGATTCACCTGTTGCAACCGCGAATGCAAACCCTGCACTTTGCGAGATGCATCTTCTGGCATGCCAACTGGCGCAGCAGGCTTTTGTGAAGCAACAATGGGTCTATATCCATTGCCAAGATAAGCAGCAAGCCCATGCGATTGATGAACTTTTATGGCAGTTTGAGCCAAGTGCCTTTGTACCTCATAACCTTAAAGGTGAAGGCCCGATGACGGGATCGCCGGTAGAAATTGGTTTTGATCGCCTCGGCGCCAACAAAAGTCGCCAAGTTCTGATTAATCTTGCAGACCAAGCGCCCCCATTTGCGGTAAACTTTGGCCACATTATCGATTTTGTTGCCAATGACGATCAGCATAAAGCGGTCGCTCGCGAACGTTATCGACAGTATCGCGGCTTAGGGGTCAATTTACAGACCCAAGACTTAGCAACACATCCACTTAATTAGTTTGAGACAGACACGTTCCCATGGAAAAAACATACGATCCGCAGTCCATCGAGCAAACTCTTTACCAAAACTGGGAAGAGCAAGGTTACTTCAAGCCACACGGCGATGAATCCCAAGGCAATTATTGCATCATGATCCCGCCACCAAACGTGACGGGCAGCTTGCACATGGGCCACGCCTTCCAAGACACCATTATGGATACCTTAACCCGTTACCAACGGATGAAAGGCAAAAATACCCTATGGCAAGTCGGTACTGACCATGCGGGTATCGCCACCCAAATGTTGGTTGAGCGTAAGCTTGAAGCCGAAGAAGGCAAAAATCGCCATGACCTAGGTCGCGATGCCTTTATGGATAAAGTGTGGGAATGGAAAGCGCAATCGGGCGGCACTATCACTAAGCAGCTACGTCGTATGGGCGCTTCTGTTGATTGGGACCGCGAGCGTTTCACTATGGACGAAGGCTTATCTAAGGCAGTGCAAGAAGTGTTTGTACGTCTGTACGAAGACGAGTTGATTTATCGCGGTAAGCGTTTGGTCAACTGGGATCCAAAGCTGCACACGGCTATCTCTGATTTAGAAGTGGAAAGCAAAGAAAAACAGGGCCACATGTGGCATCTGCGTTATCCACTGGCCGACGGTGAACTGACGGCCGATGGTAAAGACTATTTAGAAGTCGCTACCACGCGTCCAGAAACCATGCTCGGCGATAGTGCAGTTGCAGTGCATCCCGATGATGAACGCTATCAAGCGCTAGTCGGTAAGTTTATTCTATTGCCGATTGTTAACCGCCGCATTCCTATCGTGGCCGACGATTACGTCGACATGGCCTTTGGTACAGGGTGTGTGAAGATCACCCCTGCCCATGACTTTAACGACTATGAAGTCGGTAAACGTCACAACCTGCCAATGTTCAACGTACTGACCTTAGATGCCGCCATTCGTGCAAGTGCCGAAGTGGTGAACTCTGACGGTACTTTCAACAAAACGCTCGATGGCAGCCTGCCTGAACGTTTTGCCGGACTTGACCGTTTTAAAGCGCGCGATGCTATCGTCGCTGAATTTGACACTTTAGGTCTGCTCGAAAAAATCGCACCTCATGCCTTGAAAGTGCCTTACGGCGATCGCTCAGGTGTGGTTATCGAGCCAATGCTAACCGACCAATGGTATGTGGCTGTTGCGCCAATGGCGAAAACCGCTATCGAAGCCGTTGAAAATGGCAGCATTAAATTTGTGCCGCAACAATACGAGAACATGTACTTCTCGTGGATGCGTGACATTCAAGACTGGTGTATTTCGCGCCAATTGTGGTGGGGTCACCGCATCCCTGCATGGTACGACGAAAACGGTAAAGTCTATGTCGGCCGCAACGAAGCCGACGTCCGTGCTAAGCACAATATCGCCGACTCAATGACACTACGCCAAGACGAAGACGTACTGGACACTTGGTTCAGCTCAGCCCTGTGGACGTTCTCAACCTTAGGTTGGCCTGACAATTTAGAAGATTTAAAAACCTTCCACCCAACCGACGTGTTGGTGACAGGTTTTGACATCATCTTCTTCTGGGTTGCCCGTATGATCATGATGACCATGCACTTCATCAAAGATGAAGACGGCAAGCCACAAGTCCCGTTCAAAACTGTCTATGTAACCGGCCTTATCCGCGATGAAGCGGGTAACAAGATGTCAAAATCTAAGGGTAACGTACTCGATCCATTAGATATGATCGACGGTATCGGACTTGAAGATTTAGTTGAAAAACGTACCGGCAACATGATGCAGCCACAACTGGCAGCCAAGATTGAAAAGAGCACTCGCAAAGAATTTGCCGACGGTATCGAAGCCCACGGCACAGATGCACTGCGTTTTACGCTTGCGGCAATGGCATCAACGGGTCGTGACATCAACTGGGACATGAAGCGCTTGGACGGTTACCGTAGCTTCTGTAACAAGTTATGGAACGCCTCACGCTACGTGCTGATGAACACAGAAGATCAAGATTGCGGCCCAGGCTCACCAGAGCACAAAGGCGGCGAAATGGAACTGTCGTTGGCCGATCGCTGGATTATTGGCTTGTTCAATCAAACCGTTAAGACCTTTGACGATCACATGACAGCCTATCGTTTCGACTTAGCAGCCAATACCCTGTATGAGTTCACTTGGAACCAGTTCTGTGACTGGTACTTAGAATTGACTAAACCGGTATTACAAAACGGCAGCGAAGCGCAAATGCGCGGCACCCGTCACACCTTAGTGACAGTGCTCGAAGCGATGCAACGCCTGATGCACCCTATGATGCCGTATATCACTGAAACCATCTGGCAGCGCGTTAAACCGTTAGCGGGTGTCGCTGGTGATACCATCATGCTGGCACCGTTCCCAACATTTGATGCCGCTAAAGTCGATAGCGCAGCAATGGCCGATTTAGAATGGGTTAAGCAAGTGATTGTCGCCGTGCGTAACATTCGCGCCGAACTGAACATTGCCCCATCTAAGCCGCTAAATGCCCTACTTCGTGGTGTTAGCGCACAAGATAAAGCCCGTGTTGAAGCCAACCAAACCTTCTTCACCACACTTGCCCGCTTAGAAAGCATGACCATTTTAGCCGATGGCGAAACTGCGCCTATGTCGACCACAGGTTTGATTGGCGAAATGGAGCTGCTGATCCCTATGGCAGGCTTGATCGATGTCGCCGCCGAAATGGCCCGTATCGATAAACAGCTTGAAAAGCTCGGCCAAGAGATCGCTCGCATCGAAGGCAAATTGTCGAACCAAGGTTTCGTTGCAAAAGCTCCAGCCGAGGTTATCGACAAAGAGCGCGCTAAGATGACCGATCTCAAGCGTGACATGGACAAGCTCAACGAACAAAAATCAGAGTTCGCTAAGTTAGAAGCTTAAGCTTCTCATTTACTCTGATTCACTTGTTATGATTGGTTCTAACTGAATGAAGGGCAGCCACTAGGCTGCCCTTCTTGTATCTATGTTAAATACAAAAATTAGTCGCTTACAGTTAAATTCATATAAGCCAGATCTTTCTTAGGCAATGACTGGCTTAACACTAAAACCATCTAGAGTAGCGTTGTTGTTAAACCGACATCAATTTTCATACAAATAACTTGTTACGTTTAGTCATCTTATCCAGACAAAAACTGACAAAAATGCTTCTAGTACATCAAGTTAATTTGTGTACAATAGAAGCGCAATGTCACACTTCGACGCTAATTTGTGAGAATACGATGAAAAAATTACTACTTACTCTCGTTGCCAGTACTCTATTGGCTTCAGCTGCACAGGCACACAATTTCGAAGATTCTAAAGATGCGATTGAATACCGCCAATCTGCATTTGGTCTTATTGCTTATAACTTCGGCGATATGGCTGCCATGATGAAAGGCAAAAAACCTTTCGAAGCGGAAACCTTCGCAATGCGCGCAACGAATGTTGCTGCATTATCAAAAATTCCTTTCGAAGGTTTTATTGATGGCTCAGACAAAGGCGACACTGAAGCTTTAGCCAAAGTTTGGCAAGACAGAGCTGATTTCGATGCAAAAATGAAAACTTTCCAAGAGAATGCCGCCATTCTTGCTACTGTTGCTCAAAAAGGTGATCAAGCTGAAATCAAGCAAGCCTTTATGAATACAGGAAAAAGCTGTAAAGGTTGTCACGACGTTTATAAGAAAGACTAGTTCTATTTAGTTTTTCGTCCATCAAAAAGCCTGCTAATTAGCAGGCTTTTTGTTACTCAAACACTCTGCGTAAAACTATAGCACTTGCACTATCGGCCACATTAAATACACAAAGACCACAGCCGCTAATACAGCCAGCAGCACTAAGGCAAGCCACTCTGACTTGAATGTAAGATCACGATTCACGCTTGATGACAGTGCCACCTTAGAGACCTTCTTGTAGCCACTGAGCATAGCACCAACTAACTTATCGCCCTTGATGGCATGGATAACCACTGCCAGTACATGAATGGCACTCAGCGCTAGGATAAGGTTAAAGTTCATCTTATGTAGCCAAGTCAAAAATCCACTGGTATCTGAACTGACATAGCTATAGAGCGGACCTTCGGTAAAAATATCATCGGTCGCAAAAAGGCCTGTGACTAATTGCAGGCTAATGATCCCAATCAGTGCGACAACCATGTAGCCACCAATAGGATTGTGCCCCAGCACAACGGACATTCCCTTGGTTTTGATTGCTTTCAAGTAGTCGAGCACAACCTTAGGGTGATGAACAAAGTGGCTAAACCTTGCCGTATCGCTACCAATGATCCCCCAGAAGATCCTAAATCCAATGAGGATCAGCAAACTATAAGCAAAAATTTGATGCCACTGCATTTCGCCAGCGTCAGCACTCCACCATAGAAGCGCCAACAGACACACCATGCCCCAATGGAAAATTCGCGTGGGTAAATCCCAGACCTTAATCTTAACGTGTTCAGTATTCATAAAATGGGCAAACTCAAAGTGAACGAATGAAATAAGTTGAGGTATTTTATCGGGATTTGGGATGAAACTTAAAGTAAATATAAGTAAATAAGGGCAAAGACTGCGGAGTTATCCCATCGAATATGACCCGATTTAGCAGGCAATACAAGGCTTTTTGGCCAGGAATTATTGATATTTGTCTAAGTGATCAAATATCCAACGAACAGTAACTAACTGGCACAAAAATGCGATCTAGATCTCGTTTTATAGTACAGACCTTGGTAATCTGAAATCCAAGGAAACAACAGAAGGTTCGAAATATGCTAAAGATTACTAGCAAGCAACTTGAAGTCACATCTCCTATTCGCGAACGTATTGAAAGCCGTTTCGAAAAACTTTCAAGGCATGATGTGCAAATGATAAATCCCCATGTAATCATTACGGAGGAGAAACCTGGTTTCAAAATTGAAGCATCGGTTGGCATCCCAAATGGAGAACTCTTCGCTCAAGCAAAACATGAAAATTTATATACTGCGATTAACGCTATGGGCCAAAAATTAGAGAAGCAGCTCAATCGCATAACACACAAACCGGAAGCACAACGTTCCACATCATTAACACCGACTAATAATATTGTTGAAGTTGACGACGAGTACGAGGAGGAAGATGCGGCATAATTTAAGTTTAGTGAGTGCGAGAAACGCATCACTTTGAGAGCAATAAAGTAGAAATATTTAATCAGATCACAGTTTTTACAAAAGCTTAGTGCAATCATTTTAATGATGAAAAAAAACAGTTCGTTTGACTAAATACCTACTACACTTTACAAAGTGACAGCAAGAATCGAAGTGGTGCGAATTTAAATCGTTTCAAATTTTGATTTACATATATTGATTAACAGATATTAAGTTATAAATAACGTTACTGGATATAACTAAGGAGAACGACCAATCTAAGCTATATAGTTTTAAGCACTAAGGGTTTTAAGTTCTAAGATTTACTGTTAATGATTAATTTTACTTATAATTTCCACGTTCAAAAGCTCAACGTTATACTTTCAACTAGGTTCCACTTTCAATAGTAAGTTTGGAAAGGAGGCAACACAAAAGCTAACAATTTGATAATATTGATATTGTTGATATTAGGTACAATCAAGTATGTTGGCATTCACTAAAGTAGTGCCCAATTTTGACCGAATAACAGGATGACCACCAGAAACAGGCGGCATGGCTGAATACCAGAATAAACATAAGGAGCCGAGTACAGCGCAACGAGTACATTAGCGAAACCTTTAACTATCGAATTTTTTATACCCACAATGGAGGCACAAGTAAACATAAACAAAAGCCACATGATAAAAAGCTAAATTACCAAAAGTGCTTATTGTAAAACGGGTCGGCACCAATTCGTGCTAAACACTGAGATAAATGAGGTATAAACTGTCACATTTAGTTAGAAGTAGATTAGTGATTTGAAGTGAGTCATATTTACACTGATATACAAGTTAGCGTTTTTAGCATGAGATTTAATGTAAGTGTTTAATGTAAGTGCAATACGTTGGTTTTATTGAAAGTTATTAGTTTACTTAGTGTTATTTGTATAGTAAAAACTGTAAATCGTATAAATATTTATTTATGTAATGCGTTAACTTTTACCGTTAGTTGAGTTTTGATACTTTATAGACACCTTAAATAACGTTTAATTATCAACTAAAAAGGAGGGCATCTAGACTTGACGAAAAATGTAATAACAGTAAATGAGAATTTGTTATACGCTCCATGTATTAACACGTTAGGTTTTAAAGTGAAAAGTAACAATGTAAGTAGCAAGACCTAAACGCATGACAAGGCTAAGCTGTTTTTACAGCAATATGTACCTAGTACAACTAATGAGCCGTAAATCGTTTATTTTAAATGTTCGTTTTGTTAGTTTTAGTTTTTAATGTTATAGATCCATGTAAGTGTTAATTGTTAAAATATAAGTGCAAGACATGTCAACGTAAGTTCGCTGGTACTGCAAAACTGCATAGTTTCAATGTTATACGCTATGCCGCATAAAGTACTTGTTAATGTTCATTGTAAATGCAAGTCGTTATCTAGTGAGTTGTTAACGTTTTACTGTTACACGTAAATGTAAGATAAACGAGTGTTTTACCTTGTCCCACACTGACCATAAGGAGGATAAACTCGCTTGACCATATATTCATACTCAAACCAGCGCACCCTCGGGTGCGCTTTCTTTTTAGGCCGTCTGTGAGAAAGTTTTGATTGACAGCTAAGCCCTAGCCCTTTAGTTTTAAGACCATGAAAATGATAACAGCAGCTTTTTTTACTTTCTTTTTTACACCCCCACTCTAGGAGGCGGATTTACTGTGTAAAAACGAAAGTAAAAATCCAAAGCCTCCCAACTGGGAGGCTTTTTTGTCTTAAACGATTGATAAAATACATGGCGGCAATTGAGGTCAGAATGCATACACCACAGCCTTTAAATCAAACCCGAGAGCAGATCACCAATCTGGATAATGAACTGCTGGCATTACTCGCAGAGCGCCGTCGCTTAAGTCTAGAAGTGGCCCGTAGTAAAGAAGTGGATGTCAGACCCATCAGAGATACTCAAAGGGAGAAAGAACTGCTCGCTAGACTGGTGAAAGAAGGCAGAGAAAAGGGATTAGATGCCCACTATGTTATCTCCCTTTATCAAAGCATCATTGAAGATTCAGTATTGAATCAACAAGCTTACCTTCACGGCCGTGCCAACCCAGAAACACAAAAACAGCAGTATTGTATCGCCTACCTCGGTGCACGAGGCTCTTACTCTTATCTCGCAGCAACCCGCTATTGCCAACGCCGCCAAGTTGAAATGCTGGACTTAGGTTGCCAAAGTTTCGATGAAATAGTGCAAGCCGTTGAGTCTGGGCATGCTGATTATGGTTTCCTGCCGATTGAGAACACTTCCTCGGGTTCAATCAACGAAGTCTACGATGTACTGCAGCACACCAGTCTATCGATCGTGGGTGAAACGACGATTGAAGTCAGCCATTGCCTACTAGGAAAAGCTGGCAGTAAATTAGCTGACATCAAAACTGTCTATGCCCACCCTCAGCCTATTAGCCAATGCAGCAGATATTTAAGTCAGCACAAAGACTTGAGACTGGAGTACTGCTCAAGCAGCGCAGAAGCAATGGACAAGGTAAACCAAAGTCCAGATAACAGTGCAGCAGCCATTGGTAGCGCCGAAGGTGGTGCACTCTATCAACTAGAGTCGATAGAAGCGGGCTTAGCGAATCAGAAGATCAATCAAAGCCGCTTTATCGTTGTTGCCCGCAAAGCGGTTGCCGTGCCAGAGCAGTTACCCGCTAAGACCACGTTGATCATGGCGACGGGCCAAAAAGCTGGGGCTTTAGTGGAAGCTCTGCTGGTTCTGAAGGCGCATCAGTTAAACATGAGCAAATTAGAGTCACGCCCGATCCCAGGAACACCTTGGGAAGAGATGTTCTATTTAGATATCGACGCGAATATCTCCAGTGAATCTATGCAGGCGGGTTTAAAGCAACTCGAGCGGCTCACCCGTTTCATCAAAGTATTAGGCTGTTATCCTTGTGAAACAGTCAAGCCCACGCAGCTAAGCAACAGCCAGTTACTGATTGAACCTAGCACCTCTAAGGACCAAGTCATCAGCGAGAATGGAGTAAATACCAGCCCTGTTCGATATAGCAAAGCCTATAAAGAGCAAGCTAGTGAGATCAACTGCGGTGCAATGACAATCGGTGCAGGGCATGTCGGTGCCATAGCGCAAATCACGCTGAATAATGACATTTCACACTTAGCGTTATCGGCTTTCGAGCAGCAAGTGAAACAGCTTAAAGAAGCGGGATTCCAAGCGGTTCTACTTAATGCTGTTAATCAAATGGCTATGGCGGAATTGACCCTCGCTAAACTGCGCCAAATCCTGCATCAATATGGTCTAGTGTGCATTATTGCCATAGAGCAAGAAGCCGATATGCCATTAGCCGTTCAGCACGCCGATATGCTGTTTCTAGCGGGTAAGCAGATGTTTAATCAAACCTTACTCACTCAAGCGGGTACGTTGCCAATACCTTTGATACTTGAACGTAACGATATGGCAAGTTTTGAAGAATTACTCACGGCAACAGAAGTGATCTTAAGCCAAGGTAATCAGCAACTGATCCTGTGTGACTCTGGCATTAGAACCTTAAATAACGCCAATCTACCTTCACTCGATTTAACGAGCCTGATCCAGATTAAAGCCACGAGTCATTTGCCCATTTTGATCAACCCTAGCTATGCCGTATCAGACGATGCCCTACTGGTTCAAACCCAAGGTATTAAGCAGCTTAAAGTGGATGGATTGATACTCAATTGCCCACTCGACAGCAATAATGACTCTGAGTCGCTTAACTTAATTAGCGCTGTAGTGCGGGAATTATATCGGGCGGTTTAAAACTTTGATCTTGAGTGATTTAATTTAAAGTGAAATGGTGTTAGTTCGAAGTGTATTCAGGGATAAAAGGCACTTATTTTATCCCTGATTGACTGAATTAAGCCTGCAAGTCAGCGTGATGACTAGCAGGCTTAATATTGTTTACTATCGCTGCCCAATCATCCTTTATGCATTTTCAGAAGAGCCAACAGCCCTCGATGGTTCGGTAACCGCATTACTCCTGCGGATAAGCCCTGTCATAGTAGAGCCCTGCACTAGAATCGAAAATACGACGACGGCATAGGTCATCACTAACAATAATTCCCTCAACTCCACACCACCAATAGCATCGATGACAATCCCCTCAGGTAAACTCATCGCCATCGCGAGTGCTAATCCTCCCCTTAAACCACCCCAAATCAGAATCGTCTCTGCATAGGGGTTGTAAGACTTAAACAACCTAAAGCCCAAATAAGGTAATAACACACTCACGGCACGCGCCAATAATACCAATGGAATCGCCACAAACATAAACCACCACAACGGCGCTTTAAAAGTGACTAACAAAAGCAGTAAGCCGAGCAGTAGGAAGAGTAATGCATTGAAGAAAGATTCAATCAGCGACCAAAATGTCAGTAGTTTCACTCGCTCGTGGCGGGCAAAAAACTTAGGCACACTGAAATTACCTATGATGATACCTGCACTCACCATAGCTAAAGGCCCAGAAACCCCAAACACTTCAGCCATCACATATCCCGCGGTTGGGATCAGCAAAGTGACCAACATCAATTGCGTTTCTTCCTCGCAATAGCGGAAAAAATGATGCAGCAGAAAACCAAGAACGCCACCATAAATAACCCCGCCTAACGCCTCACGAATAAATAACTCAGAGATATGGATAAACGTCAGCGGTTCAGTAGAGAAGGCTAGTTGCGATATCGCCACAAAAATCACTAACCCTATGCCATCGTTAAATAAAGATTCACCTTCAACTTGGATAGCAATATCTTCCGGCGCGCCCATTTTCTTTAAAATAGCCAAAACGGCGATGGGGTCGGTTGGCGAAATCAAGGCGCCAAACAGCAAGCAGTGGCTGAGTTGTAGCGGTAGACCCAACATAGGCGCGACCCAAAATAACAGTCCTCCTATGATAAAGGTCGATAATAAAGTGCTGACAAAGGCGAGGATTAAAATCTCCCACTTCTGATGCCTCAGTATTTTTAAACGGATCTGCAATGCGCCGGCAAAGAGTAAAAAACCTAACATGCCATTGAGCAGCAAGGCTTGAAAATCGAGCTTCTCTAAGCCTGAGACAAAATACAGATAAACATGCCCGCCTAAGGCCTTTCCCCCTAGGAGTAATAACAAACTCATGCCTAGGGCGATAGCCGTAATGGCCACAGTTTCCTGCAGTTTATGGACGCGTGAAGAGATAACTGAAATGACTAGCGCCAAGGCGCAGAGGATACACAGAATTTGGTAACTGGACATAAGAGCCTCTAAAAATCATCAATTTAGAGACTCTAGCACAAGTTTAGATTTCTAAACCATCCAATAGACTTAACCACCCTTTAATGATCCTGTGGCAAAACCAAATGATCCCAAAGAGATAAATCGAAAGACTGAGCCAAGTTAACGGCACGCAATAGCCCAGCACTAACAAGCCAAGAAAGGCGACATTAGAATGCCGTTGCCAACGCAAATGCGACGCTAATAATGGATTACCATGGGATTGACGTTGGGAAACATTAATCAACAAACTTAGCAGCACGGGGAGTAATAATAAGGGAAAGCCCGACATCAAGGCGTACAACAAATGCCCAAGAGAACGGTCTTCAATTTTTGCGGCATAAGTGGTTGTCATTGTCATTGAGAGACTCCAGCCAGACTAATAGACTGGGCGCAAACATCATACGCCCTTGTCATTAACCTTACGTTCTCACTGAGATAAGCGCAACTAAGGATTAGAAATATTTCCATCCATTTAAGAATAAGCCTGATAAGCCCTGTGTAACTGTCACTAATTAATCAGCGCGCTAGAGTTTAAGTGTCACATCGGATGTTAGCGTTGTAGAGCACGCCAGTACAAAACCCGCGTCAATTTCCGCGGCGTTGAGCGTCATCACACTCGTCGATACGGTTTCTCCCTCCAATACTTGGCATTTACAGGCGCCGCACACGCCCGAACGACAGGCAGCAATAATCGGTAATCCTTCAGACTCTATTCCCTCAAGTAAACTCTGCCCTTGTGTTAGCCTTGTGCTGCGATCGCCAATGGTTAAGTTAAAAGTAGGCAAAGTAAAAGCCCCTGCTTGCGAATTTTCATCTGCTTCTGTAGGCGACTTTGCTTGCATGAGCTTATTACGTGCGGCTTTCTCGGCCGTGGCAAAACTCTCATGGTGCAACCGATTCATATCAAAGTTGAATTCGGCCAATAACGCTTTTACCGCCTGCATATAAGGCTCGGGCCCGCAGAGATAAACCGTTCGCTCAGCAACATCAGGCACTAAGGTTTGCAGCATCTGCGCAGTTAATCGCCCTATATCAAAACTTATCTTTGGAGAGAATAAAAGTGATGCTGCCGCCGACTCCAGCGCATAACTGAGCTTAAACGCATTAAAGCGGTTCGCCATCGTCTCCAATGACGATTTAAAAATAATATCAGCGTCTGAACGCGCACTGTGCACAAAGGCAATATCGGCATCAATTTGAGTGTCAGTTAAATAACGCGACATCGAATACATGGGCGTAATGCCGCAACCGGCACTCAAAAACAAGTATTTCGTCGCGGGGATATCAACTAAGTTAAATTGACCCATAGGTGGCAGCACTCGCACACGCTGGCCTGGCTGCAAGTGGTCAATAAGATAATTAGACACCAGTCCACCCGCAACACGCTTAATCGTCACCATCAAGGAATAGGGTCTCGATGGCGATGAGGACAAGGTATAACTGCGGCACACTTGCTCGCCGCTAATCTCGAGCACAAAGGTCATAAACTGGCCGGGTTTATAGTCAAACTTCATCGGCTCTCCCGCTTGAAAACGAAAACTCACTACATCGACGGTTTCATTCCAGCGCTCAATGCACACCAGTTCGCTAAGCACTGGTCCGTTTCGCGCTGGCTCGGCGTGCACCAATGGACTAACACTCTCATGTTTATGGGGCAAAGCTGATATTGCCTCTGTCATCACACTCAAATTTATCGCATTCATAGCATTCTTACCTGCAACACACTGCGGTTTAACCCTCGGCAAAACCGAAAAAAAACCGCAGTTAAACAACGACTCATTGCTGATTTAAGCCACGATGTCCAGCGGACTTCAGCAATGAGCACCGACTAATTTACGCCACGTTCAACATGGTCTTTAAATCGGCCTCAACTGTGGTGGTATTGCGTAAGCCAAACTTTTCTTCCAAAATTTTAGCGAGATTAGCGGTTAAGAATGCAGGCGGCGTCGGGCCTGTGCGAATATTTTTCACGCCGAGTGATAACAGTGTCAGTAACACCACAATGGCTTTTTGTTCGAACCAAGAGAGCACTAAACTCAATGGTAATTCATTGATATCACATTCGAATACTTCAGCTAATGCAATCGCTAACTGAATTGCAGAATAGGCATCGTTACACTGGCCCACATCGAGTAAACGTGGAATACCGTTAATGTCACCAAATTCGAGTTTATTGAATTTGTACTTGCCGCAGCCTAAGGTCAGGATTAATGAATCCTTCGGCGTCGATTTAGCAAGTTCAGTAAAGTAGCTTCTGTCGGCCTTGTCACCATCGCAGCCGCCAACGAGGAAGAAGTGTTTAATCGCGCCACTTTTTACATTTTCAACCACTGCTGGCGCCGCCGCCATCAAGGCATTATGGGCAAAACCAATGGTGATAGTGTGGGGGATTTCATCATAGATAAAACCTTCTAGTGCTAACGCCTTATCAATCACAGCAGAGAAATCATCGCCTTCGATATGCACCACACCAGGCCAACCAACAATGCTACGGGTAAAAATACGATCGCTATAACTGCCCACATTGGGGTCGATAATGCAGTTGGACGTCATCACCACAGCACCGGGGAAATTGGCAAACTCTTGCTGCTGATTCTGCCAAGCACTGCCGTAATTTCCGACAAGGTGCGGGTATTTTTTAAAGGCAGGATACGCCAGTGCGGGCAACATTTCGCCGTGGGTAAACACATTAATACCCTTACCGACGGTCTGCTCAAGGATAAGCTCTAAATCCTTCATATCATGACCAGAGACCAGGATTGCCTTGCCCTTAACTGACTTAGTATTGACCACTGTAGGTTCAGGGTGACCAAAGGCCTGAGTTTCACCCGCATCAAGCATCGCCATAATGCGGTAGTTCAACTGACCAATATCCATCGCCGTGGTAAATAGTTTATCGCCATCGACACTCGGCTCACCTAAGAAAGACATGATTTCATGGAAGCGCCCTGCTACATCGGCATCAGTCTGCCCCAACACGCGGGCATGCTCCATATACGCAGCAGCACCTTTAAGGCCATATAAACACAATAGTCTTAACCCCATGATGTCCTCATGAACGTCATGCTTATCTTTATTCAGCAGCGCAATCGGTGCCTGCGCTAGCATTTCAACCTTACTGGTCCCCAGCACTAACTGAGCGACTTGCGGCACTTGCTCAGCAACAATGCCTGTTTGTTCACAAGCCGCTTCGTAGGATGCCTTTAGCTGAGTTCGATACTTAGCCGCCCGCTGCGCATAGGCCATAATGCGCTCGTCATCAAAGTTGACGTTGGTAAGGGTAGAGAAAAAGGCTTTAGGCACGAAGCTGTCAATTTCAGCATCGATAATGCCTTGCTCGCGGGCTTTAACGGCATAAACAGACACGCCTTGCAGCATATAGATCAGCAAGTCTTGTAGATCTGACGTTGCCGCCAACTTGCCACACATACCTTGGGAATAACTACAACCATTGCCAGCGGGTGTACGAATGGTTTGCTCACATTGAATACAGAACATGGATAGACTCCTAATTTAAATTCATGCTTTATTTTTGCATGTTTAAAATTAGTCTACCTAAACACGCCATAAGCGACAGTCATTTTTAAAATGGGATGCTAAATATTAGAGAACGATCACCTTAAGTAATCACTAATAAAGGCAATAAAACCTGCCAAAAATCCATAAAAAAACGCCCGTCAATGATGAGCGTTTTTAAGAGTAACTTACTCTTTATTAATTGGTTTTCATATCATTGACCGATTGCAGCATAATACGGCTTTCGCGCTGGAATTGAGGGGCAAAATCCCCAAACCATTTAGCGACGCTTTGGAACTGCTTAATAAACTCGTTCCTGTCACCGCGTTTTAGCAGTTCTAACGCTTCACGGTAGTTATCTAAATAATCACCGATTGCATGTTGGCTATCTTGCTGGGCAAAAATAATATCGGCGTAAAGCTCTGGGCTTTGGGCGAATAAGCGCCCTACCATAGCCAATTCTAAGCGATAAATTGGCGAGCTAAATTGCAGTAAAGTATCAATATCTGCTTCTTCCTTGCACAGATTCAAACCATACACAAAGGTCGAGAAGTGGCGCATCGCTTGCACTAACTGCATTGCACTGTCGTGACGTTCAGGCTCTGCTTCGACAATCCGCGCGCCCCAAATGGCAATCTGCTCGAGTAGCCATTGGTATTTTTCCGGCGAGCGACCGTGGCACACCACCACAACTTGTTTCGCCAGACTGCCCACATCGGGACCAAACATAGGATGGAAACCGACGACAGGACCAGAATGCGCCTCAAGCATGGCTTTAACCGGCTCTGTCTTGATGGAGGTCAAATCCGCCAGAATGCAGTCGGCTGGTAATTGGGTCAGCTTTTCGCGAATAAGCTCGCAAGTAATCGCTATCGGCACTGTCACTAACACCATGCCCGCATCGGCAAATAGGCTATCTGCTTGCTGCCAATCATCTTTATCGAGCAGATTCACTTGGTAGCCAGATAAGGTCAGCATTTGTGAAAACAGTCCACCGAGTTGCCCTTTACCGCCGACAATCACCACTGAGCCGAGATCTTTTTTAACTTGCTTAAAGCCTACATCTTTTTCATTGAGATAAGACTCGCGCATCAAGCGGCGTAAAATATCCTCAATTAATTGCGGCGCAATCCCCATGTTTTTCGCTTCTTCGCGGCGTTTAGCGAGCATGGCGGCTTCACGCTGCGGTGCATAGATCGGTAAACCGGCGCCGTGTTTCACTGTGCCCACTTGCGCCACGAGATCCAAGCGCTTACGCAGTAAATGCAGTAATTGCTGATCGACACCATCAATCAGGCCACGAAGATGCTCTAATTCGGCCGTTGTTTTTTCATTCATACCTGAGTCCATTAAGCTATAGCCAATTTAAGCGTTAGCTACTTTAAGCATATCGAAGCGTGCCGGGAGTATTGAAGATAACTTCACCGCGCCGTCACGTAAAATGGTTTCTGTTTTTTCCCAGTTAATACAGGAATCTGTCACAGATACACCGTAAGCTAACTCGCTTAATGGCTTATCACAGCTTTGATTGCCTTCATTTAAATGGCTTTCAAGCATAACGCCGATGATCGATTTATTGCCGTTATAAATCTGCTCAAACACATCTTCACACACAGGCTTTTGGCGGCTGTAGTCTTTGGATGAATTGCCGTGGCTGCAATCGATGATCAAACGTGCATTGAGTTTGGCTTTATGAAGCTGCGCCTCACATTCAGCCACGCTTGCGGCATCGTAGTTGGGTGTTGCACCGCCACGTAAAATCACATGACCATCGGGATTGCCCGCAGTTTGTAATAAGGCGACTTGGCCCTGTTGGTTAATGCCCATAAATCTGTGACTGCTGGCCGCCGACTTTAGCGCATTAATCGCGACATCGAGCTTACCATCGGTGCCATTTTTAAAGCCAACTGGCATAGAAAGACCCGATGCCATTTCCCTATGGGTTTGCGATTCAGTGGTGCGGGCACCGATGGCCGACCAAGTCACTAGCTCAGAAATGTACTGAGGGCTGATAGGATCAAGCGCTTCAGTGGCGACTGGTAGCCCTAATTCGGCCAACCAAATCATCAGCTCACGGGCCATTTTCAGGCCTTTTTCGACATCGAAGGATTCATCCATATCAGGATCGTTGATCATGCCTTTCCAACCTACCGTGGTACGCGGCTTTTCAAAGTACACTCGCATTAAGATGTAAAACTCATCACTGAGTTCATCGTGCAAGGTTTTAAGCCTTAAAGCGTATTCCTTAGCGGCGGCGATATCATGGATGGAGCAAGGACCAGTGACGATCAATACTCGATTGTCACGTTTATGGACGATATCAGCCACGGTTTTGCGGGCATTGAGGATATAACGATAAGCATGCTCAGAAAGTGGCAAGGCATTTTTAAGCTCTTGCGGCGTGATTAAAACTTTCTCTGAACTAATGTGTACGTTGTTAATCGTATCTTGTTGCATGCTTACCACCTAAGACTTAGTGTTTAACCCAGTTATCGAAGCAGGACTTCAAGTCAGCTTGGGCATTCATTTCGGAAGAAAAATAGCGTAAATCCATCGCAATGTACTTTTGTAATGCTACACCATTACAATTAGGCGACCACTATGCCTGTTCATTCTCTTTAGATCAAGTATAAATACTCAAAAAACAGCAACAAAAAACCGCCACTAGGGCGGTTTTCTGTGCGAACACTACGTCTTGTTTTCTGTAGCGGTAACTATTACTTAGTTGCCAGCTTCTCACGGATACGTGCAGATTTACCTGAACGATCACGCAGATAGTACAGTTTGGCGCGACGAACGCGACCACGACGCTTAACTTCAATGCTAGCGATCAGTGGGCTGTGCGTTTGGAAAGCACGCTCAACACCTTCGCCATTAGAGATTTTACGTACTGTGAATGCAGAGTGCAGACCACGGTTACGCTTAGCAATTACAACGCCTTCAAAAGCCTGTAAACGCTCTTTATCGCCTTCTTTAACACGAACCTGAACTACTACTGTATCACCAGCACCAAACGCAGGTACGTCTTGTTTCATTTGCTCATCGTTGAGCATTTTAATGATGTTGTTCATAACTTACTCCGTTCTAGAATTAACTGAGCTACGACTAAGCATGCTTGTTCATTGCTTCAACGAACTGCGCTAATAGAGTCGTTTGTTCGTCAGTCAGAGCTAGATTTTGCAATAATTCTGGCCGTCTCAGTAAAGTCCTACCAAGGCTTTGCTGTAAACGCCAGAGTCTAATTTGTTCGTGGTTGCCACTTAGCAGCACTGCCGGTACGTCAACACCATCAAGGCTTTCAGGGCGAGTGTAATGTGGACAATCCAGTAAACCGTCGGAGAAAGAATCTTGCTCCGCCGAAGCTTGTTTTCCTAGCACGCCAGGAACCAATCTCGATACTGAATCTATCAGAGTCATCGCCGGTAATTCGCCGCCCGAAAGCACGTAATCCCCTATCGACCACTCTTCATCCACTTCCGTTTGAATGATGCGTTCATCAATACCTTCGTATCGACCACAGACCAAAATCAAACGTGATGATTGAGCCAACTCAGTGACGCCTTGCTGATCCAGCTTGCGTCCTTGAGGTGACAAGTAAATCACCTTCGCACCTTCACCCGCTGCAGCTTTCGCTGCATGGATGGCATCGCGCAAGGGTTGCACCATCATCAACATTCCGGGACCACCGCCGTAAGGCCTGTCATCTACCGTATTATGTCTATCATGGGTGAAATCACGGGGATTCCACGTGTGCAACTCGAGCAGGCCGTTTTTCACGGCTCGACCCGTAACTCCAAAGTCTGTCACGGCACGGAACATCTCTGGGAACAGGGTTATTACCCCTAACCACATCTGTTGTACCTCGACTTAGAAGTCAGGATCCCAATCCACTAAAATCTGTTTACCTTGCAGGTCCACCGTTTTGATGAACTGCTCAGGGACAAAGGGGATCATACGTTCCACTTTGCCGAAACTATCTTTAGCGTTGGCTTTAACGAGTAATACGTCGTTCGATCCTGTTTCCACGATCTGATCGACAATTCCCATGTTATAGCCAGTTGTATTGACCACTTCGCAACCGATGAGATCACGCCAGTAGAATTCATCTGCTGGCAAATCGTTCATCTGTTCCGGCAAAATCGCAATCTCACAATTTGTGAGCATTTGCGCTTGCTCCCGTGTTTCTACGCCATCAAGTAAGGCAACAACGGCCTTGCCTTGATAACGCCACTGGGTGACCTTTATTTCGCGCCACTCACCATTTTCTTTAATAAGCCAAGGCGAATAGTCAAAGATACCTTCAACAGAATCGGTATAGGCGGTGATTTTCAGCCAACCTTTAATGCCATGACAGGAGCCTAATTTCCCCAGTACGACTGGCTGTTGGTTACTGCTCATCAATCTATACCTTAACGCTATTAAGCAGTTGCTTTACGAGCGTCTTTGATCAATTTTGCTACGCGTTCTGTAGCAGCTGCACCGTTAGAAACCCAGTGCTCAACGCGAGCTAGGTCTAAACGTAATGTTTCTTCTTGGCCACGGGCCAATGGGTTGAAGAAACCTACACGCTCAATGAAACGACCGTCACGAGCGTTACGGCTATCAGCAACAACGATGTTGTAAAATGGACGCTTTTTTGCGCCGCCACGAGCTAAACGAATGGTAACCATGCGTTTTCAATCCTCTAATGATTTGCTTTGAAGCAAAAATAAAAACTGGAACCCCGTGTTCGCGAAGAGTCCCAGATAGAAAGCCGGAAGATTTTACCTGAGTTTCCAACTAATGCAACCAAAGATGGCGATTATTACGCCTGCGTCCTTCGTTAGCGGTTCATTGTTACCAGAGTCAACCGACTGATAAAGTGCTAGGTTTAACTAAAAATGTCCGATTAACGGCCTGGAAATTTCATTCCAGGCGGCATCATGCCACGCATTCCGCGCATCATTTTTTGCATGCCGCCCTTAGCAGACATTTTTTTCATCATCTTTTGCATTTGCGTAAACTGTTTCAATAAACGGTTTACGTCTTGGATTTGCGTGCCAGAACCCGCAGCAATACGACGCTTGCGTGAGCCCTTGATTAAATCAGGGTTCTTACGCTCTTTGGACGTCATCGAATTAATGATGGCTTCCATTTGGCCTGTCATCTTGCCGTCTTGGATTTGCGCTAAGGCTTCTGGGGGCAATTGACCTACACCGGGCAGTTTTTCCAGCATGTTCATCATGCCGCCCATGTTTTTCATTTGCTGTAACTGCTCACGGAAATCTTCTAAATCAAAACTGCCACCCTGCTTCACTTTCGAAGCCAGTTTCATGGCCTTTTCTTTATCGACGCCGCGCTCAACTTCTTCGATAAGCGATAACACATCGCCCATACCTAAAATACGCGAGGCAATACGATCGGGATGGAACGGTTCTAACGCGTCGGTCTTTTCACCGACACCGAGGAATTTAATCGGCTTGCCGGTAATATGGCGAATCGATAACGCTGCACCACCACGTGCATCACCATCGACTTTGGTTAAGATAACCCCTGTCAGTGGCAAAGCTTCGTTAAACGCCTTAGCCGTATTCGCCGCATCTTGACCTGTCATAGCATCCACAACGAACAAGGTCTCAATAGGCTTGACCGCAGCGTGTAAGCCTTTGATCTCGTCCATCATGGCTTCGTCGACGTGCAGACGACCCGCGGTATCGAGGATCACCACATCGATGAACTTTAATTTAGCGTGGGCAATCGCCGCTTTCGCAATGTCGATTGGCTTTTGGCTGACGTCCGATGGGAAAAACTCCACCGCCACTTCTTGCGCTAACGTCTCAAGCTGTTTAATCGCCGCTGGGCGGTAAACGTCGGCACTGACCACCAATACCGATTTTTTATGGCGTTCGCGTAAAAATTTACCCAGTTTGGCCACACTGGTGGTTTTACCCGCACCTTGCAGACCCGCCATCATGATCACGGCTGGCGGCTGAGTGGCTAAATCTAAGGCTTCATTCGCCTCGCCCATGGATTTTTCAAGTTCACTTTGAACTATCTTAATGAAGGCTTGACCAGGGCTTAAGCTTTTAGAGACTTCTTGGCCAACGGCACGTTCTTTTACATTATTAACGAATTCGCGCACCACAGGCAGGGCAACATCGGCCTCCAGCAGTGCCATACGCACTTCGCGCAGGGTTTCCTTAACATTTTCTTCAGTTAAGCGACCACGGCCACTGATATTTTTCAGTGTGCGTGACAGTCTGTCGGTTAGGTTCTCAAACATCGTCCTGTTCTATACCTTTAAGAATCTCGATTGATGGGCTGTATTATAACGATGCATGCGCATTATGCTACTGCTGCACCCATCTTGATTGTGGTTAAGTGTTTTACTTGCGCTGAGTCATGTTTTATTGTCGTTAACACACTATTTAACCCTAACAATAAGAATCTGCTAAATTTTGCAACTCATGTCACTGCCCATTTGCCGACAGCTCATGTTATTCTAGGGAAAATATTGATCTGTATGCCCCGTTTATAAGGCACCTTTAACTACACAAATAGGTTAATTACCCATGGTCATCTTTTCTGCCTCAGCCATGTTTTTTTATTGCATTGCATTGGTACTAGTGACGAGTCGATTGTTCCACCCCGACGGTCCGAATCGCCGCGCCGTCGCAGGCATAGCGGCCATTGCGGTCATTCTGCATGCTGCTGCATTATCCCAAGTGATTTTCACCACTGATGGGCAAAACTTTAGCCTGACGAACGTGATTTCCTTAGTGAACTGGATTATCGCCTTTACTTTTACAGTGTTGATGTTCAGGCTGAAGGTGATCGTCGTAGTGCCCGTGGTTTACGCCTGCTCTGTGCTCTCGGTCGCCCTACTCTGGTTATTACCGCCTAAGTTCATCACGCATTTTGAGCTTTATCCTGAAGTATTAGCCCACGTAGTATTGTCACTCATGGCCTACAGTGCCCTGATGATTGCCGCCCTTTATGCGATACAACTGGCGATGATCCAAAATAAGCTGAAGAAAAAACAATTTATGCTGAGCCCAGGCATTCCGCCACTGATGACAGTTGAGAAACAACTTTATCATTTAGTGATTATCGGCGTTATCTTGCTCAGTTTGTCACTCGCAACCGGCTTTATCTTCCTTGAAGACATGTTTGCAGATGGCAAAGGTCATAAGGCAATCCTGTCGATAATGGCTTGGTTTGTATACATAACTATGTTGTGGCAACAGTATTGGGTCGGCTGTAAAATTCGTACCGCAGTCATTTACACTTTGACTGGCGCCACCTTACTTTCGCTCGCTTATTTTGGCGCGCGCATTGTCAAAGAGTTAATCCTCAACTAAACATTTAAGTCGGCAAAGGCAGTTAATGCCGCTGCCGACTTGACACTTTTTTTAAATGTCGGTATTTACTTAAGTTTACTGGCCATATTGGAGCCTTTTTTGGACGCTATATCGACAAGCGCACTCCTGATCGTTTTACTAGTGCTTATCCTATTCTCTGCCTATTTCTCAGGCTCAGAAACCGCCATGATGACACTCAACCGTTACCGTCTACGCCACTTAGCCAGCAATGGCCATAAAGGGGCGATTAGAGCTTTGAAGTTGCTTGAGCGTCCTGACCGTTTGATTGGTTTGATCTTAATCGGCAATAACTTAGTCAATATTTTAGCATCGGCTATCGCCACTATTATTGGTATGCGCCTCTGGGGGGACTTAGGTGTCGCCATCGCTACCGGTGTGCTGACACTCGTTGTATTGGTATTTGCTGAAGTCACCCCCAAAACCATCGCCGCACTAAATCCCGAACGTATTGCCTTCCCCTCCAGCATACTGCTGCGCTGGTTGTTGATCCTATTAGCGCCCTTCGTGAAAGGCGTTAACCTCATCACGTCAGGCTTTTTACGTTTGATGGGAATTAAAACCGTCAATAGTAGCGATGCGTTAAGCCAAGAAGAGTTGCGCACTGTCGTACATGAAGCTGGGGCACTTATCCCCCAACGCCACCAAGAAATGCTGTTATCTATCCTAGATTTAGAGAAAGTCACCGTTGAAGATATTATGGTGCCGCGCTCGGATATCTACGGAATTAACGTCAATGACGAATTTAAAGTCATCAATCGTCAGGTCATCCAAAGTCCACACACCCGAGTATTAGTGTATCGCGACACAGTTGACGATGCGGTGGGCTTTATTCATTTGCGTGATGCGCTACGATTACAATCGAAAGAGCAATTTAGTAAGTCATCTCTGCTGCGCGCGGTGAAAGAGCTCTATTTTGTGCCTGAAGGTACGCCACTCAATGTGCAACTGGCTAACTTTCAACAGAACAAAGAGCGCATTGGCTTAGTGGTTGATGAATATGGCGATATTCAAGGTCTGGTGACGCTCGAAGATATTCTCGAAGAGATTGTCGGCGACTTTACTACTTCAATGTTAACCACGCCGAGTGAAGATATCAAAGTGCAGCAAGATGGCAGTTACTTAGTCGATGCCAGCATTACCATTCGCGATTTGAATAAAGAAATGAAGTGGAACTTCCCGACCGACGGCCCTAAAACCCTCAACGGTCTGATCCTAGAATACCTAGAGGAAATCCCCTCTGCCAACACCAGTTTACGTTTAGCCGGTTATCCTTTAGAGATCATAGATGTGGCAGAAAATATGATTAAAACTGTGCGTATCATACCGCTGCATTATCACCCGCCCAGAGCTTAGCTTTCGATTTGCCCCATAAAAAATCGGCCGAACCACATACTAATATGTAGTCCGGCCGACTGCTCCCCCGAGCAATACTTTTCCCAAGTGATGTAACGAGTTAAATCTTTTTCGCCTCAAGTGCGCGGCGCTTTTCAATCGCCATCGGCGTTATCTGTGCATTGAGCGCCTTTTCTAGGCCAAACATAAAATACACTTCCGCCATTAAGAAAAATGGCCCAATTAGTAACTGATTCAAATCATCCACAAAAGCAGGTTTGGCTTTTTCATATTGATGGCCGATTAGCTGAAACACCCAGCCCACCACAAATACCCCTAGGGCAAGCCAAGTGGCACCGGCGATATGTGCCGCCCATTCAGTCGTGAGCAGCACAGGAACCATAAATAAGATCAGCCCCATTGAAAGCCTTAAGTGCAAACGGACATAGTAGGCCGACACTAACACGCCGACAATCACGGCTAAACTGGTCTCACCCAGACTGCCCAGCGGAATACGTACAGTGGCCAGCAACAAGAAAGCAGACCAAATAATCAGTGGGATACCAATAAAATGGGTCTGAATATTACGGTGATTTAAATGCACACTTTTGTAGGTCGATAACTGCTCTGCGGCGGATTTCATGTCGGGTTCCTCTTCATTTGCCCCTGCTTTTAACTGCGCCAAATTGAGCGACGCGCAAGCCATAAACTAGCGCAAAACAATTAAGCTGAACAGTAAAAGTAAACGAATTGTTGCACTTTATTGTTTGGTACTTATTTTGATACCCATCCAGAAATGAAAAAAGGAACCCTAAGGTTCCTTTTTGATAGACGACAAACACCAACTCGGGTTTATTGAGACTCTATGATTACCGTCGCAATCGCATAGGATTTTTCATCGGCAATAGAGATATGCCCAACCGTCGCTTTAAGCTGCTGTAAGCGCGCTAAAGCACCCTCGGTAAAGTGAATCGTCGGCGCACCATCCGCATTGTTGCCAATGTGAATATGCTGAAACGACACGCCGCGGCCAATGCCCGTACCGAGCGCTTTGGCTGCAGCTTCTTTGGCGGCAAAACGCTTGGCAAGATAACGGCTTGGCTGACTATGGGAAGTATATATGGCCAACTCAGCCTCGGTCAGCACACGTTTCGCCAGCTTGTCGCCTGCGCGCGCCACATGCGCCTGAATACGCTCAATCTCGACGATATCTGTGCCTAGGCCGACAATCGCCATTATTCGCCTCGACGACCTTCAAGCATTAACACTTTCATGTCTTTCACTGCTGTCGCTAAACCGTCAATGGCGGCACGGGCGACAATCGCATGGCCGATATTGAGTTCATATAACTCAGGAATCGCCGCAATCGGTTTCACGTTGTGATAATGCAAACCATGACCCGCGTTAACCACTAAACCTTTGCCATGGGCGTATTTGGCCATTTCGCTAATACGCGCTAACTCAGTGGCTTCTTCTGCTTCCGTTTTCGCATCGGCATAACAGCCAGTATGGATTTCGATAAGCGGTGCGCCAGCGGCAACAGCGGCATCGATTTGGGTTTTATCGGCATCAATAAATAAGGAAACTTGAATGCCCTCAGCGGCTAAACGAGTAACCGCAGCAGTGATTTTATCTAACTGCCCCGCCACATCTAAACCGCCTTCAGTAGTGACTTCTTGACGTTTTTCTGGCACTAAACAGACATAGGTCGGCTTAATTTCACAGGCGATGTTAAGCATTTCTTCAGTCACCGCACATTCGAAATTCATGCGGGTTTTCAAGGTTTTCGCCAGCAGATACACATCGCGGTCTATAATGTGGCGTCTGTCTTCACGTAAATGGATAGTGATGCCATCGGCGCCCGCATGTTCAGCAACGGCGGCAGCATGCACAGGATCAGGATAACTAGTGCCACGCGCCTGACGCAGAGTAGCAATATGGTCGATATTCACGCCCAATAAGATACGGCTCATCGGGAACTCCTTAATGTTGAACGCTGATATTGCGGCTTATTGTACTTAGGCTTACACAAAAAAACAGGAGCTAGGGCGAATTATTCCCATCAATCTTGGTTAGCGTGGCAGCGCTGACGAACAATTGTCGGCTCAGTAAAGGTTTAGTCCCGAGTAATGGCTTTAATAGGGAGCGCATCAACAACTTAGCGCTCAAAAAATGCACGTCGGTGAGTTGATTATCGTTAAGCGCCGTCAACATAGCACCTTGATAGGCATTGCGAGCACGGGAGTTGAGCACAAATTGAAAACCTAACTCAGGCACGAGCTGGTAATAATCTTCAGCAACGAGTGGTTCGCCCTGAGTATCGCGGCTAAGCGAAGGCATAAAACCTAATTCCCGCAGCAAGGCGAGCTCAATATAACGCAGTTGGGATTGGCAAAACTTCGCTGCAAGGCCGACTAAGGCTTGATGATAAATGAGGAACAACTCTTCGGCGTTGTGCTGCACAGACAAAGTGCGAACCAATAACTCATTGATATACATGCCAGCAAACAAACTTTGGCCAGAAAGAGGCACAGCAGGTGCAGCGGCTTCGACTTGGGTTAAGGTTTTTAATTCAGACTTACCGCTAAATTCGAAGATCAGCGGTTGAAAGGGCTGGAGAATACTCTTGATAGAGCGCTTACCGCTGCCGGTTCTGGCAACCACATCGACCCGTCCAATGCCGTCAACTAAGAGGTTAACTAAGACACTGGACTCTCGATATGGACGATGATGCAGAACATAGCCACGTTTCATCGGTAAGCGCGCTCGCTGGAATTAATGCTTAATCGTCGCCGTAACCTAAGCTACGCAGGGCGCGTTCATCATCGGCCCAACCAGATTTCACTTTCACCCACACTTCGAGGAAGACTTTATTATCAAACAAGGTTTCCATGTCTAAGCGGGCTTGAGTCGCAATAGTGCGAATACGTTCGCCCTTGCTACCGATCACCATACGTTTTTGACCTTCACGCTCAACGAGGATCAGGGCATTAATTTGATAAACGCCATTTTCCATCATCTTAAACTGTTCGATCTCAACCGTCGCATCATAGGGTAATTCATCACCTAAGAAGCGCATCAGTTTTTCACGCACAATTTCCGACGCCATAAAACGTTGCGAACGGTCGGTAACATAGTCTTCAGGGAAGAAGAAAGGTCCTTCAGGAATCGACGCCGCCGCTAGCTCTAAAATGCGCTGGACGTTAGTGCCCTTGCTGGCTGAAATCGGCAAAATTTCATCGAAAGGATATTTTTTGGCGACTTCTTCCAAATATGGGAACAGTGATTCTTTGTCTTTGATATTATCGACTTTGTTGATCGCCAGAATCGTCTGACGCTCTTCGCCGCCACGGCGTAACTTGCTGAGCACCATCTCATCATCTGCGGTCCAAGTCATGCCATCGACCACAAAAATCACCATAGACACATCAGCAAGTGAACTGGCCGCAGCGCGGTTCATCAATCGGTTAATCGCCCGCTGCTCTTCAATGTGCAAACCCGGTGTATCGATAAACACGATTTGCTTAGGACCATCGGTATGAATACCCATGATACGGTGGCGCGTCGTTTGCGGCTTTTTAGAAGTAATACTCACCTTCTGGCCAAGCAAACGGTTGATTAACGTCGATTTACCGACGTTAGGGCGACCAATGATCGCCACCATGCCGCAATAAGTGACATCGTATTGGGCCGACGGCGTTGGCGCGGCCGCATTCATCCTTGCCAGTAATTCATCTAAACTCGGCTCAGTTGCCGCTTTTGCTGCATCGATACCTGACAAGTCTGTTTTTTTGGTCATTTCTTTAGTAACTCCAATACTTGAGCGGCCGCGATTTGCTCGGCTTTACGGCGTGAACTCGCCACACCAATGACGCTTTGGCTCAAGTCTTCAATACGACATTCAACGGTAAATGTCTGATCGTGGGCATCGCCTTCTATGTTGATTACTTGGTAATCAGGCAGCGGCTTTTTAAACCCTTGTAAATGCTCTTGCAGTAAGGTTTTCGCGTCTTTTTGGCTGATCCCAGGTTGGATTTCTGCCAAACGTTCGGCATACCATTTCAGCAGTAATACACGGCAAACTTCGAGATCGGAATCAAGGTAAACGGCGCCAATAATGGCTTCAACCGCATCGGCAAGAATCGACTCGCGTCTAAATCCGCCACTTTTTAATTCACCAGGACCGAGATACAAATAATCGCCGAGCTTAAATTCTTGGGCGATGATAGTTAAGGTATCACCGCGCACTAAGGTGGCGCGCATCCGGCTTAAATCGCCTTCGGTCGCCTTCGGAAACTGATGATATAAGGCATCAGAAATCACAATAGATAAAATTGAATCACCTAAAAACTCTAAGCGTTCATTGTGTTTATTTGCCGCACTTCTGTGGGTCAGCGCTTGAGTCAACAGCTCAATATTCTCGAACTCATAACCTAAAGTACGACACAAACGTGGCAAATTTTTAATCGGTTCCATGCTATTTAATTCCACCTACACGCTCAAAACGCACACCGCTTGGCACCCAAGTTGGGAGGAAGTCGGCTTTTGAACGGTCAAATTCAAAACTAATCCAAATCGCTACCGCTTTACCGACCAGGTTTTCTTCTGGCACAAAGCCCCAGAAACGACTGTCGGTACTGTTATCGCGGTTATCACCCATGGCAAAATAATGGCCTTCAGGTACTAAAAACTCACCCGCAGGTAAATTACCTTCGCGCTTAAAATATCCCAGCATGTCGGGACGACTTGGGTTGATCAAAATATCGTGGGCAACCTCGCCCAGTTGCTCCGTGTAACGCAGTAATGGCACGCCATCTTGGCTATAATCACCACGGCTGATTTCAGTACGGGCGATAACTTGTGGTTCTGGGCAAGCTGTTTGCTCAACGCCACAGGCCTTCTGGATCATCAACTGCTTGTTACGGTAAATAATTCTATCACCCGGTAAACCGACAACACGTTTGATGTAGTCAATTTGCGGATTTTCAGGGTATTTAAACACGATCACATCACCGCGTTTTGGCTCGCCAGTTTCAACCAGTTTAGTGCGCCATACGGGATCTTTAAGCCCATAACTGAATTTCTCCACCAGAATGAAGTCGCCCACTAAGAGGGTAGGCATCATAGAACCCGATGGGATTTGAAATGGTTCATAAATGAATGAACGCAGGATCAACACAAAGGCAATCACAGGGAAAATAGAATGCGCGGTTTCGACTATGGTCGACTCACGGATGATTTGGTACTCAGCTTCTTCGGTTAACGTCGCTTGCGAGGCCTTGGCTAACGCTAAATTCTCACGACGCTTAGGGGCGAATGCGAGTACATCGACTAACCAAATAAGTCCCGAGATCAGGGTGATTAGCACTAGAATAATGGAAAAATACGCTGCCATTGCTTATTGAACTCCTGCTTTAAAATCATTTAAAGGTGCCTAACTCAGCGAATATCATACTTTAGTTAACTTACCGTATTCGACCTTGGTAAACCAAAGTGATAAACCAATACGATAACCTAACTAAAGCGCCGCAAACAGCGGCGCAATAGTCAACTAAATGGTCATTTCTATGCTAACGATTACTCGTTTAGCTTAAGTACCGCTAAGAATGCCTCCTGTGGCACCTCAACGTTACCCACTTGCTTCATCCGTTTCTTACCCTCTTTTTGTTTATTTAAGAGTTTTTTCTTACGAGAAACGTCGCCGCCATAACATTTAGCCGTTACATCTTTACGCAGGGCTTTCACGGTTGAACGGGCAATAATTTGACTGCCCACAGCCGCTTGAATCGCGATATCAAACATCTGACGCGGGATAAGCTCTTTCATCTTATCGACTAAGGCTAAACCACGGTGACGAATGTTGGATCTATGGATAACCATAGCCAAGGCATCGACTCTGTCGCCATTGATGAGAATATCTAAACGCACCATGTCAGCGGGATCGAAACGAATAAAGTTATATTCGAGTGACGCATAGCCACGGCTAGTGGATTTCAAACGGTCGAAGAAGTCCATGACCACCTCCGCCATTGGCAGATGATAAGTCACAGCCACTTGGTTACCGTGGTAAACCATGTTCACTTGCGTGCCACGTTTTTCAATACATAGGGTAATCACGTTACCTAAGTATTCTTTTGGCACTAAAATGTTGGCCTCAACAATCGGCTCACGCATTTCTTCGATGTTGTTAATCGCTGGCAAATCAGACGGGTTATCAACGTAAATCGTTTCACCGCTGGTCATCACCACTTCGTACACTACGGTTGGCGCAGTAGTGATCAACTCTAGGTTGTATTCACGCTCTAAACGCTCTTGGACGATTTCCATGTGCAGCAGGCCTAAATAGCCAATGCGGAAACCAAAACCGAGTGCCGATGAACTTTCAGGTTCAAAGAATAATGACGCATCGTTCAGGCTGAGTTTGTTCAGCGCATCACGGAAGTTTTCATATTCGTCGGTAGAAATCGGGAATACGCCAGCGTATACCTGTGGCTTCACTTTCTTAAAACCAGGTAACGGCTTTTCAGCACCATTTTTGGCTAAAGTTAACGTATCGCCCACGGGCGCGCCGTGAATTTCCTTCAAACCCGCAATCACAAAGCCGACTTCACCGGTTTTAAGTTCGGTTTTGTCAGTTTGTTTTGGAGTGAAAATACCGACGCGATCCGCAGTGTGGTTTTGCCCTGTAGACATGACCTTAAACTTGTCACCTTTTTTCAGGCTACCGTGTTTAATTCGCACTAACGACACTACGCCTAAGTAGTTATCAAACCAAGAATCGATGATCAAGGCTTGCAATGGTGCGTCAGGATCGCCTTCTGGCGGTGGAATTTTGGCAACAATGACTTCTAAAACCTCGTCGACACCGACACCAGTTTTAGCCGAACAACGCACAGCATCCATCGCATCGATACCAACGATATCTTCAATCTCGGCAGCAACACGTTCTGGATCGGCTTGTGGTAAGTCAATCTTGTTTAAAATGGGGACCACATCTAGATTCATATCCAGCGCGGTATAACAGTTTGCCAATGTCTGAGCTTCAACGCCCTGACCCGCATCAACCACCAGCAAAGCGCCTTCACAGGCTGCTAATGAGCGCGAGACCTCGTAGGAGAAGTCAACGTGACCTGGGGTATCAATAAAGTTGAGTTGATAGACTAGGCCATCTTTGGCTTTGTAATCCAAAGTGACACTTTGTGCCTTAATCGTAATACCACGCTCACGTTCTAGATCCATCGAATCTAAAACTTGAGCATCCATTTCACGGTCGGTTAAACCGCCACAAACCTGAATAAGACGATCTGATAGCGTCGATTTACCATGGTCGATATGGGCAATAATTGAGAAGTTTCTAATTTGTTTCATTATGCTGCAATGACTAATACTGAAAATGGATACGGTTCAAAGGAGCGAAATTGTACCTGATTGCGGTTTCAATACCAATCACATTCACTCCGACTTAAGACAGACAGATAAAACAACGCCCAAAACCGCAGTTAGCTGTTTTTTAATTAAAAATAAGGCACTGAAATTATTAAGTTAATTCTTGCAAATTGATGCTCATACCCAAATAGGCCAAAATCACAGGTTGAGCATCGACTTCTAAGCGTTTGGCCTGTTGCTTACCAAAAGACCATGCAAGCAAGGCACCAACGGCCGCAAAGCCCATGGCACCTAGGTTAGGATTAAACTCAAGTAACTGGCCTAAAAATTGTCCTAATGCTGCGCCAACAAACAAACCAAACAGCGGCATTAAATAGATTAATGCCGCCGCTTTGAGGATCACGCTCTCGGGAAGTCCTAATTTTAGTAACTCACCCGCCTCGCAGCGGCGGTCACTCTGGATCGAAAATTGCTGAGTTTTCGAGGAAAAAGCCTGAGCCACAGCAGAGGTCCCGCAAGACTCGCTATTACTGCAGCTCTTGCAGGTACTCTTAAGTTCGACTTCAACCGTCAACCAGCCTTGGCTATCACTGGCGACGACTCGGGCAATTTCTTCCATCATAATCGGCGTCCTATTCTAGCGTCAGACTTTTAGCAATGCGTGTTAGGGTTTGTGTCGGCACTTTACCCACTGCAACCACTTCGGCATTACCGACTTTTTCTGAAACTAGCGACAAGCCGTTACGAGTAATTAATTCTTCGGGCAATGGACTCGCCCCAGCTCGCGCAACATAAACTGAAATATTTGCCAGTCCATCGGTCAGTGCTATGTATTCCACCGCCTCATGGCTACCAATCAATCTATGGTGATCACGCACGACCACAGTAAACCCTGCGGGTAACCAAGCAAATTGCCAGTTTTGACCGTCTTGGCGCTCGGCTTGATCGATAACTGCCGGCCATTCTTGCTTATAGGCTTCTTGCAAGATAGCTGGCGGCTCGCTGAATTCGATGAGTTCAATCACCATGATCTGCTCAAGCAATTGCTTATCTTGAGTCAGCATGTCGTATCGCAGCGGCAGATAAGTTTCCATATCGAGCCAAATTTGAAAGCCATAACGGAATTCATCATTGGGCAACAGGCGGATCATTTGCCCAGGGCGCCCAGCAATACGGGTGCGACCACCAAGCACAAATTGATACCCCACTTCTAAATCCGCCATATTGGCAGAAAAAGCGGCAGGCCAAACACCTTGGATATGATTAGAAACAATACTGTATGCAGGCTCGTCGTGCTCAATAAAGGTGACACGATTGCCGACACGCACAGCATTTTTAGGTGGACCGTTAAGGTATTCTAGAAAGGCAACTTCTTGATTATTCACCTTACCGTGCAGGTAAACCAAAGGCCGAATATGATCGGCCTGAAGTTGAATAATCGATGCTTTAAACTCTTTCTCTCGTAAGGCCTGACTCATTTTCTCGAGCCAGACTTTGGCAGGCATATCTTCCTGCGCCATCGCAGGAAAGACCAAGGCTAATAAAGCCAACAGGATTAGACGCAAGCTAACTCCTCGTTATTGATTGACCGGAACGGGTACGACCTCGGTATTGTCCTCTACAACCGCACCGGTATTCAATCGTTGTTGCAACATATGATCTTGAATATAAGTATTAATTCGGCGACGCTGCTCGTTCACCTGATCATTGGTATAACCTTGATTCTGTTGAACTGGACCCGTTTGTAGGCTCACAGGTGATGCGCTACCAATTAGCGGTCTGGTAATCAATACGGGCGATGGTGACGCGGCATCATCGGCGCTCTGATTGTAATTCTGCACACCAACAATCGCAAACATAGCAACCGTCGCAGCAATGGCATATTGGCCAAATTGCTTAAACAAAGGTACGACGCGGTTTTGCTGCGCATTGGCGGCAATTTGCGGGGTTACAGGTGCAGCAACCTTAGACGCATGATGCTTAGGCGCAACTATCGCTGGCTCAAGCTCAATGGCGGCGGCAATGCTAGCAGAGAGATCTAACACAATATTCTGCGGCAACTCGCCACGCATGGCATCGCCTATCATATGATAGTTATGCCATTTATCATGTGAATGTGTATCAGCAGATAACTCTGCCATGGTCTGCGCATCAGTCTCTCCATCGACTGCGGCAGATACCCATTCTTGACCTAATTTATCCATTTTTCACCTGTCTAAATATAAGGGTTTCTTAAAATAAGAATTTAGGCTTCCAGCAACGGCTGGAGCTTTTTATCGATTGCCTCTCGAGCTCGGAAGATACGCGATCTAACTGTCCCTACGGGGCAATCCATGACTATGGCAATATCTTCGTAACTCATCCCATCAAGTTCACGCAACGAGATGGCCATTCGTAATTCTTCTGGCAGCGTTTCTAAGGTATCGAAAATCACTTTTTTGATTTCTTCCGATAACAATAGCCGTTCTGGGGAGGCGAACTCCTTCAGCGCGTCACTACCTTCATAATATTCGGCATCTTCTGCATCAACATCATTAGCGGGCGTTCTGCGCCCCTGTGATACGAGATAATTCTTCGCAGTGTTTACTGCGATGCGGTACAACCAAGTATAAAATGCACTTTCACCGCGAAAGTTTGGCAAAGCTCGATAAGCTTTGATAAACGCTTCCTGTGCGACATCGGCAACGTCCGCTTGGTTCCGTACATAACGGGATATCAAGCTAATGACTTTACTTTGATATTTAAGCACTAACAGGTTAAAAGCGTTTTTATCACCTTGTTGTACGCGCTCAACTAATTGTTGATCACTTAATTGTCCACTCATCCGAGCCGACTTCTCCTAAATCTAAAATGCTGATTTCTCAGTCGCTCGAATCATATTCACTTATGTAGACTCGCGTACTTTGAAAAAGTTCTAAAAAATATACAAAAAAGTAAGGTTAAAAGGAAAGTACCCATAATCCGTGAGTTGGTTTACCATAGTTGGCACTCTTCAGTCACATCATGATACCCGATGAAACAAGTAGTTGAACACCAATCTGACATATTAGTCATAGGTAGCGGTGCCGCAGGTCTGACACTAGCTTTGCATCTTGCTGAAAAAGCAAAAGTAATTCTGCTTTCAAAAGGCCCACTCTCGGAAGGGTCGACTTACTACGCCCAGGGCGGTATCGCCTCCGTCTTCGACGAAAGTGACACTATCGAATCCCATGTTGCAGACACATTAATCGCAGGTGCGGGTTTATGCGACAAAGACGTCGTCACTTTTACCGCTGAAAATGCTAAGAGTGCGATGCAATGGCTTATCGAATGTGGCGTTGCCTTCGATAAAGAAGAAACCACTGACGGTAATGCAAAAGACGCACCTTACCATTTAACCCGTGAAGGCGGCCATAGCCACAGACGTATTCTGCACGCTGCCGATGCAACAGGCAAAGAAGTGCAAACGACACTGCAAGAACGCGCACTCGCCCACCCCAATATTCAAGTTTTAGAACGCTATAACGCCATCGACCTCATCACCACCCGTAAGTTAAATCGCCCAGGTAATCGTGTGTTAGGCGCTTATGTGTGGAATCGCAACGAAGAACACGTCGAAACCGTTAAGGCCAAGTTTGTTGCGTTAGCGACCGGCGGTAGCTCTAAGGTTTATCAATACACCTCAAACCCCGATGTTGCTAGCGGCGATGGTATCGCCATGGCATGGCGTGCAGGTTGCCGCGTGGCGAATATGGAGTTCAACCAATTCCATCCGACGTGTTTGTACCATGCCGATGCGCGCAACTTCTTACTCACTGAAGCCCTGCGTGGTGAAGGTGCGTACCTGCGTCGTCCAGACGGCAGCCGTTTTATGCCGGACTTTGATGAACGCGCTGAACTCGCCCCCCGTGACATCGTTGCCCGCGCCATCGACTATGAGATGAAACGACTCGGTGCCGATTGCGTGTATCTGGATATCAGCCATAAAGATGCTGACTTTGTGATGAAGCATTTCCCAACCATCTATAGCCGTTGCTTAGAGCTGGGAATTGATATCACTAAAGATGCGATCCCTGTCGTGCCTGCCGCGCACTATACCTGCGGTGGTGTAATGACAGATATGCACGGTCAAACCGATCTCAATGGCCTCTATGCCATTGGTGAAGTGGCCTATACCGGCTTACATGGCGCGAATCGTCTGGCGAGTAACTCGCTACTCGAATGTTTAGTGTTTGCCCGTGCGGCGTCACATGATATAGAGAGCCAGCTGTATAAAATTCAAATGCCGGGACAAATTCCAGCATGGGATGAAAGCAAAGTCTCTAACTCGGACGAAGAAGTGGTCATCGCCCATAACTGGCACGAACTGCGGTTATTCATGTGGGACTACGTCGGGATCGTGCGCTCGGATAAACGTCTGGAACGCGCTCTGCGTCGCTGCCTGATGTTACAGCAAGAAATTCAGGAGTATTACAGTAACTTCAGAGTCAGCAATAACTTGCTCGAATTACGTAACTTAGTGCAAGTGGCCGAGTTGATTATTCGCTGTGCCATGGAGCGTAAAGAAAGCCGTGGTCTGCATTTTAATATTGACCATCCAGAGAAATTAGACGCGCCGCGCCCGACTATATTACTACCAGAAAAGTAACCGCTTAAGTTCTTATGTGACTTAATGATAAACAGACTAAATCTCAGTATGAGGTTTAGTCTGTTGTATTTTAGCCCGCAGCAACAGCCGACATAAATGCCGATAGTCAGTATCGTCTAACATATCCACCCAAACCATCAAGAGCCGCAACTGAGTATCCACTTCGATATACATCAAGCAAACAAAGGGTGTCACCCAAGTTCGCTTTAATACCTGAAAGTGCTCACCCGTTGACAAACGTCCCTCGCCTTTATCACTAAGCACAAAATCTAAACGCCAATGCTGCAGTCGCCACAACTGCGACAGCAAGAAAATACAAACTAGCAGGATAAACATATATTTAAGCAGGGATAAAGTGAGATTGTCGCTTTGAGGCCAGAGCAGAAATGAGCTAGAGCAGACACAAATAAAAACGACCAACGAGAGTCGTTGGTCGAAGGAGGCTTTTACACTGAAACTATGGTGCCGGTCTTCCACGGACTTTCACTACCATGCGCGCAAGCTCAGCATCAGGGCACACTTCATGACCCATAAACCATGCAAACAATTCGGGATCTTCACATTCCAACAAACGGATAAACACGGTTTTATCTTGATCGGACATTTCTTGATAGAAATTTTCAACAAAAGGTTGAAACAAAACGTCTAATTCCAGCATCCCGCGGCGACATGCCCAGCGAACCCTTGCGATGTTCATTAATTCCAAGGTATTTCTCCCAACACAGATTTGGCATTAGTCTATCAGTTCAGTGACTAAAGTGTCGATTAACCCTTCACATTGGCTCACAAAATTAGCATTGTTGGACTTGCATATCGCGTCCCGCAAAGAGATCGCTGAAATCTGTATCTAACAAGCGCTTTACAGCAGGATGTTGGATCATACGTTCGGCAAACATCACATGGTATTCCTCTTTCACATCCGTGGTTTCACCGAGCAAATTCATCCCATGGGAAATCACTTCTTGGCGATAAATCGACGGCGTGACAAAAATCCCCCGTTTAAGGTAACCAAAGGCCTTCATCATGGCCGCATCATCGAACTCACCCAAGATACTGACTTTAAGATTTTGTTCGTCAAACCAGCGATATAACTGCTGTCCAAGTGAGGTTCTGCGGCCGGGGATTAATAGCTGGCCTTGCTCTAAACAGGCGGGGAAATCAGCACTATAAGTATCAGCGGAGAAAAAACTCACACCACACTCGCCCAACTTTTTAGATAATATTTCGGGATACTTCAGTGATTCACCGGCACAATCGGAGAGGATCATATCCAGTTTATGCTCGCGTAAACGTGCCATTAAGCTTTCGTGAGTCGCCTCATAGCAAGCTAAATGCATAGAGCTGTCATTGGGGACGACGGATAATAAGACACGGCTGACTAAGGCTTTAGACAAGGCATCGGCGATCCCTACTTCAAAAAGCATGGCATCATCTTTTTGATAGTTAAGTAAATCGAGCATTTCATAGCTAAGACTAAACATCTTATCTGCGTAGCGAAATACCAACTCACCTAACTCAGTGGCTTCCAGTGTCCGCCCTACTCGCTTGAATAAACTGCCATTCAACCTGTCTTCTAAGGCACGAATTTGCCCTGTTATCGTTTGCGGCGTTAAACAGAGGGCTTCGGCCGCCTTAGCAACCGAACCCTTTTTCTTAATCATCCAAAAATAATACAGGTGGTTGTAATTCAAATGCAGCATGCTCATCCAGTGTGAATCGTCCCTCATACGCCCAAGGCGCTGAGGGATAAAAACCTATTGTTATAAATCAGTTTATTGCAAACGCTGGCAATCAAGCAAGTTAGTGACTATGCCTTGTAATTGCTCCAAATCAGTCGCATTACCCAGACTTACCGCTTCAGTGACACCTGAGACTAAAACATGACGTTCAGGAATACGTTCAGCGCAATAGGTCCGATTTGCCTCTTGGAAACGTTTACCACCACGGTATTTAAGCGCCCTCGATTCATAACCATTGGTTTCTAATCTCGCCCCTAAGGAATCAGATTTAAACATCAGTGCGCCATCCACTATCCCTTCAAGATAGCTTTGGCAAGTCTGAGAGTTCGCATCCTGATTACAGGCCGCTATTTGTGATGCCGTTGCGGTTGTCGATAGACATAAGAGTGTTGCCATTCCCATTAATTTCAACTTTATCATAGTTATACTCCTTTATTAGGTAACACTTTTGATAACCAGAAATACCCAACTAACGCCGCCATAATCGAACCGATTAAGGTTCCGAGGCGCGCTAAGTCACCGTACATAGGATCTGCATGTTCAAAGGCTAACGACGCAATAAACATGGACATAGTAAAACCAATACCACACATGGCCGCGACAGGGGCAATTTGCTTCCAACTTACGCCATCGGGTAACTGAGCCAGTTTGAGTTTCACCGCAATATAGCTAAACACCATCACACCAATGGGTTTGCCTAACATCAGGCCCAGTGCAATACCAACGGGGACAGGAGAAATTAACGTCTCCAAATTCATATTACCGACATAAACCCCCGCATTGGCAAAAGCGAACACAGGCAGAATGAAGAAGGTGCTCCAAGGGTGCAAACTGTGCTCTAAGCCTTCCGAAGGTGAGCTGCCATCCTTCGCCCGTAATGGAATACAGAAAGCGATGATGACGCCAGCCAGAGTCGCATGCACTCCAGACTTCAGTACGGCGACCCAAAGGATTAATCCTAAAATGCCATAAGGTAAAAGTGAGGTGACCCCTTTACGGTTTAACCCAACCAAGCCCGCAATCGCTAAACTGGCAATCACTAAACTGATGGTTGACAGGTCGGTGCTGTAGAACAGCGCGATAATCACAATGACACCTAAGTCATCGATAATCGCTAAAGCAAGTAAGAAGACTTTCAGCGAAACGGGAACGCGGCTCCCAAGCAGCGCCATAATACCTAAAGCAAACGCAATATCCGTCGCGGCAGGAATCGCCCAGCCCGCTTGTGTGACCGGATCGCCATAGTTAAACAGTAAGTACACCCCAGCAGGGACTAACATGCCGCCAATGGCTGCAAAGGTAGGCAGAGAGGCTTGAGCAACACTCGATAAGGCACCTTCGAGTAACTCACGTTTAACCTCTAAACCAATAAGCAAAAAGAATACAGCCATCAGGCCATCGTTGATCCACAGAATTAGCGGCTTATGAATATCGAGCTCGCCAATTTTAACTTGTACGTCAGTGCCTAAAAAGCCTTGGTAAAGTCCAGATAAAGGAGAATTGGCCATCAGCATAGCTAAGGCAACAGCAACCAATAATAGGATACCGCCAGCCGATTCTTGGCTCAGAAAATTTCTAATTGCTTTTTCCATCGTGCACTCCTAAAAATCATAATGAATTGAGTGTAGACGAATTGTAACAACAAATATAATCGTAAGTTTCGACCTAACACCTCGGCTATTCCGAGGTATTAGTCGAAAAAATGCACGTTATACGGCGACAGGTGCTTTGATATGGGGATGTGGAGCGTAGTTTGTCAGCTCGAAATCGTCGAATTGATAATCAAAAATTGATTCAGGTTTACGTAAAATCGTCATGGTTGGCAACGGCATTGGCTCACGGCTTAACTGCAGTGCCGTCTGTTCCATATGGTTTGAATATAAATGGGTATCACCACCGGTCCACACAAAATCACCTAAGGCCAAGTCACATTGCTGGGCCACCATCATAGTTAACAAAGCATAACTGGCGATGTTAAATGGCAAGCCAAGGAACACATCACAGCTGCGCTGATACAGCTGACAAGATAATTTGCCATCAGCCACGTAGAACTGGAAAAACGCATGACACGGCGCCAAGGCCATTTTATCCAGCTCGCCCACGTTCCAGGCAGAAACGATAAGGCGGCGAGAATCTGGCTGAGATTTTATCTGAGCAATTACTTGTGAAATCTGATCGATAGCATCGCCGCTCTGGGTTGGCCAGCTGCGCCACTGGGCACCATAAACCGGCCCTAAATCGCCATTATCATCGGCCCATTCATCCCAAATGCTGACCTTGTTTTCGCGTAAATAGGCAACGTTAGTTTCACCCTTCAGGAACCACAGCAATTCGTGGATGATAGAGCGCATGTGGCATTTTTTGGTGCTTACCAAAGGAAAACCTTTGCTCAAATCGAAGCGCATTTGATAGCCAAATACTGAGCGAGTCCCCGTACCTGTGCGATCCGATTTATCAACACCTTCGGCTAAGATGTGCTTCATTAAGTCTAAATACTGTTTCATTGCTGCTTACCTTGCTTACGAAAAATCAAGTACAAACCGATTAACACCATAGGAATAGACAGTATCTGCCCCATGGTCATCAATCCCCAGTAGAGTCCCAACTGTGCATCGGGTTGTCTCACCGTTTCTACCATAATACGGAAAATACCGTAACCGACTAAGAACATACCAGAGACGGCACCAACTTTATCGGTACGTTTACTAAACCAGTAAAGTAAAAGAAATAATGCCACACCTTCAAGTGCAAATTGGTACAACTGAGAAGGATGGCGCGGTTCGGGGCCTCCAGTTGGAAACACCATGCCCCATGGCACGTCTGTGGTTCGGCCCCAGAGTTCACCATTAATAAAGTTACCAATACGCCCTGCGCCTAAACCGATAGGCACCACAGGTGCCACCATATCGGCGACCGCAAAGAAGGTGCGCTTTTGTTTCCAGGCGATATAAATCATCGCCACTATCACGCCCATCAAACCGCCGTGGAAGGACATGCCGCCTTCGGAGATTTTAAATAAATACATAGGGCTGGCGAGGAAATAATCGAAATGATAAAAAAGCACATAACCGATACGCCCGCCCAATATCACCCCAAGAAAACCATAAAAGAGTAAATCTGACACTTGCTCCCGCGACCACACGCCACAGGAGCGGTCAGCTTGTCGATTGAGCAACCACATAGCCGCAACAAATCCGACTAAATAGGTAAAACCATACCAACGCAGTGCAGGTTCAAAGGTTTGTCCAAACAGATTAAAGGGTCCAAATGATACGATCACGGGATCGATATTGGGGAAACTCAACGCCATAACACATCCATTAGCAGCCTCAAATAGAGGTAAACATAAAAACTAGGTCAGAATTAATTTAAGGCCGACACACAGCAATAACAGTGCAAATATCTTTTTAAGTACCGATGTTGGCCAAGTGCTTGCCGCTTTCACGCCAACGGGCGCCATCAGGACAGAAGTGATCACTAAACCAAACAAAGCAGGTAAAAAGATAAAACCTAAGGTGCCATAAGGTAACTCGGGCGCATTAAGGCCTGCGATGATATAGCCGAAACTGCCCGACAGGGAGATCAACAAACCCGTCGCCGCCGAAAACCCAACCGCGTAACGCATCTGCAGACCAAAGAAGGTTAAAAACGGCACTAACAATACTCCGCCACCAATTCCCATTAATCCTGCAATTACAGCGACGATTACAGCAACCACAAACAGAATAATTGAACTAGGTAATTCTCGGTTCGATTCAGTTTTAAGGGGATACGCCATCTGAATCGCCATTAAAATCACAAAAGCCGCAAAGCCTTGTTTAAGGGTTGCTGCAGGGATCTGTTCGGCAATGAAACCTGACATCAACGCACCGAGCACAATCCCAGGGAACATAGTACGAAACAATCCCCAGGGCACGTTCCCCCGCTTATGATGCGCTCGCATCGATGAGATAGAAGTGAGAATAATGGCCGCCAGCGAAGTGGCAATCGCAATATGGGGTAATTGGGCAGAAGTAATCCCAACGGAAGGCAGAATATAAAGCAGCGCAGGCACTACAATCAAGCCGCCACCGATACCTAATAATCCCGCCATAAAGCCGACAAATGCACCTAAAGCTAAGCAAATAAAAAACACCGACAACAAACTATCCACACGAGTACCTACAGCGTGATAAATTGAGGGCCTTAGCTTAAAGCAAAAGACAAGATTAGTTAATTAAGAATTGTCGAGAGACCTTGCTGGTTTAAATATTCTTTAACCAGCTCCCGCACTTGAAAGCCGTTTGATAGGCTCAAGGCTTGAGCGAGCAATTGATCTAAATCGGTCCTTGCAACACGGCGCAATAGATAATTAATTCGCGCTAAACTGCCCTGATTCATACTCAATTGATCGTATCCCATGGCCACCAACAAAATGGCGCCCATAGGCTCGCCCGCGAGCTCTCCACAAATACTGATATCAAGTTTATGATATCGACAATCTAAGTGAGCCTGATGCAAAGCCCGCAGTATCCCCGGATGATAACTGTCAAATAACGAGCTCACCCGTGGATTGTTACGGTCAACCGCAAGCAAATACTGGGTTAAGTCATTACTGCCAACGGAAACAAAATCTACCCGTTTTGCCACATCATCCAATTGATACAACATCGCCGGCACTTCGAGCATAATGCCGATGCGTGGCATCACTATGTTGCTATTTACATCGTTTTTGAGTTCGACATAGGCTTGCTGCAGATATTCTAAGGATTGATCAATTTCATCTAAATTACTGACCATAGGCAGTAAAATACTTAATTGCTTACCGTCTCCACCAGCCTGTAACATGGCCCGTAACTGCACCAAAAATAATTCTGGATGATCTAGCGACAAACGGATCCCACGCCAGCCAAGGAAAGGATTGTCTTCTTTAATTGGGAAATACGGCAAAGGTTTATCGCCGCCAACATCTAAAGTGCGCATCACCACAGGTCGACCAGACGCCGCCGATAAGACCTGTTGATACACTTTCACTTGCTCAGATTCACTCGGGAAACGTTGTTGCAGCATAAAAGGAATTTCGGTGCGATACAGTCCAATCCCGTCGGCACCTTCGGCAATTTCAGAGGCCACGCCACTGAGTAAGCCCGCATTGAGATACAAGCGAATACGTGAGCCATCGAGGGTTACGGAAGGCAGTGCTAATTCTTGAGCATACTGGCGTTGCAGCGCTTTTTGCGCCGAAATTAAGCTGCGATACTCGCCGACAATAGCAGGGGATGGCGATACCAATAGCTGGCCACGACTTGCGTTTACCACTAAGAGCTTTTGGTCAATATTGGCGGATAACAGTTGTTCTACACCAGTAATGGCCGGCACACCTAAGGCGCGGGCTAAAATAGCGGCATGGGAGTTTACCCCGCCAAGCTCAGTGACAATCCCCGCGAGTTTCTGTCTTGGAAACTCAGCCAACATAGTCGCATCGGCTTCGCGGGTAATTAAAATAACAGGTTTATCGGGTTCAAGCTCTAAACGCTCTGGCTCAATCAGCTGGCGTAATACTTTTTGGCCTAAGTCGCGGATATCGCTTGCTCGCTCCTTAAGATAAGGATCTTCCATCGCCAAAAATTGCTGAATGTAACGCAAGGACACTCGGCTCACCGCCGTTTCAGCAGCCCAACCTAATTGCACCTCACGGGCGTATTCCCCCCCTAAACTGGCGTCATCAAGTAATAGCTGTAATGCATTGAAAATAGAGACTACTTCGTCATCTTGCTCACGATCAAACCGCTGAGATAAAGCGCCAATCGCTTCTTTACAACGCACCATAGCCGTCGTTAAGCGGCTGGACTCATAGGCAATATCGTCAGAGTGCACATCGGGCTGCTCAAGGGGGATCTCTCCACCGAGCACAAAAGCATAGGCAATGGCGATACCGTTTGACGCCGACGTACCTTGAAATAGAATTTGTTGATGATGGGAACTGACTTGGGCTTTTTGTTTTAAGCCGCGCACCGCCATTGCTAACTGGGCGGCGAGCGTCATCAGGAAGGCTTCTTCACCTTCACTGAATTGGCGAGCACTCGCCTGCTGTACCACTATCACCCCGACCACGGCTTTCTGGTAGATGATAGGTACAGCTAAAAAGGCACGGTATTCTTCTTCGGCAACTTCAGGGAAAAGTTTAAATCTGGGGTGAAGCCGTGCATCAGCTAGGTTAACGGCCTCTTCTCGCTGAGCAGCGAGTCCGACTAAACCTTCAGTCAGTGGCATACGTACCCGACCAACGGCGCTTTTTTCAAGACCGTCGGTTGCAGATAACACCAGTTCTTGCTCTTCTAGGATATAGATGGAGCAACATTGGGTTTCCATCGCCGCTTTAGTCGATGAGACTAAGACTTCTAATGCGGTTTCCAAACTGTGGGCAGATGCCACAGCCTGAGTAATATCCCTAAGCGTATTTAACACTGTTTTCAATCCTCTTTTGAAAATCAGTCCGTTGTTTTTTGTCTTCCCCGTTTCCTAGGTATTTCTAGGGTTTGGAATGACAATGCCGTTACCGCAAACTCTTTCATCACCTTACGATAAACATCACGCTTAAATGACACGACTTGCCGCACAGGATACCAATAACTTACCCAGCGCCAATCGTCAAATTCAGGATGCCCAGAGGAACTCAAATTAATCGCACTATCTTGGCTTTTCAGTTGTAACAGAAACCACTTTTGTTTTTGCCCAATACACACAGGTTTACTGTCTTGTCTGACTAAACGCTTTGGCAAACGATAGCGTAACCAAGAACGGGTCGAGGTTAGGATATGCACGTGTTCGGGTCTTAGGCCTACTTCTTCATATAACTCACGGTACATTGCCTCTTCTGCTGTCTCGCCATCATCGACGCCACCTTGAGGAAATTGCCATGAGTGTTGACCGAAGCGTCTGGCCCACATGACTTGGCCATATCTGTTACAAATTATAATGCCCACATTTGCGCGAAAGCCGTCGCTATCAATCACATGGACTCCAAATCACATTAAATTTTAATAAACTGATTGTTTCATAAAGCTAGTCTCTCAGCAAACCTCTATTTCACCCTAGGCCTTGGATAAAATTACACTTAAAAGACATTTATCAACAAAGCTAGGGGATGAAATGCGGGGATATCCACATTTTCTGTGGATATCTCTGTTTGAAACTCAGGTAAACTTGTTATAACGCTCAAAAAACATCTATTTAGCGCCATTTGATTAATTTAGAGTTAAAACTTTATCTAAAATAAATTCAATAACTTGAATGAAAATTCTAATTTATTAATGGCAAAAAAAGCAATAAAGCTCATTATTTAACCAGCTAGAGCTATTTCTATGGTTCTCACGATATTACTCAACTTTATACACAAATAGTGTCCACAACTGTCCACAAAAGCCGGAATAAATGCCCTTTATTCGCATTGACTTGGGGTTTTTATTAGGTTAAGGGACGCATTTTACTGAGTTATCCATAATATCTGTGGATAAGTATGTGGGGAACGCAAGGGAAAGCAGAGAGTAACTTTGAACACTTTTTTGCAAAACGGGGGGTAACTCGGATATGAAATTTAAAATCAGATACTTAGAATAAAAACATTCGGTACAAGTTTACTCAAATTGCGGAGTTCATTTTTTGACCGCCATTGCTAAGCGGTTATTTTTAAGTAAAATCCAGCCATGAATCGAATTATTCCCCCCGAAAATCTCCCAGAGCTACTCGAACGCGCCCATATGATGGCTGGCGTGAGTTTGGCGCAAATTGCCGCCCAAAGAGGCCTAAGTGTCCCCAAGGATCTTAAGCGGGATAAAGGCTGGGTCGGCCAGTTAATCGAAATGGAACTGGGCGCGACAGCCGGTTCTAAACCTGAGCAAGATTTTCTGCATCTAGGTGTCGAACTTAAAACTATCCCCATCGATTCACAGGGACGTCCATTGGAGACCACTTATGTTTGCGTGGCGCCGCTGTCGAATATCCAAGGGTTAACCTGGCAAAACAGCTTAGTCAGCCATAAGTTACAGCGCGTCCTTTGGGTACCCGTTGAAGGTGAGAGACATATTCCTGTGGGTGAGCGCCGTATTGGCACCCCGATATTGTGGGAGCCTGATCCACAGGAGTTGCAATTGCTGCAACAGGATTGGGAAGAGATCATGGAGCTTATCGCCCTCGGCAAAGTCGAAAAACTCACCGCACGCCACGGCGAAGTACTGCAATTACGTCCCAAAGCCGCCAACAGTAAAGCATTAACGCAAAGCATTGCCGAAGATGGCAGCCTCAAAATGACCAACCCTAGGGGTTTTTATTTAAAGACCAGTTTCACCGCCATGATACTTAATAAGGTTTTTGGTTAATATTTAGTGACGATATAGACTTAGATTGATCCAGATCACAAATTTCACTGGCACTAAGGTGACTCTTTTCTATAAACTACGGCATTCTGAAATCACCGCCGTATTCGGATACCCATCACGCAGTGAGAGCACGTAGACAAGCGAAAAAACTCCTTTTTGCGATTTTAGCTTGGGCGATTGCCATGGCTGCATTCGTGTTTTTTCGATATGCCCAATCACCAGAACTGCCCCAATGGGCGGTAGGTTCGGCCGATCTCGCGACACTTGCTATCTATATGGGGATAATTTTTGGCAGCCTGCATTGGATGTCGAACGTTATTGCTGATTTCAGTGCCATCAATCGCCTCCCCTATGTGTTTTCTGTCATCTTTAAAGGCTTGTTTTTATTACTGGGTGCGACAACATTAGCTTACATGACCCAATTTTTGAATATGTGGGCCATCGAAAATCACATGTCGACCCTAAGACAAATGCTGACGGCGCACATTCTCTACAGTCCTTCATTCCAAGCATTGATTGTCTATTTGGTGGTCGTGCGGGTCAGTTTAGCCTTCGTCGAGCAAATGGCGCTGTTAGTTGGCCCACGTATTCTGCTCAACATTGGCCTAGGTAAATACCATAAGCCAAGGTACGAACAACGATTATTCCTTTACTTAGACATGGTCGCCTCGACCACACACGCCGAATCACTTGGGGATTACCGTTTTAGTCGCTTGATCCAAGATAGCTTTAGTTTGCTGTCGGACACTGTGACCAACAACGAAGCCGAGATTTATCGCTATATGGGCGATGCCGTGTTGATCCACTGGCCTTTAGAAGAAGGGATAGTCCACGACCGCTGCATGAATATCTATTTTGAATTTAGTCAGCAGCTTAATTGGCAAAGACGTTACTTTGAAGAACACTATGGCTTTGTGCCTAAGTTTAAAGCGGCGGCCCATTGTGGCCAAGTCGTAGCAGCGGTTGTTGGCGTGCAAAAACAAGAGATTAGTTTCTTTAGTGATGTGCTCAATACCCTAGCGAGACTGCAAGATCAGTGTAATCCCTTGGGGCAACGCATGTTGATCTCGGGCGCACTCGCGGGACGTTTAGATAATCCCAACACGCAATATCACCTATCGAATCTAGGCCCAGTCAAACTCAAAGGGAAACAACACTCCATCGAAGTGTTTGGCGTTTCCCCACTCTAATTTCTCATCATATTTAAGCGTTGAGTTGTAGTAACACTTTTTGCTGTGACACTTTGTGCTGTTGCAGCGAGCTTATTGTGCTTCTTTGGTTAATAACTTTTGGATCATTAAACCTAAGGTACGGAAGGTTAAGATCCGGCTGGTCGTTTGACGCCAGACAAGGCCGATATCACGGTAAGGCGCTTCACCCGGCGGCGTCATCACCACCAAATCAGTGTCATTCAAAATACCCGCATCGATTGCCATTTGCGGCAGGAATGTGGTGCCCAGCTTACTGTTCACCATCTGCACTAAGGTATGCAAACTGGTGGCGGCAAACGGATTCACTTTCGCGCTATCCCCAAGCTGACAGGCAGTGATGGCATGCCCCGTAATGCAATGCTCGCTTTGCAGCAGGAAAATACTCTCGTCTGGCAAGGCTTGGTAATCGATCGGCTGATGGATTTCTCCGGCTAAATCCTTATGGATCACCATTTTGAATGGATCTTTACCCACTTTCATACTGTGATAACCGCTGGTATCCACAGGCAAAGCAAGGATCAATAAATCCAGCTCACCCTTACCTAAGGCATCCAACAAACGCTCAGTGGTATCTTCTTTCAGTAATAAACTCATCGCTGGATAAGACTGCTGGCATTGGCGAATAACACGGCTCAATAGGAAAGGCGCAATCGTTGGGATACACCCTAAACGTATATCGCCTGTCATCGGCTCGCCTTGGTTTTTCACCAATTCAACCAAATCATCCACATCGGTGAGAATTTTACGGGCGCGCTGCACCACTTCTTCACCAATAGCGGTAAACATAAACGACTTATGGTCTCGCTCAATCAACTGATGCCCTAACTGCTCTTCTAAGTTTTGGATCCCACTCGAAAGCGTCGATTGGCTGACAAAACACACCTTAGCCGCGCGGTTAAAATTCTGCTCTTGATGGAGATTCACCAAATAGAATAAGTTTTTTAAGCTAGGTAAACTTTTCATTTTCTCGATTGCCATTAAGGTTATGAATTAAGAAATTAAATCTACTCTAGCATAACTGAAAGCCAATAACGCGGCATTAGATTTCAAGAATGTGAGCCGAATCGACATTCAACCGATTAGCTGTAAACCTTAAGTGGGAGTAACAAACAAAGAGGAGAAAAGCACTCGCGGGGAAACGTAAAAAGCAACAAACTCAGCCGTCAAACTAACGCAATAACGAACGCAACAATCTAACGCAATCATTCACTCAATTGGGCGCAACAACAGATGTTATTGCTGCGCCTTAGCGTATCAATATCTTATGCTTTAGCTTGGAGGAATAACTTTAACTGTTGTAGATCCGCACTCGCATGTTCGACGATCTCAGCAACCCAAGCGCCGTGTTCAGCATCCCATCTAGGCTCTTCACCATGTTGTAATAACTGGGCGATTTGCTGAATGCGTTTTAAACCTACCGAACCTGCGGCACCTTTAAATTTATGCGCTTCTGAACATAAGGTATCTCTATCTGCAGCGTCGTTAGCCTTCACTAGATTTCCTACATATTCAGGCATTAACTGCTCAAATAACACCACACTCTTTAGTAAAGTACCGGCACCAATGGCGCTACAGTACTGTTCGAGAGTATTGAGATCTAGGATTACTTCTAATTCAACTGTGGCCATGAGGCCTCCCTTAAGTGGTCCAATGCTTAAAACGAATTTATCACATGATACCCACTAAAATTGTCTGTGCAACTTATAGCGATATCCATGGTCAAATTCAGATTAAAATTAACAAAAAACAAACTAATAGTCGTAAGTAAACACTTACAAAATAATAGCGACGACATAGCATTTAAGGAGGAAATGTATCCCACTAACTTACCTCTATCGTTGCGCTAATACGTGCCCTTGTCCACCATAAAGCTGTAAATTATCCACAATTGCCACCAATCCATCCCATCGATAGGCACACCAATCTGGTGCTAATAGCATAGGTTTTTTCGCATAAGCGGTGACGCGGTGGAAAATCACTTCCGCGGGTGTATGGCGGATCATCTCACCGACACTGCGAGCATAATCTTCAAGACTCAGTAAAGGTAAGCGCCCACTTCGCCACGCCTTGGCCATAGTGCTACCTTCGACGATATGCAAAGGATGCAACTTCAAGCCATCAACGCCCTGCTGCAATACCGCCGCTAAGGTCGCCATATAATCGCTATGGGTTTCATCGGGCAAGCCAAGAATAAGATGAGTGCACACCTTAAGTCCGCGAGCTCTCGCCCTCGACACTGTGTCACAATAACAACCGAAATCATGGCCGCGATTGATCTTGCGCAGCGTTTCATTTTTAGCGGTTTGCAACCCCAGTTCTAACCACACATCAATGCCGTTTGCCTGATAACTTGCCAGTAAATCCAGTACATTATCTGGCACACAATCGGGGCGAGTTCCTACACACAAACCCACTATCTCGCCATCTTTAACGGCTTCATCGTACTTAGCCATTAACACCTGATACTCATCATAAGTGCTAGTGTAAGCCTGAAAATATGCTATAAATTTATCGGCTTGCGCCTGAGGTTTCGCCTCACGATAACGACTCTTACCCTGTTCGAGCTGCTCGGTAATACTCAGCACATCAGCAGTTTGGTGGCTAAATGAGGCCACATTGCAGAAAGTACAACCTCCACGCCCCAAGGTGCCATCACGGTTGGGGCAAGTAAACTTGGCATCTATGGTGAGTTTTCGTAGTCGCGTACCATATCGCGCCTTGCAAACGGCACCAAAGGTGTTCACATATGCATCAAGCCCCATCAGAGCACCCACCAAATTTCATATCGCTTCATTAAGAATAACCAAGATAAAATCACAAATAGAAAAGAAAATACGTGAACAAATAGAAGAAAAAGCTTAGTGTAAACGAGGTAGCGAGAGGTTTCTTGGCGCTACATCAAATTCCCGCCTGACCCATACCCTTATTGTCAGAAATGTGCGCATCCTCAAATTAACGCGCTTACCATTGAGATATTGCTCACATCAAAATGAATAATAATTCAACAATTTTAATTTTTTATTTATTTACTGTGTTTGCAATAAAAATCACTATTTCTAAATCAAAAACAATCCCGCCAACATGTTACATTTTAGTAAACCCATAGTTTCCTCATTTTTAAAATTCTTTTTATTCATAATGTTATACAGCACTTTTTACTGTTGACGTTAACGTAAAGCAATTATGATTTGTGTATGAATCATGAATTAATACCCATGTTTTATGCAAATTTTTGGTTTGACCTTTATTGAATCTCAGGCTAATTTGGGTGGTTCGGGTGCATATCTATAGAAAGTCTTTACATTTTCTCCCCGAGTAGTAATCAGTTGAGGTCTAGGGAGGTTTTTGTATGAGCTTATATCATCCCAGTTTTGAGCGGGACAATTGTGGTTTTGGGTTGATAGCACAGATGGATGGCGAAGCCAGCCACCGTATAGTGCGCACGGCAATCCATGGTCTAGATCGCATGAAGCACCGCGGTGGCATTGCCTCCGACGGTCGCACTGGCGACGGCTGCGGTTTATTAATGCAATTGCCAGTGCAATTTTTTGAAGCGATTGCCGCGGAAAATGATTGGCATTTGAGCCGTAAATTTGCCGTAGGTATGCTGTTTTTAAGTCAAGATGATGAACTGGCCGAACAAGCCAAGTTTATTCTTGAGCGCGAACTCGAGCGTGAAACCTTAAGTATTGCAGGCTGGCGCAAAGTACCGGTCAATCCCGATGTGTTAGGTGAAATCGGCAAGGCTAGCCTGCCACAAATCTACCAAGTGCTGATCAACGCCCCCATTGGCTGGCGTGAAAAAGACTTGGAACGCCGCCTTTATATGGCGCGTCGCCGCTTAGAGCAGCAAATCACCGACGATAAGGACTTCTATGTCGCGAGTTTGTCTGGCCAAGTTATCGTCTATAAAGGCTTGATGATGCCTGTAGACTTGCCCGCGTTTTATCCCGATCTCGCGGACATTCGCTTAAAAAGCTCTATCTGCCTATTCCATCAACGTTTCTCAACGAATACTTCTCCTAAATGGCCATTAGCTCAGCCGTTTAGATATTTAGCCCATAACGGCGAAATCAATACGATTACGGGTAACCGTCAATGGGCCCGCGCCCGTGCCTATAAGTTTAATTCACCACTACTGCCAGATTTGCAGCAGGCCGCTCCCTTTGTGAATGAAACAGGCTCAGACTCTTCATCTTTAGATAACATGCTGGAAATGCTGTTATCCGGTGGCATGGACTTATACCGTGCCATGCGTCTATTGATCCCGCCTGCTTGGCAAAGTAATCCAGAAATGGATGACGAACTAAAAGCCTTCTACGACTTTAACTCCATGCACATGGAGCCTTGGGATGGTCCGGCAGGTATTGTGATGACCAACGGTCGCCATGCCGCCTGCGCCGTTGACCGTAATGGTCTGCGTCCATCGCGTTATGTGATCACAAAAGATCGTATTTTGACCTTGGCCTCCGAAGTCGGTATTTGGGATTACGCCGCCGATGAAGTGATTGAAAAAGGCCGCGTTGGACCTGGTGAGCTGCTGGTACTCGATACCTTGAACGGCCGCCTGTACCAATCCTTTGAAATTGATAACGACTTGAAACGTCGCCACCCTTATAAAGAGTGGATGGCGAAGAACAGCCGTACTTTAACGCCAGCGGAAGATTTAGCCTCTGAACAACATGGTGCCAGCGAGTTAAGCCCTGAGCTTTTGCTGCAATACCAAAAACAATTTGGCTATACCCGTGAGGAATTAGAACAAGTCATTTGGGTATTGGCGAAGCAAGGTGAAGAAGCCACAGGTTCTATGGGCGACGATACGCCTATGGCGGTATTGTCGAAAAAGTCGCGTTCACTGTATGACTATTTTAGGCAAAAATTCGCTCAAGTGACTAACCCACCCATAGACCCATTACGTGAAAAACACGTTATGTCGTTGACCACTTGTATTGGCCGTGAGCAGAACCTCTTTAATGAAACGACGGGTAATGCCTACCGCGTCATGTTCAACTCACCCATCTTATTGTTCAGTGATTTTAATCAGTTACTGGGATTAGATAGCACTTACTACCGCGCCAACATTGTGGATTTGAATTACGAGCCACAGGAAGGATTAGAAAGTGCCATCCGCCGTATTACAGCCGAAGCCGAGCGTTTAGCCCGCAGCGGCACGACTTTACTTATCCTCTCGGACAGAGCCATAGGGAAAACGGCGCAAGTGATCCCTGCGGCCATGGCGGTCGGTGCTGTGCAACAAATGCTGGTGAATAAGAGCCTGCGCTGCGACACCAACATCATTGTTGAAACCGCATCGGCGCGAGATCCACATCACTTTGCCGTCTTGCTTGGCTTTGGTGCCACCGCGATTTATCCGTATTTAGTGTATGAATCAATTTCTGAACTGGCGAAACGTCATCAGTTAACCGACACCACAGCACTGATGCTGAATTTCCGTTACGGCATCGAAAAAGGCCTGCGTAAGATCATGTCCAAAATGGGCATCAGCACTGTCGGTTCCTACCGTTGTAGCCAACAGTTTGAAGCCATCGGCATCGCCAGCGACGTGATTGAGCTGTGCTTTAAGGGCGTGATCAGCCGTATCGAAGGCGTCAGTTTTGCTGAAATCGCCCAAGACCAAGCGATTCTGCACAAAGCGGCCTACCGCGCCCATGTGCCATTGCCACAAGGTGGCCTGCTGAAATACGTTGAAGGGGGTGAGTATCACTGCTTCAACCCTGATGTTGTCAACACTTTGCAGGCGTCATTGATCGACAAAAACTTCGCAACCTATAAAAAGTTTGCCGACCTCGTCGACAATCGTCCAATAGCCACGCTACGTGACTTAATCGGTATCAAGGGGGCGCAGGCATCAATTGATGTCGCTAACGTCGAAGGCGCAGCGGGCTTATATCAACGTTTTGACAGCGCGGCCATGAGTATCGGTGCCTTGAGCCCCGAAGCCCATGAAGCGCTGGCTATCGCGATGAACCGCTTAGGCGGCCGCTCGAACTCAGGTGAAGGTGGTGAGGATGCTCGCCGCTTTAATACTGAACGCAACTCTGCGATTAAACAGATTGCCTCGGCGCGCTTTGGCGTTACGGCGCACTACTTAGTCAACGCCGATGTATTGCAGATTAAAGTCGCCCAAGGGGCAAAACCCGGTGAAGGTGGCCAGTTACCCGGCCATAAAGTGAGTGTTGAAATCGCCGGACTGCGTCATGCGCGCCCTGGTGTAACCTTGATTTCACCGCCGCCGCACCACGATATTTACTCTATCGAAGATTTAGCCCAGCTGATTTTCGACTTGAAGCAAATCAACACGAAAGCGCTGATTTCAGTCAAACTTGTGTCTGAACCCGGCGTGGGCACGATCGCCACCGGCGTAGCTAAAGCCTATGCGGATATGATCACGATTTCAGGGTATGACGGCGGCACAGGTGCCAGCCCAATCACCTCAGTGAAGTATGCGGGGAGTCCATGGGAGCTAGGTTTAGCCGAAGTGCATCAATCGCTAGTGGAAAATGGTCTACGCCATAAAATTCGCCTGCAAGTCGATGGAGGCTTAAAAACCGGCACCGATGTGATTAAAGCCGCGTTATTAGGCGCCGAAAGCTTTGGTTTTGGTACTGTGCCTATGATCGCCCTAGGTTGTAAATACCTGCGTATTTGCCACTTGAACAACTGCGCGACTGGCGTAGCAACGCAAGATAAAAACCTGCGCGACAACCATTACCATGGTCTGCCAGAGCGAGTGATGACTTACTTTGAGTTTGTTGCACAGGAAGTTCGTGAATGGATGGCGACCTTAGGGGTGAACAAGTTTGAAGACTTAGTCGGTCGCAGCGAATGGTTATATGCCCTCGAAGGCCAAACCGCGAAGCAACAAGGCTTAGATCTGTCACCGATTTTGTATCAACCCAAGGTGCCAGCAACCTCGTCACGCACTTGGCAAGAAACTAATCCACCAGCGGATTTAGGGCTGCTTAACCAGCATTTATTAAACGAATGCCAAAGTGCTGTCGATAAGGGCGAGAGTTTCGATGCAGCTTACAGCATCAACAACACAGACCGTTCCGTTGGCGCGACGATGTCAGGCTATATCGCGAGCACACTCGGCGTCAAAGGCACCAAAGCGCCGGTCAAACTGAGCTTTAACGGCAGTGCCGGCCAAAGCTTTGGCGTGTGGAACAGCCCAGGCCTTGAGTTAAAACTCTGCGGCGATGCCAACGACTATGTGGGTAAAGGCATGTCTGGCGGCCAAATCGTCATCTACCCGCCAATTGGCAGCCCGTTCCAAAGTGAGCGCAGCGCCATTGTCGGTAACACGTGTCTTTACGGCGCGACGGGCGGCAAGTTCTTCGCCGCAGGTCAAGCGGGCGAGCGTTTTGCAGTCCGTAACTCTGGGGCGATTGCTGTGGTTGAAGGGCTTGGCGATAACGGCTGCGAATACATGACCAGCGGCATTGTAGTTGTCCTTGGTAAAACAGGGGTGAACTTCGGCGCTGGGATGACAGGCGGTTTTGCCTATGTGTTCGATCAATTCGGCCGCTTCAATCGCCGTGTGAATACTGAGCTTGTCGATACTCAAAAACTCGAATCACCGATCCATCAACAACATTTAAAAGGTCTGATTGAAGCCCACGTGGCCGAAACGGGCAGCGAACATGCCAAGATGATCTTAAGTGATTTTGGTAACTGGTTAGATTGCTTCGTATTAGTAAAACCTAAAAATATTGCCGTGGCCGATCTGCTCAAGTTAGAGAAATCGAGCCCAGAATTAGTTGTAAAAGCGGGGTAATGGCGCATGAGTAACGATTTTCAATTTATTGAAGTGGGTCGTAAAGACCCCGCTAAACACCCTGCGGCTAAACGTGCGACTCAGTTTATTGAGATTTATCAGCCTTTTGCTCAGCCTCAAGTGGCTGAGCAAGCGGACCGCTGTTTAGATTGCGGCAATCCTTATTGTGAGTGGAAGTGCCCGCTACACAATTATATTCCAAACTGGCTCAAGCTAGCGGAACAAGGCCGCATCATGGAAGCGGCAGATTTAGTGCATGAGACCAACACTCTGCCCGAAATCTGCGGCCGTGTTTGTCCACAGGACAGACTCTGTGAAGGTGCTTGTACTCTGAACGACGACTTTGGCGCTGTCACTATCGGTAATGTCGAAAAATACATTACCGACACAGCGATCGCCCAAGGCTGGCGCCCCGATATGAGCAAGGTCACGCCACGCCCTGAACGAGTGGCGATTGTCGGTGCGGGTCCTGCAGGTTTAGGCTGCGCGGATATTCTGTCTCGCAACGGTGTTAAAGCCGTGGTCTTTGATAAATATCCACAAATTGGTGGCCTGCTCACCTACGGCATTCCGTCTTTTAAACTCGACAAAGCCGTCATGGCGACCCGTCGCAGTGTATTAGAAGGCATGGGCATTGAGTTCAAACTCGGGGTTACTGTCGGTAAAGACATCCCATTTACTAAACTGCTCGAAGAATACGATGCAGTATTCCTTGGTATGGGCACCTATACCGCGATGAAAGCAGGCCTTGAGGGTGAAGATGCCCAAGGCGTATACCAAGCCCTGCCCTATTTGATTGGTAATACCCACCATTTAATGGGCACTCAAGATGCACAAACGCCCTACCTGAACCTTGAAGGTAAACGTGTGGTGGTATTAGGCGGTGGTGATACTGCGATGGATTGCGTACGCACAGCCGTTAGACAAGGTGCCAGCAGCGTAGTCTGTGCTTACCGCCGTGATGAGGCCAACATGCCGGGTTCACGCCGCGAAGTACAAAATGCGCGGGAGGAAGGGGTTAACTTCCTGTTTAACCGTCAACCTGTGGCGATTAAGACCCAAGATGGCAAAGTAGTTGGCATTGAATGCGTCGAAACCGCCATGGGCAAGGCCGATGCAAGTGGTCGTCAACGCGCCGAAGCGATTGCGGGTAGTGAACAGTTGCTCGAAGCCGATGCGATAATTATTGCTTTCGGTTTCCAACCTAGTCCAGCACCTTGGTTTGCCGACCATGGCATCGAGCTCGATCAATGGGGCCGAGTTAAAGCGAGTAAGTTAGACGGAAATCCTTTCCAAACCACCAACCCAAAAGTGTTTGCTGGTGGTGATATGGTACGCGGTTCTGACTTAGTCGTGACAGCCATTGCCGAAGGTCGCGATGCTGCTCAAGGTATTCTTAACTACTTAGACTAAGCGCTACAGCTTACAACGCCAATGTGTTGGTTTTATCGCTAAAAAACTGTTTTATCGCTGTCATTTAACAAGCTTTGCAATGGCTGGACTTAGGCAAACAAGTCCAGCCATTTGTTTGTGACTTGTCGCTATCGGTTGATGGAGAAATAGATATAAGCGCGCATCTTATGAGCGTACTTTTCCGTTAACCCTCCCGCATTTTACCGCGCCATTATTAAGCAATCCCAATCTCACCATAACGACTGCATAAAACTGTGTGGTATATTAGCCAGCATTCTCGTGTCCCACTCTTAAGTGTTGAATCAAAAAGGTCTCCCATGAAAATTGGAATTATTGGCGCAATGGAGCCAGAAGTCGCTCACCTTATAGCCGCCATGACAAACGCGACATCGCAAACCATTGCTGGTATTGAATTTATTGCTGGTACACTCGCAGGTAAAGACGTAGTCGTGACTCGCTCAGGCATAGGTAAAGTCGCCGCAAGTATTGCGACCACACTGCTCATCGAAAAATATGCGCCAGATGCGGTGATCAACACAGGTTCTGCCGGTGGCTTTGTCGATACGTTGGCCATTGGTGATATCGTGATTTCTTCTGAAGTACGTCACCATGATGTGGATGTCACCGCCTTTGGTTATGAAATTGGCCAAATGGCACAGCAACCCGCTGCGTTTATTCCTGCCGCACATTTAGTTGAAGCCGCCAACAAGGCCATTGCTCAGCTGGGTGAAGTCAAAGCGATTGAAGGGTTGATCTGTACTGGCGACAGCTTTATTTGCGATCCTGTTCGCACCCAAGCCATGCTCAAAAACTTCCCGACTATGGCCGCCTGTGAGATGGAAGGCGCGGCAATTGCTCAAGTTTGTCATCAGTTTGGTGTGCCATTTGTGGTTATCCGCTCTTTATCGGATAACGCCAACAATGACTCGCCAGTGGATTTTGATTCTTATATTGTCAAAGCGGGTTACCACTCGGCGTTGATGGTGATGCTGCTACTTGAGCAACTGAATCCTGACTCAGTAAAATAATCACTTAAGCGGAAAGTACCGAATGCACACCTCTTTTTATCAACAACTTGTCGAGATAGATGGCGCTTTGTTTGAAGGCTTTTTGGTACTTTTTTTTGCTTTGTTATTGGCGCGCTTAGCACCATTGCCACGGGAAATGCAGCCGCTTATTTGGTTTAGCCATTTAGCCAAGCAACTCGCAGCCAAAGTGAATCGCCCTGAACGCTCTCCAAGCCAACAAGCCACAGCAGGCTTTTTAGCTATGTTGCTGTTACTGTTCCCGTTTTGGGCCATTATCACCTTTTTGCTCGAACTGGCCGCCTTTCCATGGTTTTTCGAATTTTTAGTGCTTTATCTGTGTTTAACCGATGCAGGGTTTAGCCAAGTCGCCGATGAAATCGCTAAGGCCTTAAAACGTGGAGACAATGCCAGCGCAAAAAAGCTGTTACAGCCTTGGGTGCTGCGCGATACCGATAGTTTGTCGGAAATCGGCCTAGCCAAAGCCACCATAGAAAAACTCGCCACAGCGCCTATTTACGGCACAGCATCGACCATTTTCTTTTTCGCTATCGCCGGAGCACCGCTAGTGCTGGCGGTGCGCATGCTCAAACAACTCGAATTAAGCTGGCCGCCCATTCAACCAAAGTATCAACATTTTTGCAGTACTGTGAATGGTGTATCCATTATCTTGCTGGCGATTCCGGCTTGGTTGTGGAGCCTGTCGCTCGCCATTCAAGGCGGGCCTAAGGCGTTTGCAAAACTTTTTAGAGCCCCTAAAAATCATCACGCTATTCGAGGTTATGTTCTCAGTGTGAATCTCGTGGCCAGTATTTTGAGAATCGAACTCGGTGGACCACAGAAGTTTGCTGGCGTGCGTATTAATGTGGACAAACTACGTTATGGTCCGCAGCCAACCAGTGATGACATCACGCCTGCAATCAAGCTGACCTCACGTGCCTGTGCTATCTGGTTTAGCTTTATCATTATACTGCCCTTGTTATGGGCAAGTTTACGTTGGTTACAAAGCCTGTGATATGATGCCGCATTATCTCAACGTGAAGTTAAAGGCTGACTATCTTGCTCGAAAACATGCATGTTTCATTAACAACACCTGCGTTGTTATTTCCTGCTATCTCATTGTTACTATTAGCTTATACTAATCGTTTTTTTGCCCTCGCGGCATTAATACGGAGCTTAAGCAGTGGTGAGAAACCCGTTCATAAAGATCAAATCAAAAACCTGAGTCAACGCATTTCCATTATTCGTCGTATGCAAGAAGCGGGCGTATCTAGCTTTGCCCTGTGCGTACTGTGCATGATTTTCATCTATGTCGGCTTTAATAAAACTGGCTCAGTGATTTTTGGCGCTAGCCTGCTATTACTGCTCTATTCACTGATTTTATCTGTGATTGAAATCCGCATCTCTGTGGACGCATTAAATATCCATATCAAAGAGATGAGTAAATGAGCCAGTGGATCTACTTTTTTGATTTATGGGGTACCGCTGTATTTGCACTTTCTGGCGCACTCGCCGCTGGACGCCATAGAATGGACCCCTTTGGTGTCATAGTGCTCGCCTCGGTTACCGCTGTGGGCGGTGGCAGTATTCGGGATGCCTTGATTGGCGCGACGCCTGTGTTTTGGATCCGCGATCCCAATTACATCATAGTGATCCTCGCAACTGTGCTCGCCTGTTTGCTGTTAGTGCGTCGACCTCGTAAGGTGCCCGAATATATTTTGCCGGTCGCCGATGCCTTTGGATTAGCCTTGTTTACTGTGATTGGTGCCGAAAAAGCCCTCAATATGGGCTTAAGTGGCATGATTGCCGTGGTTATGGGCTTGATCACAGGCGTGGGAGGAGGCATTATTCGAGACTTACTGTGCAGACAAGTTCCTATGGTGTTACGTACAGAAGTCTATGCCACAGCTTCAATCATTGGTGGTATCGGCTATACCGTGAGTTTAGCCTACGGTATGGGCGAGAAAACGGCGCTGTTTCTGGCGATGACCAGTGCCCTATTTATCCGCTTAAGCGCCATCAAGTGGCATCTGTCGTTACCGGCCTTTGATCTCAAAACCAAGAGGGAATAGTTTGCGAATATTGTGTCTTATTTTGTGCCTCATTTTTGTTCCAGCCCTCAATCCTGCAGCGGCGCAAGCCAACTCAGGTGAAATGCCGCAAGAACAGCTGTTAGCCGTAAAGTATATGAATGCACTAACCGAACACGACTATAAGACACTACGAAAATTCTATAACCGCGACAGTATCTTCTTCGACAAAACCGCTAACCGTAAATACACCGGCGGCCGCTTCATCATCGACTTTCTTGAGCGCGCCCATGAGGGCGTACTCGAGTACGACTTCAACATAGAACATATGTATAACGCTGGCTCTTTGGTAGTAATGATAGGTAACTATCACTTCAAAGGGCCGGGCGAGCAATTCGGCAAACCTGGCAAAATCATCGACATCGCTATTCCTGGCGTCACTAGCCTTAAACTCGATATGCTCAACCATAGGGTGACTGAGCATGTGGATCTTATCGATTACCAGACCATGTCTGATCAATTAGCGATGCAGTAGTCACAAAATTTCCCCGTCTTTGAAACTTGATCCCTAAAAACGGGTCGAAACTAACAATGAGTCAATACCACTGCGTATTTCACCTTAGCTAGGTTGACAGAGTCGTTTCGTTTCAATGAGGTTTGTATGAAGTTTTTTGGATTGATAGCCCTACTCGCCCTTAATGGCTTAATGCTGGCACCAAAAGCACAGGCCTTACAGCCCATTATCGTGTCCTACGCCGTTCAGCCCGTCAGTCATTTTAATCAGCAGCTGCGTGTCGCTCAGGCGCAACATCAACCTTGGTCGGAAGACCCAAGTCAGATCAGCAGCCAATACGCAGGCAACAAATTTACCTTAGTGCGAACCCAAACCAATAAAGACAGCATTTTGACCTATCAGGTGAGCGAGCTCTCCAAGCAACATCCACAAATGCTGTTGATTATTTCCTTAAAGCAGAATGCAAAACAATGGCAGGTGAGTTCGGCGCAACTGGCGTGGAAATGCAGCGATGGGCAACACTTTGGCACCGACAGATGTAATATCGCCGAGCATGAAGCCAACACAGCGCCTTAATCTTATGGGGTGAAACAGATTTAAAAACAAAGAGCGCCCTAAGGCGCTCTTTTTGTTCGATTAACGACTTTTCATTTAACAGACAATGTCTTAAACCAAAGTCACTTTGGCAAACTTGCGTTTACCGACTTGGAATACCGCGACAGTACCAGCAGACAAAGTCATACGGCTATCGTCCAGCTTTTCGCCGTCCATCTTCACCGCGCCTTGCTTGATCATCCGCATGGCTTCTGAAGTCGACGCCACTAAATCAGCATCTTTCAACAGATTTGCAATCGCAATACCTTCACCCGCCACTAACTCGATTTCTTCGATATCGTCGGGGATCATGCCCTTAGCACGGTCAACAAAAGCTTGATGCGCGCTTTCTGCAGACGCTTCATCGTGGAAACGTGTGATGATTTCTTTAGCCAAGGCAATTTTAATGTCGCGTGGGTTAGACCCATTGGCCACATCTTGCTTAAACTGCTCAATTTCAGCCAGTGGACGGAATGATAGCAGCTCAAAGTAGCGCCACATTAAATCGTCCGAAATCGACATCAGCTTGCCAAACATTTCGTTGGCAGGTTCGCTCACGCCAATATAGTTGTGCGCCGACTTAGACATTTTCTTCACGCCGTCTAAACCTTCGAGCAGCGGCATCATGATCACAGCTTGTGGCTTTTGGCCTTCCGCTTTTTGCAGTTCACGGCCCATTAATAGGTTGAACTTTTGATCTGTACCACCCAGCTCAACATCGGCCTGCAGCGCAACTGAGTCATAACCTTGCAGTAAAGGATACATAAACTCATGGATAGCAATAGATTGGCCCGAGGCATAACGCTTCTTAAAGTCATCGCGCTCCATCATACGAGCCACAGTTTGCTTGGAAGCAAGGCGGATCATCCCCGCTGCGCCCAATGGCTCTAGCCAGCTTGAGTTAAATTCGATACGGGTTTTAACTGGATCAAGTATCTTATAAACCTGTTCTTTATAGGTTTCGGCGTTCGCTAATACTTGCTCACGGGTTAACGGTGGACGCGTACTGTTTTTACCGCTTGGGTCACCCACCATACCAGTAAAGTCACCGATCAAGAAAATGACTTCATGACCTAACTCTTGGAATAACCTTAATTTATTTAAGATTACTGTGTGTCCAAGATGGATGTCCGGAGCGGTAGGATCGGCGCCTAACTTAATACGGAGTGGACGTCCTTCTTTGAGTTTTTCAAGCAGATCCGCTTCGAGTAAAATCTCATCGGTACCACGTCTAATTTCTGCTAATACTTGGTCTAAATCAGCCATCTCGGCAGGGACTCCTAAGGCCATGATCATAAAATGAAGAGACTTATGTTACTTGTTAGCCACCACAATTGAAAGTGTGTACACTAACGGGATTATTTAAGTCTCTGGTTATTGGTATCGGCGTCAATGGGAAAGGTTATAACGTTATTTAAATTGTTGCCTAAAAAGCATCAAATTCTCCTCAGCATTCTTTCAGTTATCACCATGATAACCATGCTACTCCCTTCTGAAGAAGCGCAAGCTTCAAGACAAACCACTAGCATTGATGACCAAGCTCAAATCAACACCCGTTATGATGTGCCTTTAGCGTTTCGCTCGCCTGAACGTCCTGAGTTATTAGAGGGCCAAACAGACAATGCGGCCACCAATGCTGCGCCATTATCGTCAACCGACGTGCTTGCCGCGGGTGATGCTAATAATCCAGCGACAGAATCCCTCGAAAGTGCCCATCACAGGGACGTCGAACATTTTAACGTGAAAAACGGTGACACCTTAGCCGCAGTATTTGATCGCGCAGGATTAACCAGTAAAGACGTGTATGAAATCACCCAACTCCCCTTGGCCAAACAAAACTTACTTAAGATTATGCCAGGCGAAGAAATCGTGATTTCAAAGGATGTTAATGGTGATTTGACCGAAGTGCGTTATCGCGTCAATGCAATTTCAACCTTAGTGATTACTAAGAATCAAGAGCAATACCAAGAAAAAATCTCTGAGAAGGATGTGGAAATTCGCAGCCATTTCACCAGCGCTAAGATTAAGAGCAACTTCTGGAACGCCGCCGTCGATGCAGGCATGAGTGCAAATCAGATCATGCAATTATCGACCGTATTTGGCTGGGACATCGACTTCGCCTTAGATTTACGCGAAGGCGACAACTTTGCCATTATTTATGAGCAAGAATATGCCGATGGTGAATTTTTGCGTAACGGCAATATCTTAGCCGCAGAATTTGTTAACCAAGATGAGCGCTATACCGCCATTCGCTATACCGACGGCAACTATTATTCCGAAAATGGCACTAGCATGCGTAAAGCCTTCTTACGCTCACCAGTCGATTTTAAATATGTCAGTTCCAACTTTAATCCAAGGCGTTTACACCCAGTAACGGGCCAAGTAAAAGCCCATCGTGGTGTGGATTATGTCGCCGCCATTGGCACACCCATTAAAGCGGCGGGGAGCGGACGCGTCATCGAAGCGGGCTACAATCAATTCAACGGTAACTATGTGTTTATCAAACACAACGATACCTATACCACCAAATATCTTCACCTCACGAAGCGCAACGTCAGCAAAGGAGCCAGCGTTAAGCAAGGGCAAATCATAGGTACATTAGGTAAAACGGGGCGCGTCACGGGTGCGCATTTGCATTACGAATTTATCGTCAATGGCGTCCACCGCAACCCAAGAACCATAACGCTACCTAAAGCCGAATCAATTGCGAGAAAAGAAAAACATCAATTTGATGCACTCAGCCAGCAATTGATGACTACACTTTCGCAAAACAAGCAAACGCAATTGGCAATGCAATAACGACGGACGGATTCCTCCCAATGAAAAACGCTTATTATATTGGACTGATGTCAGGCACCAGCATGGACGGTGTCGATGCCGTATTGGTCGACTTTTCTGGCGCGCAGCCGCAGCTTATCGCCAGCCATACCGAAGCCATACCGAGCCATTTGCTCAAAGGCCTACAGCGCCTTTGCTTACCCAGTACAGATGAAATTAACCGCCTCGGCCGTTTAGATCGTAATGTAGGTCAACTGTTTGCCTTAGCAGTCAATAATCTGCTGAGCAAATGCACCATTGCCAAAGAAGAGGTTATCGCCATTGGAAGCCATGGCCAAACCGTGCGCCACATGCCAAACCTTGAAGTGGGTTTTACCCTGCAAATTGGCGATCCAAACACTATAGCAACTGAAACCGGTATCGATGTGATTGCCGATTTTCGCCGTAAAGATATTGCCCTAGGTGGCCAAGGCGCGCCCTTAGTGCCCGCATTCCACCAGCAAACCTTTGCTGAAGTTGGCAAAAAACGCATTATTTTAAATATTGGCGGCATAGCTAACATTACTTATTTACCGGGCAACAGTGACCAAGTGCTGGGCTTCGACACGGGACCTGGCAATACCTTGGTAGACGCCTGGATCCAGCAGGTGAAAAGTGAGCCCTTCGATAGAGATGGCGAATGGGCGGCATCGGGCAAAACCGACCAAGGCCTGTTAATGCAACTGCTTTCGCACCCGTATTTCTCCCTTGCTTACCCTAAAAGCACTGGGCGAGAGCTATTTAACCAAGCTTGGTTAGAACAGCAATTATCGCCTTTTAATCATTTAGATGAAGAAGATATCCAATCGACGTTATTGGATTTAACCTGCCACAGCATAGCCCAAGACATTATTAAACTATCCAATGAAGGGGAATTGTTCGTCTGTGGTGGCGGCGCGTTCAATGGCCAACTGATGCAACGTCTTGCCGCCTTATTACCAGGTTATAAGCTGGATACTACCTCGGCCCTTGGCGTCGACCCTAAATGGGCCGAAGGCATCGCCTTCGCCTGGCTCGCCATGCGTAACCACTTAGGCTTACCCGCCAACCTCCCAGCTGTCACAGGCGCCTCCCGCGAAGCTGTACTCGGCGGAAGATTTAGCGCTAAGTAATCCTTAAAGCAACTTATTTAAGTAACTTATGCTTAAGCAAGATGATATCCCGTTGTGGGAAGCCATCGAGCGTCATCACTAAGCGGTTTGACTCTTGGATATACGTCATAGAGCCAAAACCGCTTAAGCTCGAACGGGGAACCCTTAGGAGTGATGTCAGCTGTTGATTGCTCGCCTCCCAAAAATTCAGCCGCTGCTCGTTACCATTACTCGATTTAAAATACACCCCGTTTGCCGTAAGCACCCAGTTATTACCTGCACGGAATACTTTGCTAGGAATTAACTCTCGAACCTGCTCAGGCTGCGTTAAATCAATCTGCCAGAGTCCATTCACCCCATAACGGCTAAATACAAATTCGTTAGCCGATTTCGCAAATCCCACAGCCATAGTCAGAGGACTGATCACTCTTGGTGTACTGTTATCTAAATAAAACTCCGTGATGCCATCGCTGGTCGATGCTAATACGGCAGTGCCCTGCCAATTCCAACTGGGGCGACCGTGATTGTGATAACTCGAGGCTAAGGCAGTAATATTTTTATTGGCTAAATCTAAAATAAAAATGCGATTACCTTCATTGCGATCATCGGGGGCGATAAAAGCTATTTTAGAGCCATCGGGAGACCAACGCGGGTAAGCTACGCGCGACTTGAGATGAGTATGTTGCTCAAGTTTTTTGCCGTTTATATCTGACGCCCAAATCTCGTTATAGCCAGTCTCACTAGAGACAAATACTATCCGTTTCGCCTCGGGGGAATAATCGGGATTTCGGTGGCTGATACTAGAATACAGGAGCGGAAACAAACTGCCAGATACCGACTCCCCAAGGGAAAAATACGCCATTTGGAATTGACGACGATACTGGTGATAAACAAGCTCACCTTCCGCTGATACACTGCTGGGATAACTCATTCCCTCTACATCGAGAGATTGAATATGCGTGGTTGCAATATCGATAGTAAAACCGTTGCGACTGCCGGAATCTTCGGTGGCAAAAACCAGCGACTGGCTATCAGGTGTCCAACTCAAGCCGCGAATATCTTCTAGTCCGTGGGTTAAGCGTTTCTCACTGGCACTGGCTAAATCCCGAATAAAAATATCTTCCGAGATATTACTAAAGCGTCTCGCTATTGCCAGCCAACGACCATCAGGACTGAAGGCTAAATCTCGGTCTTCATAGTTACAGTGCACTTCGCAGGATAATCTTTCAGCCTTAGCGTCAGGTTGCACCAAAGACAAACGGTAGATACCACCCACCTTACCCGCCTCAAGGGAGGAAACATACGCAAGATATTGGCCGTCAGCAGAAATATCTATTGCCGCCATATCGGTCGAGCAAGGCGCTAAGGCGAGGGTTTCATTGGTTGCAAGGGTTAACTGAGTAATTTGGCACTCTCCCGTTCCCTGAGTTCGGGAGGCAAAAAACAACTTAGTGTCATCTAAACTCCACACTGCGCGAAGCTCTGCCGATGTGGAAGGCGTTAACTGACGGGCGGGGATGTCTTCACGTTTAAAATCTTTAAGATACAGACTAGAAGTAACGCCAGGACGACTCGCACCATACACTAACCAACGCCTATCGTGGGATAACCTAGGATAACGCTCCGATCCCGGATCTCTGGTCAGCACTGTCATTTGGGTCTCTGTCATCCGCTGTTTATCTTGGTACAGGTGCACGCCAATCAATAGACCAACAGTCACAATGACCGCCCCCATCAATATCACCATAAAATGCAGTCGTCGCATCGTATGCTGTAACTTCGCCTCAGTGATTTGGAGTTTATCGATGTCGGTGTCATCAGAAATGTCGTAGACAGGGGGCAATAAGAGGCGGTACCCAGCCTTACGCACGGTTTCAATCACACCACCATCCTGTTCGAGTGGCGACAATTGCTGCCGTAAATGCCAAATCGCATTAGTGAGTGCCTTAGTTCCTACGTAAACATTGCCCTCCCACACTTTTTCGATCAACTCATCACGGGTCACCACATTAGGATGACGCAAGGCAAGATAGCTAAGCACTTCAATAAACTTAGGTTGAAGTGACACCTTAGCGGCTTCATGTTGGGACGTTTCATCCGCCTGCGTTTGAAATGAAATTGAGTTATCGGAAGGGTCGATGCGACAACTTCCTAAGCAAAAACTCAACTTATTCTTATCCTTCATTTTTCTCACACCTGAGTTATTGATCTTTTTATGGTTAGGGTAATGAGTGCATCATTCGGTTAGATACTACCTAAGACTTAGCCCAGTTAGCAAACGAATGAATTAAACTAACTATATAAAATTCAAAATATTAGCTCGTATAAAATCTAAAATAGAGATTTAAACAATATAGAATCGAGTCGAGGCGGGTTGCGACAAAGCAACAGATTGCTTACAACTGCATGACCAATAAAAACTTATGCGTCAACGTCTTACTCCTGTTACAAATTATCTGTGCGGGAGTTATGCACTTTGTTAGGGACCCAAACATGCTTCGTTTAGCCTTGATTTGCATCGGGATGATGTTATGTCCAATTTTTACCCCACAGACCTTAGCACAAGACTACCAAAAACCTTCCTCTGCATTGCAGCAAACCATTAACCACAGTACCAGCCTCACGACACGACTCTCAAACGATCATCAATGGCTGGCATTAATCAGCCCGATTTCGGCGCCGAGCATTGCCACGTTGGCCCAGCCAGAGCAAAAGCTGGCAGGATTACGTATCGCCGCCGAGCAATATTTACCCAGCCGTATTAGCAAACGCTACCACCAACTCAGGCTAATTAATATTCAAAACAATCAGCAGCGAATGATTAGCTTGCCCGGCGGCCATGATATTACTGAGCTGCAGTTTTCCCCCGACAGTCGCTATCTGTCCTATGTGAGCATAACGCCAGAGGGCGGTTACTTATATGTTTACAACCTCGCTCAAGATAGCCACAAGCGCCTGTCAGACAACAGATTGAATGGCACGATTAGCCTTGATTATCAGTGGGCTAACAATAACAGTCTACTCGCTCGCTTTGTGTTAGCCTCCAATGCCAACACAAGCATGGCTCAGGCCGTTTACGCACCGAAAACCAAGGAAACCTCAGGCAAACAAAGCCCGCAGCGCACCTATCAGGACTTATTGAAAACCAGCGCTGACAAACAACGCTTTAGCCAACTGACGACCAGTCAATTGGCCCGAGTGGATTTAGATGGCAAGCTGACAACTATCGCCGCGCCGGGTATTTTTGAGGACTTTTCGGTGTCACCCGATGGGCGCTATATTTTAACCCATCAGCTCACCGCGCCCTTCTCAACCCAAGTAAAGTATTATGATTTTCCAACCTTAACAGAGATTTATAATCTTGATGGCCAACGCATAACGCAACTGCACCAAAGCCAGAGTGGAGAATCTAAGCCCCAAGGAAGAGACTCAGTGCTCCCAGGCCCACGCCAGTTCCATTGGGTTCAAGGGCGAAGCGCAACCTTAGCCTTTACCGAGGCTCTAGATCAGGGCGATAGCCAGCTGGAGGCGCCGCTACGGGACAGTCTATGGCAACTCGACGCGCCCTTTACCCAAAAGGCCAAACTCATCGCCAAAACCCCTTGGCGGATCATCGATATCGACTGGGCGGAGAACAACATCGCCTTAGTGACCCAGCGCAATAGCAAAGCACAGTTACTGCGACTGAGTAGCCTAGATACCCGCCTTGGAGAAAGTAGGCTACAGACGTTGAACGAGCGTAATCTGCGCGATAAATATCAAGAACTTGGAATATTCTCCAGAGAATACACCCAAGGCAAAGGGCATGTGATCCGCCTGCAGCCGACGCAAACCGCAGGGCTTATTCACTACGGCCAAGGGGCATCGCCACAGGGGGATAAGCCTTTCTTAAAGCGCACCTCATTACTGACGGGTGAGTCGTCACTGCTTTGGCAATCGCCAGCCCAGCAATTAGAGTCGGTGCGCTACGTGCTCAGTCTTGAGCCCTTACAACTGATTATCAACCGTGAAAGCCCGACTGAAGCCCCAAGCCTTGTCTTAATCGATGGCGCCAAAGAAAGTGTGCTCTACCAACAGGCCGATGAACTGAGTGCGTATCGGGGAATGCAGAAGCAGCTTATCACCTACAAAAGAGCCGATGGCGTGCCCCTGTCTGGCACTCTCTACTTACCCGCCAATTACACCAAGGAGCAAGGCACCCTACCCGTGTTAATGTGGGCCTATCCGCGGGAATTTAACGATCCCGACATCGCGGGCCAAATTAACTTTAGCGCCAATCAATATCCCAGCATCAGCCCTATGGGCCCAATCCCATTAGTCGCCGAAGGCTTTGCGGTGTTTGATAAAGTCTCTATGCCCATCATCGCTCAAGGGGATAAAGAGCCCAATGACAGCTTTCGCGAGCAACTCATTGCCAACGCACAGGCGGCTGTCGATACCTTGGTGGATTTAGGCATTGCCGATCGTAAACAAATCGCCGTAGGCGGGCATTCCTACGGGGCATTTATGGTGGCAAATCTGCTAGCCCATACGGATTTATTCTACGCAGGTATCGCCCGTAGTGGGGCTTATAATCGCAGCCTAACGCCATTCGGTTTTCAAAATGAAGAACGCACCTACTGGCAAGCTAATGATATTTATCAGCAAATGTCACCATTTAATTATGCGGATAAGATCAAATCGCCTTTACTGCTTATGCATGGCGAAATGGATCAAAATTCAGGTACATTCCCGCTGCAATCTGAGCGCCTGTTTGATGCGATTCAAGGGGGGGGCGGCAAAGCGAGATTAGTCGTCCTTCCCTTTGAAGGACACAGTTATACAGCTAAGGAGTCCTTAGAACACTTATTATGGGAACAAAGCCAGTTCTTAAAGGCGAATTTACCCTCCAAGTAACTTGTCATTCAATGCTGTAATGAATCGATAAGTTCGCATTACCGCTTAACATATTGCCAAGATAGCTCCCAACGATACCCTAGCGGCATACATACTCGCCGCTAAGGGTAATATCAGTTCATACCATCAAGCCTGTAAAAACATTAGCTTAAAGTGTATTGTTGAACCTACACCATTTTGCCCCCAGCCCCAACTTAGCTGACCTGCCGAACTCGCTTAGCTAAAACTTTTGCGTAAACTCCCCGTTAAAACCGCTTAATACCAATCGAATTAAATATCTGTTCATTCAGCGGAAATTCAACGCGCTTTAGACAAGGCGAAGGCTTGAAGGCATAGTGGTGCTCTGTCGAAAGCCTTAAACGCAGTATAAATCGCGTTGCCATACAGTGAACATCAGCCGCCCTTTGGGAGCCACACAGGCATCCCACTCCGGTGTTGCATTGACTTAAAAGGGAATAACCATTTCTGCGTCAATGCGCCTTGGGTTGAAATGCCAGTGAGGCTCTGAACTGATTAGAGATTTAATGTGATTGGTATAACTATCTGAAGGAACCATAGCCAACAACTGTTCCTTTCTTGCTTAAGCCATTTAATTGCCAATAAAAAAACCGCATGCAGGGAGCCACATGCGGTTTAACCAACTTAAGTTAACTGACCTTTAGAACTTAAGCTCTGCACCTAGGTAGGCATAACGCCCTACACCACCGCCGTAGGCACTGCTGTAGTTACCATTACCAGTTTCAATTAAGTCGCCACCATCAGCCACCCAAGGTCCTTGGTTGTCGAAAATATTACGTACACCACTATATAAACGTAATTCAGCCTGACTCACGTCCATGGTGTAAGACACTGATAAATCATGGGTAATATACGAGCCATAGAACAGGAAGGCTGGCGTTTCAGGGTTTGCAACTGCACTGGCATCACCTGCATCGAGTTTGGCCTGGTTCTTGGCTTTCTCCACATTCCATTCTTCAACTCTATCGTGACTATCAACCATAGCGCTCTTATACTTCGCGCTCCAACGCACACGCCAATCATCGTTACTCCAGCTTAATGAAAGCGTGCCTCGGTCTTCAAAAATCCCGCTGGAAAGTTCACCAACATAATCATCTTCAACTAAACCATCGACGTTATAGTAGCTTGAACTGTATTCCAATACATGAGTCCAGTTGGTTTTTAAGCTGAGTTCACCGTATCCGTCCAATTGCCACTCGTAGGCCATAGCGAAATCGATACCACGAGTAACGATGTCATTCAGGTTCCGTTCCTGCTGAATAATCTGGGTGATTTGGCCCTCAGTATCGCGAGTGATAGCCTGACAGTACTCATTATCGGCTCCATAGGGATTACTCGAGTTATAACACTCAGCCAGAATATCCTCATTGCTTAATGAACCAATCGCATCAGCAACTTTAATATCGTAGTAATCAACCGCTAGGTTAAAACCTTCAAGGAAGGCTGGCGCCATGGTAAAGCCTAAGGTATAGGTATCTGCGGTTTCTTCGGTCAGGTTTTCATTACCCGCGTTAGGAGAATACTTTGAACCACTTACCGCTTTGAAAATGCCAGTGCTAGCAATGGCCGCTGCAATACCAGGATCGAGACGGCAGCTATCATGCCCAGCGCCTGTTGAGGTTGCCGTTACACCATTACAAATATCGCGAATACTGTCGTAATCACCACGGGGTGGAGAGATAAGTTCAGTGATATTCGGCGCACGTTGTGAACGTGAGTAGTTTGCTCGTAAAGCATAGTTGGCAATGGGTTCCCACAGTATGCCGGTACGGTAGCTCGACATTAAATCAATGTTTTTCTGACTGTAATCCGCAAGACGCAAGGACACATCCACATCCAGCTTATTAGCGAAGCTCATATCCCTTAACAAGGGTAGATTCGCCTCACCAAAGGCTTCCCATACGGTGACATCACCTTCGAAGGGAGGAACGTCGTTAAAGGTGATCGCATCGCCACGCATCGTCTTATCGGTATCCACAGCCTGCGTATCACGGCGATACTCCATACCGAATGCCGATTGCACGCCACCCGCAGGCAATTCAAACAATTCGCCGGAGATAAATCCTAGGGCATTAAATTGCGTGATATCCGTGTTGATGTAGGGATTGGCGCGGATATAGTCCGCCCCTTCTTTGCTGATTGAGCCTTCTCCAAAGATATTGACGGGCACACAGCCTTCAGCTCTGGCTTCTTCGCTGGCACATTGAATAGTCACACCATCGGCTGCATATTCGGCATCGAGCGCATATTTCAGGCGACGAATGCTGATCTCATTGCTACGGCGTTGACGCTGTTCGAACTGACCATAACCTACTGACGCATCCCAGGTCCAAGTTTCAAACAAATCTCCCTGTAAACCCGCCCAAGTACGCAGCGTAGTACGCTCGTTATCACTTTCAACAGGCCCTACTTCTTCGAAACGACGATCCCAACTAATACTCTTACCCGCTGTCGCGGCGATCTCTGCTGGTACATAAGGATTATTCGGTGAAATACTGCCCGCAGAAATTTTCCCTGGTAATCCGGTGATGGGATCGATGTACAACTCAGCATCGTTATAGTCTTGACCTTCAGCATCGGTACGACGAAACGCGGTGTTACGGCTAAATTGCACTTGCGCATTTGCGCGCACACTTTCACTAAGGTCATAGTTTACTTTGACTGCAGCAGCTAAAGTATCCTCAGGAACTTTTAATAAACCCGTGGTAAAGCCGTTATAACCATCACGCCCTTCTTTAAAGCCAGCTTTAAGTTCAGTGCCGTCGTACCACCAAGCATCAGAGTTAAAGCGGCCGCCAACGATGTCGTTGCTGCGTGATCGCCAATCGTCAGGAGTGATATCGCGCATACACTTATCACCATCGACTGTGTTCATGGCATTGCACATTTGCTTTAGATCGTAGGCAAAGTTTGATTCATACAGGGCTCGCTCCCTGTCTGTGGCGAATAACCCATGCTGTTTATCATAGGTAGCACTGGCGTAAATGTAACCTTTATCACTATTAAAATCAGCACCATAGCCAGCATCAACTGTGGTTTCTCGGCCACCACCTTCTGTCGTTTCACCACCACGGGCATTAATCTCAAACCCAGTCTTGTTTTGCTGGGTGATAATATTGACCACACCCGCAATCGCATCGGAACCATACACAGCCGACGCCCCACCGGTAATGATTTCGACCTTATCGACCATCGCCGCCGGAATCGTACTTAAACTGACGTAGTTACCACTGTAACTGTTAGAAACAACCCGACGACCATCAATCAGGGTTAAAGTACGATCCGTACCTAAGTTACGTAGGTCAATGGTTGATAGGCCGGTATTTTGCACACTCGATTGGCTATTGGTGCTGCTAACCCCTTCGGCCAAGGCCGGAATTTGGTCAACTAAAATATCCGCCAATGAGCCAATACCGCTATCGGCAATATCCTTGGCATCTAAGCCCTGTAAAGGCGTACTTAATGAAAAACTATCTCGCTTAATCCGCGACCCCGTTACAGTGACCTTTTCTATGCCATCATTTTTATCTGCGGCTGCGGTTTCAGTTCGAGTCGCATTTTCCTTAACTGCTTTCACTTCTATCGGTTCGGCAGCCCATGCTACCGAAGGAACAATACCAAACATTGATGCTTGTATTGCTAGGGTCAATAGTTTCTTCTTCATCCTTCCCACCTTCACTTTGAGACATCGCAAACCATTTTTGTTGTTGTTTGGCACTGTTACTTGAATTAATCCAAAAGCCTTAGTCAGCGATTTTTCTTCAAGGACTTTGGTCTAATCATGGCTAGCAACACAGAAACACATAATTAACATTCAAGTAACTCAACCCTTTTACTTTGCCTAGTAATGAGCGACAACGAAATACCCCTCGTTTATTTCCCCGTTTTATATCTATTAAATATCTATTTATTTATTTTCAATAACTTATAAGAACAACTCAACGGCTTGATACGCAAGAGGTGAGGGAAAAGCAATCCCTCAATCACCAGGTTGCCATCTATACAATCTATGCAGGTAAAAAAACAAAAATGGCTAATACCCCAGAAAATCCGCTCATTGACGCAATAAGCCATGATCAAAAATGCACAATATGAAAACCCATCTATGCTTGATCACAGTTATGCCATGTAAACGAACTAAAGTGATTGTTAACTAAGCAGTAAAGACACAACACTCTGATTGTGATGGCCAGCTTTGGCATGAACAATCTGGGCGTGCAAAACTTTAATTAAGGGAATGGTTATTTATCTAGCTAAACTTAACCAGCGAGATAAACAAGGGTTTATGTAATGGCGTCAAAAGCCACACAGACATAAATCGACTAAATAGGAAATCAATCAATGAATATGTCACAAAAAATGGCGGCGGAATTTCTTGGCACCTTATGGTTAGTCCTTGGAGGCTGTGGCAGTGCGGTAATTGCCGCTGCATTTCCCGAGGTGGGCATAGGCTTACTCGGTGTCGCGCTCGCATTTGGCTTAACAGTTCTCACTATGGCCTTTGCGATTGGCCATATTTCAGGTTGCCACCTTAACCCAGCGGTGTCATTCGGCCTTTGGGCTGGCGGACGTTTTCCAGCGGCAGAATTATTGCCCTATATCATAGCCCAAGTCGCGGGCGGGATTGCAGGCGCGGGTATCTTGTATCTTATTGCTTCTGGTCAGGAAGGATTTTCACTTGCGGGTGGATTTGCCTCTAACGGTTTTGGTGAACATTCACCGGGTGGCTACAGCATGCTGTCGGTCATGATTTGCGAAATCGTTATGACACTGTTCTTTTTGATCATTATTTTAGGTGCCACCGATGAACGCGCGCCAAAAGGGTTTGCCCCGATTGCCATAGGTCTAGGCTTAACCTTGATCCACCTTATCAGTATTCCAGTGTCCAATACTTCGGTAAATCCTGCGCGCAGTACAGGTCCTGCGTTATTTGTCGGTGACTGGGCGGTATCGCAGCTCTGGTTATTCTGGGTAGCCCCGATTGTCGGCGCCATTTTGGCAGGCTTTATCTATCGCTACTTCCGCGCGGCAGAATAAACATCGAAGATCTAACACAACAGCGCCCTCTTGGCGCTGTTGTTCTTTTTCTAATCCCGCTCTAATGTTACCATTTAGCCAACTGGTGAATTTGCTGTGCCCTAGGTTTTTACATTAGAGACACAACAGGCTTCGCCCTATTCAAGCAAAAGAGATATTTTTCATGAGCAAGACTGTTAAAACCCTCGCTGAGACAGCAGCAATGACACCAGAAGCCCGTTACGATTACCTCGTTGAGCAAGTCAAAGAACATAAAGTTCTTTGGACATTACAAGACCAAGACGGTTGCGTAATGCTGACCACTGAAGAAGAAGATTGCATTCCAATGTGGCCAACCGAAGAAGCGGCTGAATCTTGGGCTGTGGATGAATGGAGCGATTGCCAAACATTAGCGATCCCATTCGATGAATTTCACGAAAGATGGGTGCCAGGCATGGAAGATGACGACCTGTTCGTTGCCGTGTTCCCAGTATTAGATGATTTAGGTGTGGTTATCCCACCTTATGAGTTAGATCAACGATTAGCACCTAAGCAAAGCCATTAATCTCAATCGCTAAGCGAGAATGTCTATGAGCGAGCAAGAATCGGCTATACCGACACCTAAGGCTGACGCGGCCGTGAGTTCACGTTTACCCAAACGACTGATTGCCCTGCTGCTAGTGTATGTTGTTGCGTCCGTGAGCGGCTTAGTCGCTAAACAAGGCGTGTTATTTTGTCTACTGACACTCTTGATGGTGATTGCCATTATTGGTCGACAAAAGGCGGCGCTTATCATGCTGCGTGGCTACACAGTCGTGCAGCTTGGCTTGATTAGCATGCTGCCAGTGATCATGTACGATCCCGGCAATTTAGTGGTAGGCCCGACGACGGTGCATTTAGGTGAATGGCAGGGCAAACTGCCTGACTATGTGATTTTTATCGCGTTAATCATCTTGTCATTACTGCAAGTCTGGGTCGCTTTTGATAAAAAGGTAAAGGCGTGGTTTAAACCTAAGCTTAACCTGAACATCATGAGTTAAGTTCGTGGCATACTGAATTTTGCCCAACAAAAAGCCGTCATTGCGACGGCTTTTTTGATCTCACTTCACACCTTAAAGGCGCTAAGTGAGCAGTCTTTATAGAGAAACTCTTTACACAGAGAAACTGGCACCACAGCCACAAGTTGTGGTTGCGTTAGGGTTTTTCACAAAGAAGCGAGAACCTTCGAGTCCTGAAGTGTAATCCACTTCACCACCGACTAAATATTGTAGGCTCATAGGATCGACAACTAAGAGGACGCCTTGTTTTTCTATCGTAAAATCGCCATCATTGACCTTTTCATCAAAGGTAAAGCCGTACTGAAATCCAGAACAACCACCACCAGTCACATAGACTCGTAGCTTAAGTGCAGGATTTTGCTCTTCTTCCAGCAAACCTTTCACCTTAGCGGCTGCCGCATCGGTAAATTGGATTGGCATTGCTGTATCAGCTTGATCAGTCATTACTACCTCTTACATCAGTTTTCTGGGGCAAATTATCCTTTACCTGACTATTTTGTTCAAGTATTACCCGCGGTTCTTTTTCACCCTGTAATAACTCAGGGGCACTATAGACATGTTCTGTCTGCGAATTCTTGGTCCAGCGGCTCGAAGGCACCAGCACTTTGACTTTCACTTGCTGTAAACTAAAGCCTGCAGGAACAGTGACCTTAGTATCTATGACCTGAAAATAGCGAAAATCAAATTCCAACTTAGAACCCGTGAGTTTGTTCACACTCAAGCTAACGGATTTACCCTCCTGCACGCCAATTAATGTCAATTCGACTCGACCTTGAATCGCTTGCTTGCGCTTTTGCAGCTGAGTTAATACCAGTTTGAGATTGTACTCATCGGCTAAAACGCCCGGCGTCATTTCAAGTCCGTGGATGGCGACACCTTCGGCATTATCATCCGGTGTCATAATGCTACGGTAAAACGCCAACTCATGTTCCAATTCTTTTTGCTTTTTCATCTGCTGGCCAAACATATCTTGCATTTGGGCGTTAGCCTCACGCTCGACGGACAGCTCTAGATTTCGGGTCGCTAGTAATTGGGTCTGTGTTTCTAATTCAGCACTCAAGCGTTGGGCTTTGCTGCTGATGTGTTTAACCACGGGCTCATCACTGCTTAGTAGCAGAAAACTTATCCAAGCCCCAAAAAGAATAGAAACTAACACTAAAAGCGATAAATACACTGAAGATGGACGATACTTGAGATCCATCACTTGCAGCCGATCTAGCCAACGATGATAATTTGGCATTAGGTAACAGCCCCTTATATAAAATACAATCAACTCAAGAACGAGTTCGATACAATACAACTCAGGCCAATGCAGTGCAATTAACGATAAATAAAGTCGCTATTCAACATGCCATAGTCACAGCCAAAAAGTATTTAACCAATGAGCTACGTGACCATTTATCCCAAGCGAGGATCAGTGCACAACTGTGCATACTGGCACTGCTGTTTGCCATTTTCGCATCCTGCGTGATCTTACTGTTTCGACTCTTGCTCGTTTGGGCCAATCATTACACCCAAATACAGGCGCTGGATTTTACGGGGAACGTTGCCGACTGGCGAGCCCTGTTACCACTTTTAGGCGCAATATTAATTTGGATTGTGGCTAAGCTAGGCTCCAAACGTTATAAGCGTATGGGAATAGCCTATGTGTTACATAGAGTTAAACTGCACTACGGTAAAATTCCGTTGCAATCTGCCGTAGGGCAATTTTTTCAAGCATTATTCGCCCTCGGCACCAATTTCTCCGTCGGCCGTGAAGGCCCTGCTATTCATCTGGGCGCTGTCAGTGCCAGTTTTCTCGCCGAAAAATTCAATCTTCCCGATAATAGTGTGCGTATTATGTGCGCCAGTGGCATTGCCGCAGGGATTGCCGCGACCTTTAACGCGCCCTTGGCGGCAGTGATTTTTGTCCTCGAAGTGATTGTCCGCGAATATAAAGTCCATTACTTCTTCCCGATTATGCTCTCCGCAATTTGTGGCGCGGTTTCAAGCCAATTAGTGTTTGGTAATGTGCACGAATTTGACCGTATTCAAGTGATCCACATTCCCTTAGATCACTACCCTATTCTCGCCATCGGCGGCGTGGTATTGGGCTGCGCTGCGGCGCTGTTTAATTACTCACTCTTAAAAGTCACCGCGACGGGGCAAAACTGGCCACTCATCTACCGACTATTATTGGCGGGCAGCGTCACCACACTAATCGGTCTAGTATTACCGCAAGCCCTTGGCACGGGCGATCTCGCCATTAGCGAAGCCATTAGTCAACATCCAAGCCTATTGCTATTAATCGCCCTATTATTTGCCAAAATCATTGCCACTATTGCGGCGATTGGCTTAGGTATCCCCGGCGGTTTGATTGGTCCACTCTATGGTATCGGCGCGCTGCTCGGGGCGATTTTGGCGCTGATCAGTGCCATCTTATTCCCATCGATCGCCCCTTATGTAGGGCTTTACACTGTGATCGGCATGACGGCCATGATGGGCGTGTGCTTAAGCGCGCCGCTGGCGGCGTTAGTCGCCCTGCTAGAAATGACCAATGATGCCAGTATTATCCTGCCGGCGATGTTTGTGACTATTCCCGCATTTTTAATTGCCTATCAAGGTTTTAAGACTAACTCTATTTTCTTTAAACAATTAGAAATCATGGGGCTAGGCTATAAAGTTGCGCCAGTAAATTTAGCGCTGCAGAAAAAAGGCGTGCGAGCCTTGATGGATAAACGCTTTGTTATCGTCAATAACAACGATGAATTGTTACTCGAAGTGCTTAAACGGGCCGAAGGTCGACCTGTGCTAGTTCGCAATGCCGATGGCGTTATCGAAATGCTCAGCCTTGAAATGCAATCCTACGATGACAGTACCACGCTATCGCGCCATCCCATGCAAGGCTTAAGCGACAGCACTACGCTCAATGAAGCCTATTTACTCTTGTCACCCAAGCGCAGCGGTGAGGTGTTTATCTATCAAGATACGCCCGATAACGTGGTTGGAGTGATCAGTTGGTCGAACCTGCAACAGGAAATTCGCTTAGGCCAAGCCTAACGTCAATTTAAAATCTGATAGTGATGCAAAACCTAGTATTGATGCCAAACCTAAGGTGGCAGATTAAAAGCTTTGGGCTTCATCGCAAAAATCTAACACAGTGGCAATGTGGCTATTTCGTTGCCCCAGTGCTTCTGCTACAATCGCGCCTCAGCCACCCTACATAACATCAGGGCAGATAAGCGCGAGACCGCAGCTTAAAATGCCCCCTAGCAAATTGGAAAACAGGCTGATGAATCAGTTCGAAGGATCCCATATCCTCTCCGTAAACCAGTTAGATCTTGACTCAATCCAAACTATTTTTAATGTCGCTAGCCGCATGATGCCCTATGCACTTCGAGAGAAGCGCAATAATGTGCTCGATGGTGCCATTTTAGGTAACCTGTTTTTCGAACCTAGTACCCGTACCCGCGTGAGTTTTGGCTGTGCCTTTAACTTGCTCGGCGGCCATGTACGTGAAACCACAGGTATGGCGTCATCGTCTTTATCTAAGGGTGAGTCCCTGTACGATACGGCGCGGGTGTTATCTACTTATTCTGATGTGATTGCCATGCGCCATCCTGACTCTTATTCAGTAAAAGAGTTTGCCGAAGGCAGCCGTGTACCTGTGATCAACGGTGGCGATGGTTCGAACGAACATCCGACCCAAGCTTTACTCGATTTATACACTATCCAAAAAGAACTCAAGTGTGCCGGCCGCGGTATCGATGGCATGCACATAGCGATGGTCGGCGACTTAAAATTTGGCCGTACAGTGCATTCACTATCACGCTTACTCTGCATGTATAAGAACATCAGTTTCACGCTAATTTCACCCGCTGAATTAGCGATGCCTGATTATGTGATCTCCGACATTGAAAATGCTGGCCATAGCATCAAAATAACCGACCAGCTTGAAGGCCATTTAGATAAAGCAGATATTCTGTATCTCACTCGCATTCAGGAAGAGCGCTTCCCTTCGCAGGAAGAAGCAAATAAGTATCGCGGCAAGTTCCGCTTAAATCGCAGTATTTACACTCAGCATTGCAAATCTAACACTGTCATTATGCATCCGCTTCCAAGGGATTCACGCGCGCAAGCCAATGAGTTAGATAATGATTTGAACAGCCACCCTAATCTCGCCATCTTCAGACAGGCGGATAATGGGCTGTTAATTCGCATGGCTTTGTTTGCATTGACACTCGGCGTTGATCATCAACTCGAGAAATATGAGTGTCCGGTTAATTGGTATTCACGTAAAGCCGATCGCTAGTTGGCTACAGACTTTAAGGACTAAACATGACCCGTTCCGAAGCGCTATTTGAACAGGCTAAAAAAACCATCCCCGGCGGCGTTAACTCTCCGGTTCGTGCATTTAATGGTGTCGGCGGTTCGCCCCTGTTTATTGAAAAAGCAAACGGCGCTTATATCTACGATGCCGATGGCAAAGCCTATATCGACTATGTCGGTTCTTGGGGCCCGATGATCCTCGGCCACAATCACCCTAAAATCCGTGCTGCGGTATTAGCGGCAGTGGAAAATGGCCTGTCTTTTGGTGCGCCAACTGAGCTTGAAGTGCAAATGGCCGAGAAAGTCATCTCTATGGTGCCTTCTATCGAGCAAGTTCGTATGGTGAGCTCTGGTACAGAAGCTACGATGAGCGCCATTCGTTTAGCACGCGGTTTTACTAATCGTGACAAGATCTTAAAATTCGAAGGTTGTTACCACGGCCATGCGGATTGCCTGTTAGTTAAGGCTGGTTCTGGCGCACTAACTTTAGGCCAACCTAGCTCACCCGGTATTCCAGAAGATTTCGCCAAGCACACCTTAACGGCTGTGTATAACGACTTAGATTCTGTCAGAACCCTGTTCGAGCAGTATCCAACTGAGATTTCTTGCATCATTATCGAGCCCGTTGCTGGCAACATGAACTGTATTCCACCTATCCCAGGTTTCCTTCAAGGTCTGCGTGACATTTGTGACGAGTTCGGTGCCTTAATGATCATCGACGAAGTGATGACAGGGTTCCGCGTATCACAAAGCGGCGCTCAAGGTTACTACGGCGTCACACCTGACTTGACCACGCTTGGTAAAGTGATTGGTGGCGGTATGCCAGTGGGTGCCTTCGGTGGCCGTAAAGATGTGATGCAGTTTATCGCGCCTACGGGTCCGGTTTACCAAGCGGGAACGTTATCTGGTAACCCAATTGCGATGTCAGCAGGTTTGGCGCAAATGGACGCCCTATGTGAAGCAGGTCTATACGAAGAGTTGAGCGCGAAAACCAAACGTATCGCCGAAGGTTTTAAAGCGGCAGCTGACAAGCACGGTATTCCAATGGCGATCAACTATGTTGGCGGCATGTTCGGTTTCTTCTTCACAGAACAAGCGGAGATCACCCGTTTCGACCAAGTCACAAAATGCAATATCGAGCAGTTCCGTACTTTCTACCACGGCATGTTAGATGAAGGCGTGTACTTGGCCCCGAGCGCCTATGAAGCTGGTTTCTTGTCGATGGCCCATGGCGAAGAAGAACTGCGCTTGACCTTAGAAGCGGCTGACCGTGTATTAGCGAGCATGAAAGCGGCAAGCTAAACCTAGATTTTAGGGTTGCTACACCTTAAAAATAACCAAGGGACGCAATAGCGTCCCTTTGTTTTTATTAAATTTAATTAGCTTTACTTAGATTCAGTAAGCTTTATTTAGCGCTAGTAGCTATCGGACTTTTTAGAACCTAAAGCCGATTTAAATATGATCACCGCCACAACCAGCTGTATGGTCAAATTGATATGCTCAATGGCGAGCTCAGGCTGACTCATCACACCCAGCGCAATAAGCTGCTTGCCCGAATACGTTAACCAAACCAGTGAGCCTAAAAGCAAAAGGCTCCGAATAACAAATGTCATTTACCTCTACTCCAAAAACACAACATCCGGTGTTAACACAACATACTGTGCCTAGATAAGAAAACAGCCACAAGATAGCGCTCGCTTTGTATCCAGTCAAGATTTTGGCAAAGACATTTTTGTGACACGCTAATCGATTAAGCCATTAGAGTTCAGTAACAAAGGAAAGTGTGGAAAAGCAACACGACTCAGGCCGCTGCATTCATGAATATCTTGCTGAACAAAAATTAATTGAAGGATCGACAAACTGACTGCTTAGACTTTAATCGTAGATCTCACTTTTAACCTAGTAATCAAATCAAAAAATACAGTTAATAAAACTGATAAATATAAATATTGCGATATATAAAACCAGTTTACTACCAAAAAGCATGAGATAAACATCACAAAGCAGCAGCAAATTGAGTCACCGCTAACAGTTGCGTTCTTTAGCCCATTATGTTCTGATCCGCACGCGCTAACACGGCTGGCTTAATTCAGCCTTGATATGCTCAATCTTTAGGTTGACTCAAGTCGCCCTACGACATTAAAACAGCAGTTGGAATTGCAGTTATGTTAAATACCTTTCTCATCATACTGGCCGTGCTCGCATTGCTCAGTATTATTTTCGAAGAAGTGACCCACCTTAATAAAGCAAAAACCACCTTATTCTTTGGCTGTATTTCTTGGGTAGCGCTGTTTATGGCTGCTGGAGAACCGGCCCACGAGAAACTCGTTGCCCATCAACTCAATGAAAATTTGCTCGAAATTGCCACACTCTGGCTCTTTCTGATGTCGACCATGACCTTCGTAGCGTATTTGAACGCTAAAGGCATGATCCAAATCATGGTGCAAAAGCTGTTCCCGCAGAAAGTGTCGGTGCGCATGTTGATGATCCAAGTTGCCCTGTTTGCACTCGTGCTCTCGGCATTTTGTGATAACGTCACTGCGACGTTAGTGTCATTAGGTTTATTAACCACCTTTAAACTCGACAAACAAATGCGCCGCAGAATGGCAGTGTTGATTATCTTCGCAGTGAACTCAGGCGGTGTCGCTTTGATCACCGGCGATGTGACAACATTGATGATCTTCTTAGGCGGCCATGTGCATATGTCCGAACTGCTGATGTTGTTTATCCCATCGGCCGTGAGCGTGATTTTGTTGGCAACCCTGTTCTCACTCAAAGCCGAAGGCGTGGTGAGCACGACCCCAATCAAACACACCTATCAAACCGTTGATGTCATGATTGCCCTCGTGTTCTTCTGCACGATTTTGATGACCATGTTACTGAACATATTGTTTGGCATCCCGCCAGTGCTGACCTTCCTAACGGGTCTGTCAATCATGTTCCTGATTGGCCACACCACGCGTAGCGATAAAGAAGAAATTAAAATCCTTGAGTATATTCGCCAAGTTGAATACGACACCCTGTTGTTCTTCTTAGGTATTTTACTGCTCGTGGGTATGCTTAAAGAAATCGGCACCTTAGACATGCTGACCGAAGCTTATACTATGTTTAATCCAAACATCTCTAACTTCGTCACAGGTATCGGCTCAGCCTTGATTGATAACGTGCCATTAACAGCGGCATTGTTAAAAGCAAGCCCGGTCCTGAATACTCCAGAATGGCTTGGCTTAACCTATAGCGTTGGCGTAGGTGGCTCACTGCTGATTATCGGTTCAGCATCGGGTATTGTAGCCATGAGTAAAGTGAAAGAACTGACGTTTGTGAGTTACTTAAAATACGTTCCAGCACTTTTCCTTTGCTACAGTGTCGGTTACGCACTGACCCTATTCTTAGCCTACAGACTGTTTGATTAAGTTGAGATTCATTAAGATCAAAAAAGGCGCCTAGGGCGCCTTTTTCATTTTTACTCTTTAGCTATGGCTAGCACATTTTTAGCTATGGCTAGCACAAATAACCGCTAGCATGGCTCATAGTGCCAGAGTCAATTTCGTATAACCTGGTTAGATTGCAGGTACTTTAAACTGAGTACCTTGAATATCTAACACTATGTCACGTGGACGAATGGAGATAATCTTCAGCTTACCCGCAATCATATCCCCTTCCTGTAACTCTGCACCGTCCACATTCAGCCACCTTTGGGTCGGATCGCTGGAATAAACATGGGCGACAATATTAAATTCTGGCACTTGTAATTGCAGCCCGGCAGGTAGTTGACCGTATTTCGGGATATCATCTGCAGCCGTTTTAGGAATAGGATCTAATTTTGCTTCAGTGACATTCGTCTCCGCCGCATTGGTGTATTCCACATCCTTTAACGCACTTTGAAAGGAAGCCACTAACTTATCTTCATCGCGACTTTTGTTGGTTTCTAAACCGACATCTTCCGCCGCAGCACTCACTTGCTGACGCAGCGCCTCAAGACTCGCAAGACCCGACTCATTGGCATTAGCGCCCAACATCATAGGTTGCTGTGTTTGCGTGTCTGTAGACATAGACGCAACTTCGCGACTTGCTGCGTCCACTTGGGCTGACGTCGACATATAGTCTCCGTAGCTGGAATCACTATTACTCGGATCGCTGTTGTTAGGAACACTATTTTTAGGAACATTGTAACTGTGAGCAGCATTGCTGTTCATATTCGCGCTAGAAGCCTGAGGCGAGTTTGCTACAGCCCCGCCCTGATATTGCGATGATGCAGTCAACTCGGGCAAAGTCTGTGCCCGAGGCAGCGCCACTTTTCCTGCGAGCCGAACACCTGTATTAGCACTGCCCTCAGATTGCAACTGAGCAACCGATTCTGTCGAGGCAGTCTGAAGCTCAATTTTAGCCACTATCGAAGCTGGTAATGAAGATGCAGTTGGTGGCAATACCTTTGCCACTGCCATATTGTTAGTTGAAGCATGTTCGGTTGAAATGTGTCGAGTTTGATCCCAAACACTTAATCCCCAAGCGACGCCAATTCCGGCGGCGACTGCGACGACAAGTAAAGACAGTTTACCTATCGGCACGCCTGATTTACGTGGCTGCGGGTAATTAGCCCTTGGCGTCATCACCGCATCGGGTAAAGGCGATTGTTGCTGTTGTTTATTACGGGTCACGGCATCGAGTAAAATGGACATCAGCTGCGCGCCCCATTATCGGTTAAACGTGGACCTTGCTGACTTAAATACAAATTTAATCTCACTAATGTCTGATTTCCGGCAATACCATCGGCTTTTAAGCCATGCTGACTTTGGAAGCTTTTAAGATCATTTTCCAGTTGCACATCGAATTGATTGACCCTGCGAGTATTGCGATTATTCACATGGGCTAAGGCATTCTCTAACCATTGCAGTTGACCTGGACTCGATTTTTGACTGATATCCATCATAGGTAAATTAGGTGCTTGCCATAGGATTTCGAAGGTGCCACTGAAATGTTGATTGAACCAAGCTCTATCAACCCAAAGTTGTTGTTCACCTAACTGCATCAGCAACTGCTCGCCATCTACCGCAATCACAGCGCCATAAAAATCCTGTTGGTTATCATCAACCAAATACACCACGGCTGGATAATTAAGCCGAGTCAGTGACATCCAGTTACCCTGCTGCTGATAACAAGACAATCCTTGCTCAACCGCAGATTGGCAGGCGGTTAAACCTTTATACGGTACTTTGCCCCACACGCTAAACAAACCCGCAAAGGCGGTATCGATATCGCGACTCTGATTAATCGCATCATTAAGTAAGCGCTGATTGGGATCTGGAATAGACACCTGACTGCTTTGCTGATCTACGGGTTGTACTAACTTGCTGATCCCTTCGGTCGCACTCAAAGCTTGAATGTTTGATGCAGCAACATTTGCTGACGTTGACTCAAGGGCCATACTAGACGCTGACGCGGCATTGACAGGCTTATCGGTAAATAGCCAATAAGAAACACCAAAAGCGACAAATAACGCCGCTGCGGTCGCTGTCGGCCAAAGATATCGATTCTGAGTCGGCTCCTCTTCACCTAATACTTCAGCCGCAGCTTGTCTCACCATATGATGATCTATGGGCACCCGCGATTGCGCATAGCCCGCCATCAGCGAGCGTTCACATAAGAGGTTAATTAATCGAGGGATGCCGCCACTGTACTTCTGCAACACCTTAACAGCCTTGCGGGTAAACAAAGGTTCAAATCGTCCCGCGACTTGCAAGCGATGCAACACATAAAGCGCGATTTCATCTTCATTTAGCGGTAATAAATGGTAGCGAGCGGTGATCCGCTGGGCTAACTGACGCAGCTCTTGGCGCTTCAATAACAGCTGTAATTCTGGCTGACCGATTAAAATGACCTGCAATAACTTCTTAGTGTCCGTCTCAAGATTAGTCAGAAGGCGCAGTTGCTCCAGCACTTCAGGGCGTAAATGCTGCGCTTCATCGATGATGAGCACGGTATTACGACCTTTGCTGTGATTGTCCAATAAAAAACGACTCAAGTGGTCTGTCAACTGCTTGAGTGTGGGATTGTCCCCGTAGGAAATCTTAAGTTCATCGCAAAGCGTGGCGAGTAACTCGAGCTCTGTTAGCGACGGATTAAGGATAAATGCGGTGTCGGTATTATCGGGCAATTGCCCAAGTAAACAGCGAGATACCGTCGTTTTACCCGTGCCAACTTCCCCTGTTAACAACACAAAGCCGCCCGTTTCCCCTAACCCGTAGGTTAAATGGGCCAACGCCTCTCTGTGCCTATCACTCAAAAACAAATAATGGGGATTGGGTGCAATCGAAAAAGGGTTATCGCTGAGTCCGTAAAAGGCCTTGTACATACCACCAATCATCCTAATTTAAAAATAACGCCCCACGTTAAAGCGTCCCAATGTTATTGTCAAAATATCCGCAACATCAATGTGACACATAAGTGAGCAAATATCTCGCGACGACTTTATCTATCACCTTAATGGGCATGATAAGCTATGTTTATGACACATTAGCCGAATCTTGCCTGTGAAAATATATCTCGTCGGCGGAGCTGTGCGTGACAGCCTGCTCAATCTCCCTATCAAGGACAAAGATTACCTCGTCGTTGGTGCGACTCCAGAACAAATGTTGCAACTGGGATACCGTCAAGTCGGTAAAGATTTCCCAGTATTTCTGCATCCTAAAAACCAACAAGAATATGCGTTAGCCCGAACAGAACGAAAAATTGGACTAGGTTATGGTGGTTTTAGCTGCCATGCCAGTCCCGATGTGACTCTAGAACAAGACTTGTTACGCCGAGATCTGACCATCAATGCTATCGCCCAAGATGAAAAGGGCAACTTATACGATCCTTTTAATGGCATTGAGGATATTAACGCGCGCCTATTGCGCCATGTATCGGATGCTTTCGTTGAAGATCCACTTCGTGTATTGCGTGTCGCCCGTTTTGCCGCAAGGTTTCATGCCTTAGGATTTCACATTGCCGCAGAAACTCTGGCACTAATGCGCCAAATTAGCGCAAGCGATGAACTTAACGCGTTAACAGCAGAGCGAGTCTGGCAAGAAGTCGATAAAAGTTTAGGCGGACCTCATCCAGAGATCTTTTTTGAGGTCCTGCACCAATGTGGCGCCCTTGAAGTGCTCTTTCCCGAGATATTTGCCTTATTTGGCGTCCCTCAACCTGAGAAATGGCATCCTGAAATAGATACAGGCGTGCATACATTAATGGTCCTCGCCCAAGCTGCGCTTCTGACAGAGGACAAAAGCGTTCGGTTTGCCGCTCTCGTACATGATTTAGGAAAAGCCCTCAGCCCAAAAGAGCATTTACCTAAACATCACGGTCACGGCCAAAAGGGCTTGCCACTGATAAAAGCACTCTGTGCACGTTTACGAGTGCCGAACGAAACGCGCGATCTGGCGTTACTGGTCAGTGACCAACATCAGAGCGTCCATCAGGCCTTCGAGCTTAGAGCCGAAACTATCGTAAAAATATTCGATAAAGCTGACTTTTGGCGTAAGCCAGAGGGCTTAACACAACTTATATTAACTTGCACCGCAGATATGCGCGGCCGCACAGGATTTGAAAACACTACTTATCCTCAAGGCGAGTATTTATCTCAATGCTTCCTTGCCGCCAATAATGTCGATATCGCCGCTATCATTGCCGCAGGTTTTCAAGGCGCAGAGATAAAGCAGGCATTAAATTTACGGCGAATTGAAGCCGTCAGTCAGTTTAAGCTAAAAGTGCAAACTACATTGGGGAAGGATGGACGATAATTTGTAAAGACTTTGTAAGTGCCGCATCACTTTATAGTGAAAAATAGCCTTCTTTACGATTAGAAATGGCGATATAACATATAAAAAAAGCTTTTAAAAAAAATTTATATGCCTATAGTGGTTAAACACATTAATATTCGTAGCAAATTAAAATAGCTATGTCATAATTAGGCAGTTTCGCTTACAAAGTAACGAAACATTCAAATCCAACCTATTTTAAGGGATTTTTTACAATGAACAAAAAAGTACTGATGATTGCTGGTTTAGCAATGACTGCCCTACTAGGTGGTTGCGCGAACACTACTGCTCTGGAAGAAAGCGTTGCAACTCTGGGCAACAAAGTTGATCAATTGTCAGCTGATGTTGGTTCTCTGAAATCAGAGCAAAGCAAACTGTCTGCAGACGTTAAAGATGCAAAAGCAGCATCTATGGACGCACAAGCAGAAGCTAAACGCGCAAACGACCGTTTAGACAACGTTGCTTCTCGTTACAAGAAGTAATGAAAGGTAATTTAGCTTACTGTTTAGTAAGTTAAGACAAAAGGCTTAAGAAAGATGAAAGCGTTAAGCACATCAATCTAAGCCTTTTTTTATGCCTGTTATTCAAGGTATTGATACTCAAGATTACCAATCTACTAATACCCAAATACTAAATTGACTTTAAATCTCCAAACGCATCTTTAAAGATCCCCCCCAATCTCCTTAAAAAGTTAACTTTTGTATGCGCCTGTATAAACGGATCCCATTCGTCTTTTAATTAAAACCTTCGTTATTAATCTAAGCTTCTCATTTAAACTTTTAAGTATTCTTAAAAGTCAGTCTCGTTTATCTTAAAAATGGTTTTTTATAAAATAATAATATTTCTCTTTTAAAGAAAAGCTATTGACAAAAACCGAGGCTACATGGGAAACAAAGGCAATAAGAAGGTTGTATTTGTCACAGAACAAATAGGCCTAAAGTTAAAAATAATAACAGCTTCGGCCCATACAACATAAAAACAACATAAAAACGTCAAACAGAATCATAGACTTGAGTAATATAGCCTTTTAAAGCATCTAAAACCATCGAACTAAGCCTATGAATTGGCTTAAAATTAACCGCATCAACTGCAGATTTTAACCTATACCGATTCAACCACGCGTTTATGTGCTAAGACTAATACATAGTCAATTTCTAGCAACTCAAAATGATTAGCTTGAATATCGTGCTTCATCTTGTCAGTTGCACGCCACGCATAAGGCGCCATATCCAATAGCGTTAATGCTTGCTCACCGGTAACAGATAAAGTGAAGCTCAATGCCTGAGTGTCTTTTACCGATAATGCAGAGGGCAAATTCACTTTGAAAGGTTTTTCAGCCAAGTCAGGATAAATATATTCCCTGAGTTGCCATAGGTGTCGTGGCCCAGGCATAACCAGTAACATGGTCCCATCATCTTTCAATATCCTAACAGACTCTTTTCCCTTTAACGGCCGATCAATAACAGTAATAAAATCCACACAATTATCGATAAAGGGTAATTTCTTAGAAGAGCTTAAACACAAGATCCCAGGAGTCTGCGCCTTCGCTGCAGCAAAAATAGCATTTTCTGCGTCCGCTACGCCCACATACTGGACGTTTAGCGGATTTTCGACCTCAGCCAGCTTGGAAGCTAAAGCACGCAAGAAGAAGCCCTCAGCGCATTCATAATCCAATAAACAAGCATCAGGCTTGATAGATCCAGTGATTATCTCAGCCAGTTTATCGATCAAAGGCGAAAAGATGCCTGATTCGAGCAGAAAACGCTTAGCTCTAACTTGCTCGCGCGAATCACCAGTCGGCTTTTGGCGTTGTGGTTTAGTAAAAACCCAATAGCCTTGCTCATTCCGATCGAAGTGATGCTTATTGACACAATAAAAACCTTGGGAGGCTTTGTGTTGTTTTAACGCAAGTCCGCAGGTTGGACACTGATATTCGAGACCCATATAAAGCTCCAAAAATAAGTTAAGCTTCAGAAAATGAGGAAGCTCCAAAAACAAAAATCGGGTACATGACCCGATTCTATTATTTATTATCTCACTATGATGACTAAACTCGCGTGGCTAGAAGAAGATAAATCCACACAAGACTGCACCGAGTGCTAAACGATAGATCACAAACGGGGTCATTCCCATGCGGCTGATGATTTTTAAGAAGTAATGAATACAGGCATAAGCGGCAACAAACGAAATCAGAGTTCCTAGGATTAACGCTTGATAATCAATCGGAAGCTCACTTTTCGCCAGATCTTTACCCACTAAAATCGCCGCACCTAAACTCACAGGAACTGACATTAAGAATGAAAAGCGGGCCGCTGCATCACGACTTAAGCCTAACATTAGCGCCGCTGTCATAGTGGCACCAGAGCGCGAAGTCCCTGGGATCAAGGCCAATGCCTGCGCGAAACCAATTAACAAGGCTTTACGCCAGCCCGTCTGATAAACCGTTAAATCGCGGCGCGACATCTTATCGGCCCACCACAACAATAAACCAAATACGACGGTAGTGACCGCGATGACCTCAGCATTACGTAGGTGAGTCGCGATAAAATCCTTTGCCAGAAAACCAAAAAACACCGCTGGCAAGGTCGCCAGAATAATCCACCACGCCAGCTTGCTGTCTTCGGATTGTTGACCTCTGAAAATGCTCGCAATCCAAGCATTAAACATAGTCCATAACTCGTGTCTGAAATAAATTACCACAGCAAATAACGAACCTGTATTCACCGCCACATCGAAGGATAAACCTTGATCTTCCCAACCTAAAAGCTGTGCGGGTAAAATTAAGTGGGCAGAACTAGAAATAGGTAAAAACTCGGTTAGCCCTTGAATAAGCGCTAAAATAATGACCTGAAACGTATCCATGACAATCCTATCAATAAATTAAAACGTCAGCCCTGGGGGCCATTCAAACGTCACAGGCCAAAGTCGCTGTGAATCTTTGTCATACTCTTGCCACAAACTTGCATAGCTTTTATCTACCACGGGATGAATCAATTCCGGCGCTAACTCGGCTAATGGCCATAACACAAAGGCATTATTGACTATCTCAGCACGGGGCAGCACAACAGGCGTTTGGCATACCACATGGTCATAAAGCAGCAGATCCAAATCTAAGGTTCTTGGGCTAAATTTCTTTGCCCCGGCAAGCCGGCCGTGATTCTGCTCGATTTGCTTAAACTGTGCAACTACCGCCGCTATATTAAGATCCGTTTCAGCGCTAGCAACCATATTCAAAAAATTAGTGCCACTAAAACCTACCGCTTCACTTTCATACATAGAAGAGAGGCGCAGCGGCCCGAAACACGCTCGCAGCGATGTTAATCCTGCTTGCAGATGCTGTTCAGGCTCGATATTGCTACCCAGACTGATATAAATACGTGCCATGCTAATGTCCGATTTATCTGAAGATAAACACTATTTCTCAATCAACAGCGCAGTTGATCAAGTACTAATCTAACGTGAACGTTCAATCTCGACGCCAACCGAAGCTGCAGTTGCTACCGCGCCTGGCTTCATCACGACAACTTTCACCCAAGTCACGTTAAATTCTTGAAGTAGGCAATCGGCCACTCGCTCGGCAACCGTTTCGATTAACTCGATTGGATGCTCAGTAACAAGTTGGGTTAATCGATTGGAAACTGTCTCATAGCACAGCGCATATTGATAATCATCCGTCGCTGCGGCAGGTTTATTATCCCACGCCATGTCTAAGTCTAATAACAGGCTCTGATGGATTTTCTTTTCCCACTCATAGACACCAATCACAGTATCAATGCGCAATTGCCGTATAAGTACCTTATCCATGCTTTCTCCAACTAACTGACTACTATGAGGTCTGATAAGCTAAAAGCGATCCTAGCTGTATAATCCGCAATCTTCTGACAGATAACTAATTTACTTTCTACTCGAGCCAATCCACAGTAGGATAACTCCCTAAAAGGATTTGCTCATTCAGAAAATATCTCAGCCCCAACTAGGCGAGTTATCGCACAAACCTATAGCGGGATTGACAACTGAGTCAGCTTTTTAAATTGTTGCGCGATAATACCTTAAGACGCGTAAGGAAACCAATGTGAGTCCATTAACACAGACACTTTTGATGATTTTGGCCGCCTACTTGGCGGGTTCAATCTCAAGTGCCGTGCTGGTTTGTAGGATGAGAGGTCTACCCGATCCAAGATTGCAAGGTTCAGGTAATCCAGGCGCCACCAATGTACTAAGAATTGGCGGCGCGAGTTCGGCTGCCATGGTGCTGTTTTTCGACATGCTCAAAGGTGCCGTGCCTTCTTATTTAGCTTATCTCATGGGCATAGATGCAGTGTCACTCGGGCTTATCGCCATCGCCGCATGCCTTGGACATATTTATCCGGTATTTTTTGGCTTTAAAGGCGGTAAAGGTGTCGCAACCGCCTTTGGCGCTATGGCTCCCATCGGCGATGATTTAGCGATTTGCTTAATGGCATCTTGGGTTATCTTGCTGTTAATTAGCCGCTACTCGTCCCTTGCCGCGATTCTTACCGCTTTACTGGCGCCCCTTTATACTTGGTGGCTAGATGACAGATTTACTATTCCCGTTGCCATGTTGTCGACACTTATCATCATTCGCCATAAAGACAATATTCAGCGCTTACTCAAGGGTGAAGAATCTAAAGTGTCACGCAAGAAGCGCCCTAAAAAATCCTAAGATGACATTACGCCCAATAAAATTACCCCAATAAAAAACTGCGCTATAAGCGCAGCTTTTTTGTTTCAACATAACCTATCAACATCAAAGGCGTTTTATGCCACAGGCGGCAAGGTATCTAACGGCCATCTTGGCTGACCTTTTACCGCCAAATCTTCGTGCTGTCCCGCCTTTAAACGCTGCAATCCTGCAAAGGCAATCATGGCGCCGTTATCGGTACAAAACTCACCACGGGGATAAAACACTTGTCCACCAAGCGAGCTCATCATTTCAGCCAAGGTTTCTCTTAAGCGCGTATTCGCACTGACGCCACCGGCAATCACTAAGCGGTTATAGCCTGTTTGCTTCAGTGCACGGCGGCATTTAATCGCTAGCGTATCAACCACAGCTTCTTCAAAAGCACGAGCAATATTGGCTCGAGTCTGTTCATCGTCAGGTTCGGCAGCAATGGTATTAGCGGTAAAAGTTTTTAGACCCGAAAAGCTAAAATCGAGTCCAGGTCTATCGGTCATAGGCCGCGGAAACTTATACCCTGCAGGTAAACCTTTAGCAGCAAGCTTTGCTAAACGCGGACCGCCGGGATAATCCAGCCCCATTAGCTTAGCTGTTTTATCAAACGCTTCACCCGCAGCATCATCAACAGACTCGCCTAATACTTCATAGCGGCCAATTCCATCGACTTTAACCAACATAGAATGGCCACCAGAGACCAATAAGGCCACAAAGGGGAACTCGGGTGCGTCATCTTCAAGCATAGGCGCCAGTAGATGTCCTTCCATATGGTGAACACCGATTGCAGGCTTGCCCCAAGCAAACGCCAGTGACCGCCCCACACAGGCGCCGACAAGTAAAGCACCAATTAAACCTGGGCCCTTGGTGTAGGCAATCCCATCGAGATCAGCCATTTCAGTATTCGCATCTTTCAGCGCTTGACGAATAAGCGGCACAATTTTGCGCACATGGTCACGTGATGCCAGTTCAGGCACCACACCACCATAGTCAGCATGCAGCTTAACCTGACTGTATAAAGTGTGCGATAATAAGCCCAGTTCATCGTCATAGACGGCGATACCTGTCTCGTCACAAGATGTTTCAATACCTAGAACCCGCATGGTGTCTCATCAATTGCTAACTAAAAGGGCGCTAATTCTACCTGCAAGTGCTCGATTACTCCAGCCGCACAAGCCATATTGAGTACACTATAGGACTGAGCTCAGTTTTAGGGCTTTACAAGCCTAGGTGTCTCGGTATAAAATTCCGCACCATTTTAAATAGACTTGGTTCGAGCAATTGAACCAGAACAACCTACACCTAAGGGGTGATGGCGTATGCCAATTATTAAAGTACGTGAAAACGAACCATTCGACGTAGCTCTGCGTCGTTTCAAGCGCTCTTGTGAAAAAGCTGGTATTTTAGCCGACGTGCGTGCTCGTGAATTCTACGAGAAGCCAACTACTGCACGTAAGCGCGCAAAAGCAGCTGCAGTTAAACGTTTAGCTAAGAAGCTTTCTCGCGAAAACGCACGTCGCGTACGTTTATATTAATCTCATATGAGCCTAATTGATCAGCTAAAAGACCACATGAAGCAGGCCATGATCGCCAAAGAGAAGGCGCGCTTGAGCACTATTCGTATGGCATTAGCCGCCATCAAACAGATTGAAGTGGATACCCGCGAATCTCTGACTGATGAACAGGTTATAGCGGTCTTAACCAAAATGGTGAAACAACGTCGTGACTCGATTGCTCAGTTTGAAGCAGCGGGTCGTAACGAGTTGGCCGACGTGGAAGCAGCAGAGATTCAAGTTATTGAAGCTTTCCTGCCTACCCCTCTTACAGAGGCGGAAGTCGCGGCGCTCATCGATGCAACTATTGTAGAAGTAGGTGCATCCGCCATGGCGGATATGGGCAAAGTAATGGGAGCATTGAAATCTAAAGTGCAAGGACGTGCAGACATGGGCGCTATCGGCGCTATGATCCGTGCAAAATTGCAATAATTAGCGTTTCACTGTATGAACAAGCCGTGCCTATGCGCGGCTTGTTTGTTTAAATTCGCGCAAGGCGGGATTTTAAGCACTCAATGGCAATACCTCGTGATTTTATCAATGAGCTAATCGCTCGCACTGACATAGTCGAACTTATCGATCGTAAGGTGCCCTTGAAAAAGGCGGGTAAGAACTACTCGGCCTGTTGTCCTTTTCATAGCGAAAAATCACCTTCGTTTACCGTCAGCCGTGATAAACAGTTCTATCATTGCTTTGGCTGCGGTGCTCACGGCAACGCCATCGATTTTGTGATGGAGTATGACCGACTCGATTTTATTGATGCCATTGAAGATTTGGCGGGCCAGCTTGGATTAGAGGTTCCCAGAGAACAAGGCACAGGCAAGCGACATGATGACGGTTTAAGTCGTGACTTATACCAACTCATGGAAGAAGCGAGCCTTTACTTTCAAAACCAACTTAGACAACACCAAGATAAACAAAAAGTTATCGATTATCTTGCCTATCGCGGTTTATCCGATGATGTAGTGGAACATTTTGGTATTGGCTTTGCGCCAGACGGTTGGGACGGCTTATTGGGCCGCTATCGTCAGAATCAGGATGCGCAGGATAAATTACTCACTGCGGGTATGTTAATTAGTAACGACAGTGGTAAACGTTACGACAGATTTCGTGACCGCCTGATGTTTCCTATCCGCGAAAGGCGCGGACGAGTCATTGGTTTTGGCGGCAGAGTTTTAGGTGATGGCACACCCAAATACTTGAATTCTCCAGAAACGCCCATATTTCATAAGGGCAATGAGCTTTATGGTCTTTATGAACTAAAACAACGCCATCGCGATCCAGACAAAGTACTGATCGTTGAAGGCTATATGGATGTGGTGGCATTGGCGCAATTTGGTGTCGATTATGCCGTCGCGTCATTAGGCACTTCGACTACAGCGGAGCAATTTCAGCTTTTGCTGCGCAGCGCTAAAGAAGTGGTTTGCTGTTACGACGGTGACAGAGCGGGTACTGAAGCGGCTTGGCGCGCACTAGAAACGGCATTGCCATTATTAAAGCCAGGCGATCAAGTGCGATTTATGTTCCTGCCTCAGGCCGAAGATCCTGATTCTATGGTACGTAAAATTGGTAAAGATGCATTTGAAACCTTAATGGATTCAGCCATAGCACTACCTGAGTTTCTGTTTGATACATTAGCGACAAAATACGGTACAGATAAAGGCAACTTAGCGAAACAAGCTTTTATCTTAATTGAAAAAATTCAAGACACTGTGCTGCAAAACTTACTGCTTGAGAACTTAGCTCACAAGTTAGGAATGAACAGCTCAGAAGATATGAAAAAGAAGCTAGGCTTTAGCGTGAAACAAGCTAAACCAATGGCAAATAATGGATTAAAAGGACGCGGTACACCCTTGCGACTCGCCATCGCATTGCTAGTACAACATCCTAAACTGGGTATGGGTTTACCCCCACAACCCGCACTCGCCCACTTACAGATGCCAGGCATAGAATTGCTGCCACTGTTATTGGAGATGACTCGAGAGCAAACGTTAAACAGCGCACAACTACTTGAACAATTCAGAGAGCACCCTTATAGCGGCACTCTGCATAAATTGGCCCAATGGGACCATCAAGTGGCGGATGAAAACTTGCTCGAAAAGTTTAAACAAACCCTGGTTTGGTTGAACAATCAATATATTGAACAACGATATCAGGAATTGAGTCTAAAACAGACTCATACTAAAGAAGAGAAGATGCAGCTCTCGAAGCTGATCTCAGTCATGAAAGGGTTGAACTGAGGCAAAAATGTCCTCATTCACTGTCCCAGTGACTAGCACAGACATGTGCACACGGCTATAATTGACGATTTGCGCGGCACTTAGCTTATGCTAAGTGTCCGTCGTTGTAACAGTTTCCCAACTTGGATGATATCTATGGATCATACTCCGCAGTCGCAACTTAAGCTGTTGCTTGCCAAAGGTAAAGAGCAAGGTTACTTAACCTATGCAGAAGTGAACGATCACTTACCTGCAGACATGGTCGATTCTGACCAGATCGAAGATATTATCCAGATGATAAATGACATGGGTATCCGGGTATTCGAAGAAGCCCCAGATGCCGATGACATGATGATGTCGGAAGACAACACAGACGAAGATGCCGCTGAAGAAGCCGCTGCCGCACTCGCAACAGTAGAAAGCGAACTTGGCCGCACAACCGATCCAGTGCGCATGTACATGCGTGAAATGGGTACCGTTGAGCTTCTGACCCGCGAAGGCGAAATTGTTATCGCCAAACGCATCGAAGAAGGCATCAACACAGTTCAAAGTTCAGTCGCCGAGTACCCGCAAGCGATCGCGATGATCCTTGAGCAATTCGACCAATTTGAAGCCGACGAACTGCGCCTATCTGATATTATCTCTGGATTTGTTAACCCGGACGAAGAAGACGTCGCACCGACAGCAACTCACATCGGCTCAGAATTATCTGAAGAAGAGCTGGACGATGAAGATGACGAAGATGATGACGAAGACAGTGAAGATGAAGAAGAAGGCAACAAAGGGCCTGATCCTGAAGAAGCACGCGAAAGATTCGCTCAACTGAGAACCGCCTACGAAAGTGCACTGAAAATTATCGAAGCTAAGGGCCGTGAACACCCAGAATCGGTAAAAGCACTATTCGAAATTGGTGAAATCTTCAAAGAATTCCGCTTAGTACCTAAACAGTTTGACCGTTTAGTAAAAAGCATGCGCACTATGATGGATCGCGTGCGTGTTCAAGAACGTTTAGTGTTAAAACTATGCGTTGAACAAGCCAAAATGCCGAAGAAAAATTTTGTTAAATTCTTCACTGGCAACGAAACCAACCTCGATTGGTTCAACACTGAAAAAGCCTCAACTAAACCTTATGCCGAAGGCCTAAGAATGGTTGAAGACGACGTGATCCGTTGTCGTACTAAGCTTGCAGCAGTTGAAGAAGAAACTGGCTTAGCGATTTCAGCCATTAAAGACATCAACCGTCGTATGTCAATCGGTGAAGCTAAAGCCCGCCGTGCGAAGAAAGAAATGGTTGAAGCAAACTTACGTCTGGTAATTTCTATCGCGAAGAAATACACCAACCGTGGTCTGCAATTCTTGGACTTAATCCAAGAAGGTAACATTGGCTTGATGAAGGCCGTGGATAAATTCGAATACCGTCGTGGTTACAAGTTCTCGACCTATGCAACTTGGTGGATCCGTCAGGCGATTACTCGTTCTATTGCCGACCAAGCGCGTACCATTCGAATTCCAGTACACATGATCGAAACGATCAACAAGCTGAACCGTATATCTCGCCAAATGCTACAGGAAATGGGCCGCGAGCCTTCACCTGAAGAACTGGCTGAGCGTATGATGATGCCGGAAGATAAGATCCGTAAGGTACTGAAAATCGCCAAAGAACCTATCTCCATGGAAACTCCAATCGGTGACGATGAAGATTCGCATTTAGGTGATTTTATCGAGGATACGACCCTCGAACTACCACTGGACTCAGCGACCAGCGAAAGCTTGAAAAACGCCACACACGAAGTGTTAGCAGGTCTAACCGCCCGTGAAGCGAAAGTACTGCGTATGCGTTTTGGTATCGATATGAACACTGACCACACTCTTGAAGAAGTGGGTAAGCAGTTCGACGTAACCCGTGAACGTATTCGTCAGATTGAAGCTAAGGCACTGCGCAAACTGCGTCACCCTTCACGCTCAGAAATCTTAAAATCATTCCTAGATGAATAGGCCGTTAGCAGCCTAAAGTCAGCTAAGTAAGATTTGAAGCCCTGCCTATTCAGGGCTTTTTATTGCCTCTCATACGCTAATATCGACATCAGCACAGTATCGAAGCCCTAAATTTAGGCGACGATTACATTTAAGTTGATTAACAGATAACCAATTGAATCAGTTGTGTGTATTTCAAGCCAAAACACGGGTGACAAGCGTAAGTAAGCTTAGTATACTTCCACCCGCTTCAGGTAATGACGATTACCTTAAGTCGGCCCCTTAGCTCAGTTGGTTAGAGCACACGACTCATAATCGTTAGGTCCACGGTTCAAGTCCGTGAGGGGCCACCACCCGATTCAACGAAAAAGCCCATTGAAAAATGGGCTTTTTTGTATCTAAAAAATTTATCCTGCTAATCACAGTATAATCACCATGCATATACAGCTGGCTCGCTGACTATTTTATGGCTTCTGCCTATGTATTGTTAGTTAACATCACCATAAAGATAGGCCCTTTGGTCAGTGTTTAACCAGCAACACAATCAAAGAGCCTAATTAAAATCAATGCGCTAATTCAGTAAACCTCTGCGTGCTAGGTTTTTAACTTACCTAACTGCTCATGCTGCTGCTTCACTAAGTTTGCTAAAACTACACTGCTTTGCTGTGCTTCACCCGCAAGACGTGCAAGTTCAGAAGCCGAATCAGAAATCCCGGTGATATTGCGATTAACCTCTTCAGTCACCGCACTCTGCTCTTCTGCGGCGGCGGCAATATGGGTCACTTGGCCCGAAATTTCCCCAATCTGACTCACCATTGAATTCAATGAGTTTAACGCTTGCTCAGTTTGAGATACGGCCATTTGTGCCCGCTCAGCGCCTTTATCTATGATGCCAGAAGCGCTTTGGACCTCTTTTTGCAGTGCGTCGATAAGGGTACTAATGTCGTTCGTCGAGCTCTGAGTCTTAGATGCTAGCGCGCGGACTTCGTCAGCAACCACAGCAAAGCCTCGTCCCTGCTCACCCGCCCTTGCAGCTTCAATCGCCGCATTGAGTGCCAACAGGTTAGTCTGTGCGGCAATGGAGCTTATCACCTCAAGGATACGACTGATGTTCATACTGCTTTCAGCCACTTTACTCACCGCCAGCTTAGCCTCCATAGACTCCTGAGACATAGTCGCGACAAAACCCATTGCCTTAGTCAGGCTCTCTTCGCTATGACGAATATTGCGCGACATAGCTTCAGTTTCAGCCGCCGTTTGCTCTGATGCCTTAGCAACCTCAAGTGCAGTAGCACTCATTTGGTTCACAGCCGTTACTACACTCTCAATTTCACCGTACTGGCGATTCACGCTGTCACGGGTGAGCTGCGCAATTTTGGCAGAGGCTTGGCTTTCCTCCTGAGAGCGGCTCGCAAGCGTTTTCAGTTCGGCAATCAAATTTTTAAGTTTATAAATAAAGGAATTGAAACCTTTCGCTAGCGCAATCAATTCAGCATGGGAATCAACCTCAATCGATTGCGTTAAATCGCCATCGGCACTCGCAAGGTGCTCTACCCGGCCTTGGATCATTCTCAATGGTGAGATAATGCTACGGATCACTAAGCTAATGGTAATTACAGCGGCAATCGATACCACAATACCCACGATCAGCAGCAAACTGCCTAAGGAAGTCGCCATTTCATCCATATCATTATTAAGCTCAATCGAGCTTTTATACGCCTGTGCAGTCGGTACTTGGATAACCAAGGACCACTCGGCATTCGCTAGCGGGATCTTAATGGGGTAGGCAACAATAATTTCATCATCGTTAACCATGTAGCCGGAATTCTTGTGCAACGAGATAATTTGCGAGGCGAGAGTTGGATTTATCGACTCAGCTAATGGACGCGCCTTTTTACTGTAATGACTTGCCGCGACCACTAAACCACGGGTACTCAGCAAAGTGACTTTTGCTTGTCCATCGTAGAGGCTTTTGGATAACTTATCGATAAGGGTTTGAAACACTGGCAAGTTTACATCTACACCGACTATGCCGATAAATTGCTTATGTTTAAGCACGGGCACAGTCAACGAGGTCATTAATGCTTTGTTGCCTGGAGTGATCTCGTATAAGTACGGCTCCATTAAACAGGGCTTTAAGGTTTCTTTACCACATAAATACCATTCAGCATCACGGATCCCAAACTCATTTAAGCTAGTGAGGTACTTTTCTGCCGAATCTTCAACTTGGTTATGCTCCACAGTGCCATCGTCGTTACGGGTGTAATAGACCTCTAGAGCGCCAGATGTCGCCACACTGTGACTGACATTAACATTCAAAAACTCACTGTCGAGCCCATCATAACCATTAGGTTCGAACTGGGCATACATGGAAGAGACTTGCGCATTTTTCTTCAGCACTGCCGCTACTGCGAGTTCTAAGCGGTCACGTTTTAAGGGTAATTCCTCGGCAGTACTTTCAAGCATACCCGCAAAAGAAAAAGGGATACGATAAGCTTCATTAATAAATCCGGCGACCATTTCGCCATATTCACCTGCGCGGGCTTCGAGTTTATCCCGCGTTTCCGTTTGTAGGGTATTTTGAACTTGATCCGACAATTGTGCGTTTTGAGCCGACAGCGTCCACCATAAACTGATAGATAAAATAGCCACTATCGATAAAAATAATGCTGATGTAATCCACAACAACTTAGTACTGATGGACAAATGCTTCATCTAGTAAACTCCCAAGAGAACGACAATAGCGTAATTATTATGATCTAATTCATTTTTATACTTTCTACCCAGCATTAAAAATAGCACTTAGCGTAAGAATTACCAGCACTTAAGATAAAGAGTTGCTAATGAAATGTAAAACTTTAGAATGACAAAATCAAAAAAAGGCCAAATTCAAATAAATGAATTCGGCCTTAAATATCAAACACTATTTCAAATTAAGGTTAAAGTTAGCGTCCCCACAACCAAGCGGCACCACGTACGCCCGATGAAGCCCCATAACAGTTTTTAACAACCGGAGTGTGACACTCACGGCCAACCACATATAGCGGTAAAACTTTTGGCAATTCAGTGTAAATGGCATCGATGTTGGACACTCCGCCGCCAAGGACGATTACATCAGGATCCATCATATTGATCACATGGGCCAATGAGCGGGCTAAACGATCGATAAAGCGATCAAAAGCTTGAGTTGCCAGCGGATCGCCCGCTTGCATCATTTGAGCGATTTCAATACCGCTGTCAGCAACGCCACCTGCTGCGCGAAAATCGCGTACAAAACCCGTCCCTGAGATAAACGTCTCGATGCAGTCTCTGTTACCACAAAAACACGTCGTGGTATTAAATTCATCGGCTTTCATCCAAGGTAAAGGATTATGACCCCACTCACCACCTATACCATTACCACCATCATGCACTTGGCCTTTGATGGCGATACCTGCACCACATCCAGTACCAATAATGGCGCCAAAGACCACTGACTTGCCAGCAGCTGCGCCATCGACCGCTTCTGATACGGCAAAACAGTTAGCATCATTAGCGATTTTCACCTTACGGTTTAATCGAGCGCCTAGATCCACATCGAGGGGATGGCCATTGATCCACGTTGAATTAGCATTTTTAACTAGGCCAGTAAAAGGAGAAATCACCCCAGGAATACCTATGCCTATTGTGGCGGTTTGTTGCAGGCTCTCTTCGACTTCTGTCACGAGTGCGACTAATGCATCGACTGTTGCAACATATTCTCTTGGCGTTGGGATGCGTTTACGAAACACTTCTTTACCATCGTCATCCAATGCGACTAACTCGATTTTTGTGCCGCCAAGATCGATACCAATTCGTAACATCAACTTACTCCATCTCAATATATTTAACGCAAAGCGGCTCAGTGAAGCTCGGCTCTACTGCCTGATGCCATACACTGTAATTGAAAACTGCCTCAGGTCAAAAACAACATTAGCCCCTGTCAAAGTAAAGGCTGTTTATTACAACAAACAATGAAGGCGCAGTCGTCATGTAAACGAGCCAACTGCGCCTTGGGATTTTACATTACGGACACTCGACTGACGCCATACTCGCCGTTTTTGGCTTTAAGGTGATATCGCTAAAACTGATATCCACAGCGCCCGATGATGACAATATGAAAGGCGAGATAATTTTACCAAAATCAATCCCCTGCCCCTGATAGCAAGTGAGATCTATGTTTAGTTCACTCCAAGTATCAAGGCTTAACGCGCTTAGCTGAGTGCTGATGTCCACATTGGCTCGACAATCGCCTTCGCAGGTCATGCCAACATTAACAGGCGCTTTAATCGATGAACCGACTTTGACCTGCATACTCAACACTGACTCGCTCGCCAGATAAGCCCGTAAGTCTTCAGGGAAGTTCCCCTGCAAACTCACAAAACCAAGCGCCTTACCGTTGAAGCTGACATGGCGAGCATCTTCTTGTACTTGTTTATCAAAGGTTTTGATCGTGACAACATCATTCGACTGCACGCTGCTGGCGATAGGTTCCATCGAAACCTTTTCACCTTCAACACTGCCAATCAGCATCTTCCAAGGCGCCTTAACGGCACGCTCGAATAACGGCTTCTGGCTGAGTTGCACTTGTTCACTGAAATTATCTTCAGACAAACTATTCGATAATATCGCAGGCGCAGTACTATTTGCCTTATCCGCATAGCTCAGGCCATAGCCATAGGGAAGTAATGGCGAATAATCACTGTCGTGAACATTCACTTGAGTTTGCTGCGGTGTCGACGGCCATGAGAAAGACAATTTACCAGTAAAGTCATACTGAACATCACCATTAGCTTGAGTGAATAACACTTCACTAATCCCTGCCCCTTCAGTACCAGGCAACCAAGCGGCGACAAAGGCGTCAGAGGCATTAAGCTCAGGATTGACCCACAAAGGTCTGCCGCTAATAAACACAGAGACCACAGGAACCCCTGCGGCTTTGAGCTTTTGTAATAAAGCTAAGTCACGCTTATTCCCCCTTTGATATTCAAGATTATCGATATCTCCATTGCCCTCGGCATAGGGCTCTTCACCAAATACCACAATCGCCACATCGGGTTTATTCGCAGTATCAAACTGACCATCAATACTCAGCACAGCGTTACCACCACTGGCAGAAACCGCTTTTGCTATGCCGGCATAAATCGATGTCGCTCCAGGGAAATCTGCATTTTGATTATCTGTACCCTGCCAAGTAATAGACCAACCACCCGATTGCTTGCCAATATTATCGGCGGCATCACCCGCGACGAGTACTTTAGCTTTGGGCGATAGCGGCAGTAAATGCTGATTATTTTTCAATAATACCAATGATTCACGCACCGCTTGGCGCGCAACGTCTCTGTGGCTAGCTTGTCCAATTAACTCGGTTTTACCCGATAAAGGACGCTTAGCTGGACTTGGCTTTTCAAATAATCCCGCCCGAATTTTAACGCGCAGGATACGACTCACGGCATCATCAATCCGCGCTTGGCTGATCAAACCCGACTTAACTTGCGCGATAGTGTTTTCATATAAGGGTTTCCATGCGGCCGTAGGCACCATAAATACATCTAAGCCCGCATTAACGGCCTGAGGACAGGATTCGTTACTGCAACCTTCAACCTGCCCATGACCATTCCAATCGCCAACGACAAAGCCATCAAAGCCCATGCGAGTCTTAAGTACATCGGTCAATAAATAAGGATTACCGTGATTTTTAGCGCCGTGCCAGCTATTAAATGAGGCCATTACCGTTTGCGCGCCCGCAGTTAACCCGCCGACATAACCTTGGGCATGAATGTCAAACAAGGCTTGTTCGGATGCGATATTATCGCCCTGATCATCCCCGCCTTCGGTCCCACCATCCCCTAAGAAATGTTTTACCGTAGCGATAACATGCTGATCTGATAAGAAGTCTTTATCATTGCCCCCTTGTAATCCTTCGACAATTGCGTGCGAATAGGATTTAACGATGACAGGATCTTCTGAATACCCCTCGTAGGTTCGTCCCCAGCGGTCATCACGCACCACAGCGACAGTCGGCGCAAATACCCAATCAATTCCCGTCACCATGACTTCTTTGGCAGTAATCGCAGCAATTTGCTGAATAAGCTCAGGATGATGGGCCGCACCTAACCCTATGTTATGTGGGAACAGTGTTGCGCCAATCACATTGTTGTGACCATGAACCGCATCCGTGCCCCACATGGTTGGAATACTGATGCCATCGAGCGAGTCATCCATTGAAGCTTGAAACATAGCGTCGGCTAAGGCAATCCAATCTGCCGGCGTCGCATGTTTATCTTGGTTCGGGTAAGAACCGCCACCATTCAAATAAGAGCCGAAACCGTATTTGCGCATATCTTCGACCGTGATATCGCGGATCTCAGGTTGGATCATCTGCGCAACTTTCTGCTCTAGCGTCATTTTTGCCAATAAATCTGCGACGCGTTTTTCAACATCTTCTTGATTTTTATGGGGGATAGTTAACTGCGGCCAAATATTAATATCGGTAGACTTACCATTGATACTGTAACCATTGGGGCTATTAGGTGAGCTAGATGCGGCCACATCACTAGGCTTAACAGACTGACTGTCAGCTGCTTTTATCTGCTCTGTTTTGCTGCATCCGCTTAAACTGGCGCAGGTCAGCACAGCCAATAAACTCAAACTAAAGATTTTAGGTCTCAATGCGATAACGCTCATAATTCTCGCCCTCAAAAAATAAAATGTCTTAATACACACGCCGTGTGCGCATCCATGTGTTTAATCGTCGTGTTTTAATTAATTTAAAATCTTGGTCTTGGGGCATCAGAGCCCTTAGCCCCGTAATAGGCGATAAAACCATAACAAAGTAGCGGTAAGATAAAGGCCAATTGGATACCAAAATGATCGGCTAACATACCTTGAAATAAGGGCACAATCGCGCCGCCCACAATCGCCAAACATAAAATGCCTGAACCTTGGCTAGTGTGTTGTTCAAGATCTTGTAATGCCAGGCTGAAAATGGTCGGGAACATAATAGAGTTACATAACCCAACTAACAGTAAGGCCCACATCGCCATCGCCCCGGTACTGAACATGGCTAAAGCCACCAGCAGGCAAGCACAAATCGCATTAAAGGCTAATACTTTGCCGGCTTTGATTTTTTGCATCACAGCCGCGCCGATAAAGCGCCCAACCATAGCGCCACCAAAATAGTAAGCAATATAGTGCGCGGCTTCGGCGTGGGTGTAACCGCCAATATCGGGCTGAACTAAAAAGCTAATCAGAAAACTGCCAATGGCGACTTCTGCGCCCACATACACAAAAATCCCCACGCTACCGAGAACAAGATGCGGAAATTGCCATGCACTGCCCAGCACTTTAGCACTGCTCGCAGGCAGTTTTTTACCTAAAAAAGGCAGCTTTAACAGTATAAAAATCACCGCCAGCACAAATAAACTGGCCGCTAAAATCAAATAGGGAACTTGTACTGTGCTCGCTTGGGCCGCAGCGCTGACTACAAGGTCAGGAGCAGCCTTACCCGTCATTTGATGTGAAGTCGATAAAATCAACCAACTACCAAAAAACGGAGCAACTGTGGTGCCAAAGGAATTAAACGCTTGGGTCAGAGTGAGTCTCGATGAGGCGGTTTTCGCAGGTCCCAGCACGCTGACGTAGGGATTAGCTGCCACTTGTAGAATGGTAATGCCAGAGGCTAAAACAAAAAAAGCGCCTAGGAACATCCAATACGAAGCGAAACTCGCCGAAGGATAGAACAATAAGCAGCCTAAACACGCAATACCAAGCCCAGTGACTATGCCTTTTTGATAACCAATCTTACCCACAAGTGCACCCGCTGGGATTGAGACAATAAAGTAAGCCCCAAAAAAACAAAACTGCACCAACATGGCTTGGGCGTAATTCAGCTCAAACATGTTTTTTAAATAAGGTATTAAGATATCGTTAAGACAAGTAATGAATCCCCACATGAAAAACAACGATGTTAATGCCACTAAAGCGAACTTAAAGTTGCCACTCTGGTGCACACTCCTTGTTGCCTCACTCACTGCACTCGCCTCAGTTTCATTTGCAATAGCCATGTTTGCCCTATTCTCCCCAACCGATTATCTAGATAAAAACGTTTAATCTTCTTAGTCAAAATGGCGTGATTAATTTATCCAAATCTCATATTGACCTTTGTATGATTAGTCACTAACCTCGATGTAAGCGCTTTCATTGTTAACATGTCGATAACCAAAGTCAATATTTTTAGTGACAGTCGGCAAGCATCTTTACTCTCTTTATCTTGAACTCTGTGTTTTAAATCGCAGGCATGAATTCAAAAATATAATTAAGTGACTGAATATATGAAAATATCTTTACCCAAAAACTCAAGACTCCAAAGCGAAGCGTTTACTTTTGGTGTTGCGACCGCTTCCTTTCAAATCGAAGGTGGCGTGGACTCTCGCCAAACCTGTATTTGGGATACCTTTTGTGCAAAACCAGATAAAATCCGTGATGCCTCCAATGGCGATGTCGCCTGCAACCACCTGAATCTATGGCAAGAAGATATCGCCTTAATCGCGTCACTCGGGGTTGATGCTTATCGCTTTTCCATCGCATGGGGACGGGTCTTAAATCAAGATGGCAGCATTAATCAGCAGGGAGTTGATTTCTACCTTGGCATTCTAGATGAACTAAAACGTAGAAATATCAAAGCATTTGTCACGCTTTACCATTGGGATCTTCCTCAACATATTGAGGATCAAGGCGGCTGGTTAAACCGAGATACCGCTTACCTTTTCAAAGACTATGCTGACAAAATAAGCCAAGCCTTCGGCGACCGAGTGTATTCCTACGCCACTTTAAACGAACCCTTCTGCAGCTCATATTTAGGCTATGAGGCAGGCATTCACGCCCCTGGTTTAATGAAAAAAGCCTATGGCCGTCAATCGGCTCACCACTTATTGCTCGCCCACGGCTTAGCGATGCAAGTGCTGCAAAAGAACAGCCCTAACAGCATGAATGGCATAGTTCTTAACTTCACGCCTTGCTACGCATTAACCCAAAGTGCTGTCGATATTCAGGCCGCAAAGCAAGCCGATGATTACTTTAACCAGTGGTATATCAAGCCCATTTTCGATGCGGCATACCCAGACCTTCTCACAGCATTAGCACCAGAAGACAGACCGGAAATTCACGACGGCGACCTTGAGCTTATCAGTCAACCAATTGATTTTTTAGGGGTTAACTTTTATACCCGCGCCGTATATCAGGCCGATGCAGAACAAGGATTTGTGCAAGTTGATTTACCTGGGGTACCTAAAACCGACATAGGCTGGGAGATCCATCCACAGGCCTTTACCGATTTACTGGTTTCTTTAAATCAAACCTATGATTTACCGCCTATTTTCATCACAGAAAATGGCGCCGCTATGGACGATAAATGCATTGATGGGCGTGTCGATGACTTCGATAGGCTCAGCTATTACCAGCACCATTTAACCGCAGTAGACAATGCCATAGTACAAGGTGTTAACATTCAGGGTTACTTTGCCTGGAGCTTGATGGATAATTTTGAGTGGGCGGAAGGCTACTTAAAACGTTTTGGCATTGTCTATGTGGATTATGCCAGTCAAACCCGAACGATAAAGGCCAGTGGTCACGCTTACAGCGACTTGATTCGCTCAAGGGCCCACTTAACCAATAACAATAATAAATAAGGCTAAAGCCATGATTAGCATAAAAGAAAAAATAGCCTATGGGCTTGGCGACACCGCCAGCAACATCGTTTTTCAAACCGTTATGCTGTTTCTTACCTTTTTTTACACCGACATCTTTGGCATTTCACCCGCCTTTGTCGGCACCATGTTTCTACTGGTACGGTTGATTGATGCCGTCACCGATCCTTTAATGGGCGCATTGGCAGACCGCACGAACACCCATTGGGGTAAATTCAGACCCTATTTACTCTGGTTTGCCCTGCCCTTTGGGATTATCAGTGTATTGGCATTTACCACCCCAGATTTATCTGATGATGGGAAAATGATTTATGCCTTCGTGACTTACACGGCATTGATGATGGTATATACCGCCATTAATATCCCCTATTGCGCCTTAGGGGGAGTACTGACGGCCGATCCCAAAGAGCGAGTTTCGGTGCAATCCTATCGGTTTGTGTTCGCTATGCTCGGTGGCTTACTGGTCTCAGGACTTACCCTTCCTTTAGTCGAGTTTCTCGGTAAGGGGGACCAAGCAAAGGGCTATCAGCTTACAATTCTCGCCATGAGCATCTTAGGTGTTGCCATGTTTTTGGCCTGCTTCTGGGGCACAAAAGAGCGCTTACATCCGCCAGTGGATCAAAACTCCAGCTTTAAACAGGACTTTACCTACCTATTAAAGAATGACCAATGGCGAGTGCTATCCGCCGCCGCAGTTTGCCTATTATCCGGCATGGTGTTACGCACTAGCCTCGCCATTTACTATGTGAAATATTTTCTTAACCTGCCGGATATGATCACTCTTTTCATCACCTTAGGTATGGTTGGCAATATTTTTGGCTGCATTCTCGCAGAGCCATTAGCCAAACGCGTTTGTAAGGTCAAAGCCTATATTGTGTTGCAACTCATCGCCGCAGCCCTGTGCGTATTGCACTTTTTTGTCCCTAAAGATCAAGTCGTTCTCGCCTTCACTCTTTATATTGTCTGGGGCTTTACCTTCAATATGGCCACGCCATTACTCTGGGCGAAAATGGCGGATACAGTCGATTATGGTCAATACAAAACCGGCGTGCGTATCACAGGCATGATTTACTCCTCGGTGATTTTCTTTATCAAACTTGGAGTCGCAATTGGCGGTGCAGCGGCAGGATGGTTACTGGCAAGTTATGGTTATCAAGCCGATGTGGTTCAGAGTGAAACGACACTCAATGGCATCTTAATTTCATTTACCCTTTATCCCGCTATCGGCTCAATTTTGGTCGCATTTATCATGCGTCGTTATACGCTAAATAACCAGAAAGTGGATGAAATCCATCTGGAATTAAATAGAGCCACCTAATAAAATTATGCTAATCTTCAAGGCATTGTACTTTTCAGTACCTCTAATTTGAGATGATATGGCCACTATTTACGACGTTTCGGTACTTGCAGGCGTTTCACTTGCGACTGTGTCACGGGTGATGAATAAAAACACCAATGTCAGTGAGAAAACCAAACAAAAGGTATTAGACGCTATGGCTCAGTTGGACTATCGTCCCAATGCGATAGCCCAATCATTAGCGTCCAACTGCTCAAATAGTGTGGGCGTCCTGGTATCACAACTCGATGGCCCATTTTATGGACCTATGATGACTGAAATTGAAGATGCCCTGCGTGATGCGGGTAAACACGTCATTATTGCCGCGGGTAAAAGCAATGAATCCCTAGAAAAAGATGCGGTGCAATTTTTACTTGATCGCGGCTGTGATGCGTTAATTATCGATGTGGAAGCGGTTTCAGATGACTATCTTATCGATCTCTGTCAGCAGAGCACGCCAATAGTACTGATTAACCGCTATGTTGCCGCCATACGAGAACGCTGTATTTATCTCGATAACGAGCTTGGCGGTTACCTCGCGACTCAGCATATGTTGTCGTTAGGGCATAAACATATTGCTTATATATCAGGACCTTTATTCAAACTAGATGCTAGGCAGCGTCTGATGGGCCATAAGAAAGCGCTCACTGAATCGGCCATTCCCTATGAGAGTGAGCTGTTCTACGAAGGGACGTTTAAAGAGTCGAGCGGTTGCGATGGCATGCGACATTTACTCAGCCTGCAACGGCCGTTTACAGCGGTGATTTGCGCCAATGACCAAATGGCATCGGGTGCGATTTCAACCTGCCTTGAACAAGGGCTTAAGGTGCCCGAAGATTTGTCCTTCATGGGTTATGATAACATCCCGTTTCCCCAGTATATTTCCCCTAAGCTCACCTCTGTCAGCAACCCCATCCATGAAATGGGTAAAATGGCGGCGCTCTGGGTACTAAAACACGTATACAATAAAACCGATGTGGAAATCGTTAGCCATTTTACGCCTTCATTATTTGTAAGAGATTCAGCAATTAAGCGAGAAAAATAGCGAATAAATGAAGGCTAGCACTGCTCTAGCCTGACCATGTTGAACTGCAAGAATAAGCACTGCATTGCGCCTTCTTGTTAGATTTTTCGGGCCTAAGTGAACAAGCGCGGCTCAAATGACAGTATAAAAAACGACCTACAAACCCAAGTGCAACTCGCTCATAACGTACTGATTAAAGGGCATTTAATGAGTGTTAACGATGCTTTTCAGCATCTTTAAAACCCGTATTTATCGGCCTTTGAACACCTACATTCTGCCCCAACGAAAGCCTTAATAATTCCCCTTTTAGGCGTGAAAACCACTGCCGAAATGGTCAATCATCCCCGCTCGCGCGAAATAACCCTCAAATTTTGGCATTCCCCCTAGCGTAAAAACACCATTTCAAACGTCATAAAGTGAATTTAGCACACCCTTCCTCACCAATTTCATCATAAATGTGTAACAAAATATAAAACTGGTTTCATTTTAAAACAATGATTTAGAATATAACCACAAACAAAAAACGCATTATATTGCAACAATAAAGTAACTTACCGTTGACTCTGTTGATAATTTAAACTAGCTTTATGTAAGCGCTTACATAAACCTAACTCGAACAAGAATATGAGCAAGCTGTACATAATTTGTTCTACCCAAAAACAAAATCAGAGAGTTGTAGCCTGAATATCTACTCAACGGGGAGATGTAGATGGAACTTAGAACATTTAAAAAAACCAGATTGGCCACTAGCCTTTCGCTAGTCTTAGGCGTGGGCGCTATCATGCCCGCCTATGCCGCCGATACTGACAAAAAAGAAGAAAATATTGAAGTTATTCAAGTAACAGGGATCCGCGGTAGTTTAGTCCGTTCGATGGACGTAAAACGCGGCTCAGAAGGCATTGTTGATGCCATTAACGCCGAAGATATCGGTAAATTCCCCGACAGTAACTTAGCTGAGTCGCTACAACGTATTTCTGGCGTATCTATCGACCGTCAAAACGGTGAAGGTAGCCGAGTGTCGGTCCGTGGTTTTGGTGCCGATCAAAACTTAGTACTGTTAAACGGACGTCAAATGCCTGTCACCACTGGCTCTCGTTCATTCGACTTTGCCAACATAGCGTCAGAAGCCATCAGTGCGGTTGAAGTGGAGAAAACCGCTAAGGCGGAAAATCCAACGGGCGGTATTGGCGCAACGATCAATGTGCTCACCCATAGACCGCTAAGCTCGCCAGGCATGAAGGCCACTTTCGGTGCAAAGGCCGTTGATGACTCATCCACGGATAAAGGATCTACCACACCTGAGCTTTCTGGCTTGTACTCAAATACCTTTGCCGATGATAAATTTGGGATTTCTATTTCAGGTAGCTATCAAGAAAGGGAGAGTGGTAATCAACAAGCCCAAGTCGGTACCGGTTGGCGCAGTTTTCCAGGTATTGTTGACCAAGATTACAGCGGCCCCAACGCAGAATGGGGCGGCGTTCCTAAAAACGACAATCAAGTCAATCGCCCTGGCGATGATGACGTGTATAGCGTGCCACAAACCACGATTTACCGTTTTGAGGAACAGCAACGTAAACGCACCAACGGTCAATTAGTGCTGCAATACGAACCAATTGACTCGCTGCGCGCAACGCTTGATTACACTTACATGCGTAACGACATCGATACTCAAACGCACGACGTCTCGGCATGGTTTAACTTTGTGCCGTCCCAAGAAAATATTTGGAGTGATGGCCCAGTTTCATCACCACTCGTTTATTCCGAAACCTACGATGCACCCGCCGACCTTTCAATGGCTGCTGGCGATTTCGGCACCCGCGACCAAAGTGGTTCACTGGGTTTTAACTTAGCTTGGGAAGCCAGTGATAATCTGACGTTAAACTTGGATTACCATAACTCCTACGCCGAACGTACGCCTAACAATGTCAATGGCAGTACGAGCAACCTCAGTACCGCCGCCTTTATTCGTACCAGTGCAGCGACCGATTTTAGCGGTGATGTCCCAGTACTCGCCGTTGGTGGTGGAAATGCGGTTCGCCCAGAAGATATGCGCGTGACAGGTTCAACCTTCACCAATGCCGTCAATCGCTCCGAAATCGAACAGCTGCAAATGTCGGGTAAATATGATTTAGCCGAAGCAGGCAGTATCGATTTTGGTATTGCGATGTCAGACGTGAATAACCACTCCCAACAGGTTGATATTCAACGTAACGACTGGGGTGGCGTTGGTGCAGCGGGCGATTTAGACGCAGCTTGGTTCCCAACCAGTTCAGTTATCGATAAATTTGATGGTTCAAAAGGTAATTTTGCAGGTTATAACGGTAATGCCTCGACAGATCCGCTAAACACTATGTTTCTGTGGGACTTTGAAGCGGTTCGCGCCCGTGCTGCAGAACTCTATGCAACCAACATAGTGGGTGATTGTGGTAATGGCTTCTGCCCTTCTACCGATTACTCCAAAGGCACAGACCGTTTCACTGAAGAAAAATCTCAATCTGCCTATATTCAATACAACTTCGCCAGCGAAATTGCCAATATGCCCTACGATGTGCATTTCGGCTTACGCTACGAAAAAACAGATGTTGAATCGACTTCTGTTGTTTCCTCCTATGATACAGCTACTTGGATTGCAGAATCTGAAATCGCGCTAACGAGTTCTGTGGATAATAATCGCGTTTATCAAACTCAAAAGGGTGATTACGATTACCTACTACCTAGCTTCAATTTTAATATTGAAATGCTGGAAGATGTGTTCGTCCGCGCCGCCTTTAGCCAAACAATTGGTCGTCCTGATTACACCTCGATTCAAGGTGGCACCACAGTAGGAACGCTTGCCTATCGCAACGGTGGTAGCGGCTCTGCGGGTAACCCAAGTTTGTTACCACTTGAGTCAACAAACTACGACCTATCGACAGAATGGTATTACAACGATGCCAGTTACGTCTCAATCGGTTATTTCCGTAAAGATGTGACTAACTTTATCAGTAGTAACCCAGAAAACTCAGACATCTACAACATTCCGGATCCAGCGCACGGTAAATATGTTGATGAAGCCATTGCGGCAGGTGCCACCACTGCAATTCAACAACGCCAATGGATTTATGACAAATACGGCGCAACCGATCCGAATGTGAAGATCAATCCTGATAACGGCAATATCGAGATTACCGGTAACCCAGGAGATCCATCGTTAAACTTCCTCATTACTAACCCAACAAACAGTGATTTAAGTAATGTGATTGATGGTTGGGAGTTTTCTATCCAGCACTTCTTTGGTGAGTCAGGATTTGGTATCCAAGCCAACTACACTATGGTGGATGCCGGGGACAGCTATGATAACACTAACTTAGGTCGCCCTGGTGATGCGACCCAGAACGTGATTTTAGGGATCAGCGATACCGCAAACTTAGTCGGTATCTATGAAAACTATGGTTTCTCGGCCCGTATCGCCTATAACTGGCGTGATGAGTTCTTAAACTCAACAGGTCAGGATACTGGATCTAACCCTAAATACACCGAAGCTTATTCGCAGGTGGACTTTAACATAGGCTACGACGTTGAAGCGGTTGAAGGTTTAACCATCTTCATCGAAGGCTTAAACATCACCAATGAAGCCACGCGTGTACACGGCCGTGCGACGGAACAAGTCCTTAACTACACCCAGACGGGTCCGCGTTACAGTATAGGTGCACGTTACACTTTCTAGTCGTACCGATTTAAGAGCAACAGATCTTTACCCTAAGGTCGTATGAGGTATGCCATAGATGCCTCATTTTTATCAGGATGACAGCAGGCTACACGGACGTAGCCGCTCTTTTTAGTCAATATGAGTAAAATAAATACTGGAAATCGCAGTAAAACTATTCAATCCTAACGCAAGCGCTAACCGCGTTAGTGATAACGAAAAAATAAAAGCCTTTTATAAACAACAATAAAAGATTAGGCACTCGATATGCAGCAAGCAACTCACACAGCCATTAATAACATTGTCATTGTCGGTGGCGGCACAGCCGGTTGGCTAACCGCTGCCCTTTTGGCCGCCGAGCATAATGTCGATAAAGGCCAGCTTGCGCACTCGCCTAAACTCAATATCACATTAATAGAATCCCCCGATGTGGCCACTATTGGCGTCGGCGAAGGCACTTGGCCTTCGATGCGTAACACCTTAGATAAAATCGGCATCAGCGAAACCGAATTTATCCGCCAATGCGACGCGAGTTTCAAGCAAGGCTCACGCTTTATTCACTGGCAGTACGATGATACTGAACATACTAAACCATTCGGTTCTAACCAATATTTACATCCCTTTAGCTTACCCCATGGCCATCAAGAGTTAGACTTGTGTCCCTTTTGGTTGCCTCACAGTGACAAGGTCAGTTTTGCTCAGGCGGTATCCAACCAAGATGCGCTGACTCAGCTAGGGCTGGCGCCTAAAACCATTGCGACGCCGGAATATCATTTTCAAAACAATTACGGCTATCACTTAGATGCGGGGAAATTTAGCCAACTGTTAATGCAGCATTGCACCGAAAAACTGGGGATAAAGTACATTCGAGATCATGTCACTCAGGTTCAAAGCCTTGATAATGGGGATATCGAAAGCCTTGCGACCAAAGAACATGGCGTGATCTTAGGCGATATGTTTGTCGATTGTTCTGGCACTAAATCATTGCTGTTGGGCGAGCATTTTAACGTGCCCTTCCTCTGCCAAAAAGCTGTGCTGTTTAACGACAGCGCCTTAGCGATTCAAGTCCCCTATGCCGAAGAAAACAGCCCTATCGCCTCATGCACACTCTCGACGGCGCAGCCCAGTGGCTGGATCTGGGATATAGGTTTACCGACTCGCAAAGGCGTGGGTTATGTCTATTCATCGGCCCATTGTAGCGATGACGAGGCTGAACGAACCTTAAGAGCCTATTTAGCCAATGACACATCAACTAATCCTCAATCGGCATCCAGCAACGCAGTTGATCGTCGTAAACAAGAATATCGAAAGCTGAATATCAACCCCGGCTACCATGCAAAATGCTGGCAAAACAACTGTATCGCCATCGGCATGGCGGCAGGCTTTATTGAACCTTTAGAAGCATCGGCATTGGCTTTAGTGGAATGGACGGCAAATACCTTAGCCACACAACTGCCAACGCATCGCGGCGTGATGGATACAATTGCCCAGCGAGTGAATGAACGCTACGAGCGCCACTGGCAGCAAATCATCGACTTTTTGAAACTGCATTATGTCGTGAGTCGACGCGAAGTAGATGATTACTGGCGCGATCATAGAGACGCCGCATCCATTCCTGAAAGATTACAGCAGCAACTCGACCTATGGCGTTATCAAGCGCCAAGCAGCCACGACATTAGCTACAAAGAACCCTTATTTCCGGCGGCGAGTTTCCAATATGTGCTTTATGGTATGGGGTTTAATACTGCCCTGCCCACCCATATCAAGCCGTCGCAACAGCAAGTTGCACAAAGACTTTTTAGCGAGAATCAGCAAAAGGTCCATGCATTGAGCCAAAGCCTTCCGAGCAATCGCGACCTATTAAACAAGGTCTGGCAATTTGGTTTCCCTAAGATTTAGCAAAAATAACAAGAATAACTCGCGGCAGTGAGAACCAACAAAGGACAAAGGTAACCCTATGAACCAACACGTATTACTTAACAGCGTAGATCATAAAGATATTAAAATTATCACTGAGCGTAATGCTAAGTACGGCGATAATGTCTGGTTCAGTGTCACTTTTCCGGCGGAGTTTCGCAGCGTACAGGCGCATTATCCGATTTTTTTCCAAAAGGATCAGACCACAGGCCAGTTCTTTGCAGTGGCGCTTTATGGTTTTCAAAATAATGAGAATCTGTTTTTAAATAATGGCACTTGGCAGGCTTCTTACATCCCTCTCACCCTACGTCGTCAGCCGTTTCTTATTGGTCAGCAAAGCGTGCGCGAAGACGGTGTCGAGCTAAAACAAAGGGTCATACATATCGATATGGCGAGCCCAAAAGTCAGCACAACCGAAGGCGAAGCTTTGTTCCATCCCTATGGTGGGAATACGCAATATCTGGATGACATTGGGGATATGTTAGAAGGTATCCACCACGGGCTTATCGACAGTAAGCACTTTATCGATTTGCTTATCGAACATAAGTTGCTGGAATCCTTTACCTTAGATATCAAGCTCGACAATGGCCACCAACATCAAATGATGGGTTTCTATACTATTAATGAAGAAACGCTAGCGGCCCTTTCGGCAGAAGTGCTCGCTCAATTACATGCTAAAAGTTATCTAGAGGCGATTTACATGACCTTGGCCTCACAGGCAAGAGTACGTGACTTGCTTAACCTTAAAAATGCGCAAGGTTAACTAGGTCGCAGCCATGAGTCTTGATGTGATTAAACCTAAAACTAATGTCGTCAAACACCTTGAAAACTGCTCAACCGAGGAGATGCTCGCGCTGATTAAAGATGCTGAGCAGCCTTTGGTATTTAAAGGACTTTGCGCAAACTGGCCTTTAGTGAAAGCAGGACTTGAGTCCAGCGATAGCGCGATGAAGTATCTGGCCCAGTTTTACCAAGGCATGCCCGTCACCGCCTATTATCTAGCGCCTGAACATCAAGGCCGCGTATTTTATAACGACACTTTAGATGGGTTTAATTATCAGGCGGGTAAGTTAGATTTGCGGCAAATCTTCACGCAGCTCACTGCGCCGCAAGCCGCCAGTATTTATATGGGCTCAACCGATATTAATCAGTGCTTACCCGGACTTGGCGACGACAATAGTTTCAATCTTGCACCTTTGTCACCGCTCACCAATATCTGGCTTGGCAATCAAACTCGTATCGCTGCGCATTTCGACTTTCCCCATAACTTAGCCTGCAATGTCGTCGGTCGACGCACTTTTACCCTGTTCCCGCCGGAGCAAGTCAGCAATCTGTATATCGGCCCAATGGAGCTTGCCCCAGGCGGCCAAGACATTAGCTTAGTCGATATGGATAACCCAGATTTTGACCGCTTTCCTAAATTTGCCAAGGCGATGGAAGCCGCGCAAGTCGCCGCACTGGAACCCGGTGATGTGTTATTCATCCCCAGTATGTGGTGGCACCATGTGCGTGGAATGGATGACTTTAATGTGCTCATTACCCATTGGTGGCGAGATACGCCCGGCTATCTTGGCCGCCCCAATAATGCCTTACTGCACGCGATGTTAAGTTTACGCTCCTTACCCAAGGCCCAGCGCCAAGCGTGGAAAGCCCTGTTCGAACACTATATTTTTGACCATGAGGATGGCGATCTAGAGCACATTCCTAGTGCGGCCCAAGGTATGCTGACCACCCCACTCGATGAAATCAACGCCCGAAAACTGCGGGCAGATTTAACCAATAAGCTCAAACGTTAGCCCAGTTGAGGATATAAACGATGACAACAGCCATAAAAAGAGTCGTGATAGCGGGTGGCGGAACAGCCGGATGGATGGCTGCTGCGGCGCTCACTAAGTTGATGGGCAAACACTTAGAAATTGTGCTGGTCGAATCCGATGAAATTGGTACGGTCGGCGTGGGCGAAGCGACGATTCCCACATTACATATTTTCCATCGATTACTCGGCCTCAAAGAACAAGAGGTCATGGCAGCGACAAATGCGACCTTTAAACTCGGGATCTCCTTTGAAAATTGGCAGGATATCAATAAAAACTACCTGCATTCCTTCGGTTTTTTAGGTAAAGATTGTTGGGCCTGTGGTTTTCAACATTTTTGGTTAAAAGGTAAGCAGCTTGGCATGGTGAGTGAAATAGGCGACTACTGCGCCGAACATCTCGCCGCCCGCCAAGGACGCTTTGCCGTATTGCCAAACCAAGATTACAACCATGCTTACCACATGGACGCCAGCCTCTATGCCAAGTACCTTCGAAAAATGGCCGAACAACACGGCATTCACCGTATTGAAGGAAAAATAAAACAGGTATTACAGCATCATGATAGCGGCAATATCAAAGCGCTCGTCCTAGAGAATGACGAAACAATCGAAGGGGATTTGTTTATCGATTGCACCGGCTTTCGCGCACTGCTGATCGAGCAAACACTTAATACTGGCTTTGAAGATTGGAGCCATTATCTCCCCTGCGACAGTGCGATTGCGGTGCAAACCCAGTCCGTGGGAGTGCCTATTCCCTATACTCGCTCGATTGCTCGCGACTCGGGTTGGCAGTGGCGTATTCCACTGCAAAATCGCACGGGCAATGGCCTGGTCTTTTGCAGCAAATTTATCTCCGATGAGGATGCCACTGAGTTGCTCCTCGCGAATCTTGAAGGGGAACCGCTGAATAAGCCTAGGGTTATCAAGTTTAAAACCGGCACCCGTCGCCTGCATTGGCATAAAAACTGTGTTGCCGTCGGGCTGTCCGGCGGCTTTTTAGAGCCACTGGAATCCACCAGCATTCATTTGATCCAACGTAGCATTATCAGGTTGATGCAACTATTCCCGTCGGCGGGCATAGTGCAATCCGATATTGATGAGTTTAATCAACAAACTAAACTCGAAATGGACAATATCCGCGACTTTATTATCTTGCATTACAAGGCCACGGAACGCGAAGACAGCCGTTTCTGGCGTTATTGCAAAAACATGGACATTCCGGCGTCGCTCAAACATCGTATCGAAATGTTTGCCGACAGCGGTAAGGTCTATAAATACGGTAGCGAACTCTTTGGCGAAAGCTCATGGATCCAAGTGATGATGGGCCAAGGCATAATGCCAAAACACTATCACCCGATAGTCGATGTGATGGAAGAGCCTGAACTCGAAGCCTTCTTAAACAACATAAAATCAACCGTTAAACGCAAGGTAGAAAGCCTACCTGCCCACATCGATTTTATTCAGCACTATTGCCCATCTGAGGTTTTAGCCAACACTAAACCTATGCCAATGTGAGGGACAGGGATGCAAACAATAGATCGCAACGCTGATACGAATAAGTCACAGGCAACTAAGCAACAAGCAACTAAGTCACAGACAATTAAGTCACAGACAGTCAAGCTCACGCCTCAGCTAGTTTATCTTGGCAATGAAAAGACGCCCTTGATTATTATCGATGATGTTGCGGCGGATCTGTTGCCAATACGCCAGTGCGCTTACACCCAAGCGCACTTTTCTGCCGATAACGGGTCTTTTTACCCCGGCGTGCGTGCTCCCTTGCCACAGGCCTATGTCACCGATGTACTCAATCTTGTGTACCAACTGATTTATGATGTGTACCAAATCCCTTCGAGCTTAAGCATCAAATTACAGGCATTGTATTTCTCGCTGATCAGCACCCCCGCGAGTGAGCTTAAACCGCTGCAATGCCTGCCGCATTTTGATACTCCCTCACCGCACTATTTCGCGCTGTTACACTATTTAAACGACGGTCCCCATGGCAATACGGCGTTTTTCCGCCATATTCCGACGGGCTTTGAGCGGATAAATGAAGAGCGTATGCCAGACTACTTTAAGTCGGCTCAGCCTCTGGTCGATGACATTACTCGCCATCCGTCGGGCTATTGTGTTGAAAGCGACAGTCATTATGAGATTTATCATCAAGTCGAGTATCGCCCGAATCGTTTAGTGATTTATCCCAGTAATTTACTGCATTCCACCTTAGTGAACCCACAAACCGATATTGATGCCAACCCAAGAACAGGCCGGCTAACGAGCAATATTTTTATCGAGTTTAAACCCTCAGTCCGCTAACCCAGCGATTCACAAAGTGTTATATCACTGTTACTGACGCTGACGACTTTAGGTTTAGCTGGGTTTATTGACGTCCCCAAAGTCGTAGTTAACACAGTCCAACGCCTTAAACACACATTAAAATTCATCAATTCATTTGTAACAAAGTCTGTTTTGTCAGCCTCTGCCATTGGTTTGCTTGGGTTATCGCCTTATACTTTTGAACTCAAATATTAAAACAACAATGTTGGAAGCAAGCGATATGACTATTGGGACTGCTCCGGTAAGTAAAACACATTCATTTATGACTGTGTCTCTTATCGAATTATGGGAACGCTTTGGTTATTACGGCATGCAAGCGCTGATTGTGTACTTTATGGTGCAGCGCCTTGGCTTTGATGACTCACGTGCAAACTTAGTGTGGAGTGCCTGTGCGGCGCTCATTTATGTATCACCGGCGATTGGTGGTTGGGTTGGGGATAAGATCCTCGGCACTAAACGCACTATGCTGCTCGGCGCGGGGATTTTGTCTCTGGGTTATGCGCTGATGGCCGTACCCACTGAAAATACGTGGTTTATGTTTTCAGCGCTCGGTGTGATTGTGGTCGGTAACGGCCTGTTCAAACCGAATGCGGGTAACTTAGTTCGTAAAATTTACGAAGGTGACGATTCTAAAATCGACAGTGCGTTTACCATCTATTATATGGCGGTCAACGTCGGCTCAACCTTCTCTATGTTGCTGACGCCTTGGATTAAAGATTACGTCAACGCCCAGTATGGTAACGAATTCGGCTGGCATGCCGCTTTTGCCGTGTGTTGTGTCGGTATATTGGTGGGTTTAGGCAACTATGCACTTATGCGTAAGAGTTTAGTCCATTACGGTTCTGAGCCAGATACTCGCCCAGTGAACAAGAAAAGCCTCGCAATTGTGTTAGCTCTATCCGCATTGTCGGTTGTCGCTTCGGCCATTATTCTGGAATATGAAGCGGTTGCCCGTGTCTTTGTTTACGCCGCTGGCATAGCCGTATTGGCCATTTTCTTCCACTTGATCCGCACCAGCGAAACCAGTGAACGAGCGGGACTGATTGCGGCGCTGATCCTCACAGTGCAAACCGTATTCTTCTTTATCTTCTATCAACAAATGTCGACCTCGCTTGCACTCTTTGCATTACGTAACGTGGACTGGGATTTCCAAATTTTTGGTACCCATTTGTGGACTTGGTCACCGGCCCAGTTTCAAGCATTGAATCCATTATGGATTATGGTGTTAAGTCCAATCTTGGCGTGGAGTTATTCGTGGGCGGGTCGCAATGATAAAGACTTCTCTATCGCGGCGAAATTTGCCCTGGGTTTTGCCGTCGTCGCTATCGGCTTCTTTATCTATGGCTTTGCCGGACAATTCGCCGTCAACGGTAAAACTTCTTCATGGATCATGATCTGGGGCTATGCCTCTTACTCTTTAGGCGAATTGCTGGTGAGTGGTCTTGGTCTTGCCATGATTGCCCGCTACGTACCTGCGCGTATGGGCGGTTTTATGATGGGCGCCTATTTCGTCGCCTCAGGTATTTCACAGTATCTGGGCGGTGTGGTCGCTAACTTCGCCAGTGTGCCAAAAGATTTAGTCGATCCACTGCAAACCTTGCCAGTATACACCAGCCTATTTAATAAGTTGGGTATCGCGGCTGTGGTCTGTACCTTTTTCGCCCTTGCGGTATTACCGCTAATGCGTCGCCTGACTGAGACTCACCATTCACATAATAATACTGAGAATGAAAGTGCTGCAGCATCGCTACGGGATGTGAAAGCCGAGCAGTAATGCTCGACTGACAATAGCGATTTATCTATTGCATAACATCAACTGCCGATAGCCCTGCTATCGGCAGTTTTTTTATCACTTCACTTAGTTATACCCTTGTGTTGCAACTCATAACCAAATGAGCTGTAGCGAACCTCACCCAATCCCGCAGTGACAGGCCTAGCGCTGAGTTGCTGAGAATAAGATCTTCAGTTCCACATTATCGTCCCTCACGCTGGGATGACTTCACCGTCTCGATTTGTTACAAAGCAAGTATGAACCAAGACGCACTCGGTTTAATAACGCTGCTCAAGTGCAAACTCAAATTGACATGACTAATGAAATAACGAAGGGGAAAAGAGTTAACCGTTCAAGCTTGAGAAGCGCGGTACTTAGCCCCATATCAATAACACTGAATACCTTTTTATTCATCAAGACTGAGCCGTTAACGCTTGTTCTTCGCTATGCGCCTAACAATGCCACTAGCAATGCGACTAACACTGTTAGCAACGCTTGTTTTCGCTAGCAAAAGACGGCAGTCACTTGGAGACACTATGTCACAACAGACATCAATATTGGCCGATATTCCCTTCTCGCTATTGGAACTCGCGCCCATGCGCCAAGGTTCGACTGTGGGTGGAACGCTGCACAACAGTTTGCAGTATGCCAAGGAAGCCGATCGCCTCGGCTTTAATCGTTTTTGGTTTGCCGAACACCACAATATGCCCGGTATCGCCAGCGCGGCGACCTCAGTATTAATTGGTTATATTGCTGGCAATACGCAGCGTATTCGCGTCGGCGCGGGTGGCATTATGCTGCCAAACCATGCGCCATTAGTCGTCGCCGAGCAGTTCGGCACCCTTGAAAGTCTCTATCCTGGTCGTATCGATTTAGGACTGGGACGCGCACCCGGCAGCGATCAAGTTACCAGCCGAGCACTGAACCGCGATACCAGTCGCGCCGAACAATTCCCTGAAGAAGTCAGTGAATTACAAACCTTACTCGGCCCTTACAATGGTCGCCATGCGGTGCGAGCGATTCCTGGAGAAGGCACTAATGTGCCGATTTGGTTATTGGGTTCGAGTCTCTTTAGCGCACAATTAGCGGCACAGCGCGGTTTGCCCTATGTGTTTGCGGGCCACTTTGCCCCACGTTTTCTTTACGATGCGATTGAAATCTATCGCCGCGACTTTAAACCTTCTCAAGTGCTTGATAAGCCCTATGTGATGTTAGGTTTGCCGCTCGTTGCTGCCGACACTGATGAAGAGGCGCAATTTCTGGGCACGACCTCGAAACAGCGCGTACTGGCGCTTATCCGTGGTCACGAGTTATGGTTAAAACCTCCGGTTGAAACGATGGATGGCTTATGGAGTGCGCAAGAAGAAACCTATGTCGATAATTTCTTAGGTTTATCTGTCATTGGCGGCCCAGCGACGATTAAGCATCGTTTGGAAATGATCGTCAAAGAACTTGGCGTGAATGAGTTTATCTTTACCAATGACTTGTACGACCTTGATAAACGCAAAAAAGCGCTGCAGATCCTAATGGAGATTAAACAGTAGCCATTCAGTCAACTGACTCGTGCTGAAAGCCATTGGCAGTAAAAATGGCAAACGCCAAAACAATCGCCACTTCCATAAAAAATCCCGCCGAAGCGGGATTTTCATTATGTAAAACTGTCATCTAAAACAGCTTTATATCAAAGCAATATTAGCTTTTCAAAACGGCATCGAAGCTGGCTTTGAGGATACCAAGGCCTGCATCAATTTGTGCATCCGGCGCGGTTAATGGCACCAAAATACGCAGCACATTACCGTAAGTGCCGCAGGATAATAAAATCAATCCACGGTCACGGGCATCACTCAATACTTGCGCGCAATAGTGCGGTGCAGGTTTGCCATCTTCCATCAATTCAATGGCGATCATCGCGCCTAAACCACGCACATCGGCGATTTGAGCATGTTCGACCTGCATCACGTTCAATGCAGACTTAATGCGCTCACCTATGGTATTGGCACGATCTAACAGCTTTTCTTCTTCAAACACTTCAATAACAGCAAGCGCCGCGGCGCACGCTAACGGGCTGCCACCATACGTACCGCCAAGACCACCCGGACCAATGGCATCCATCACTTGCGCGCGGCCAGTAATGCCAGAAAGTGGGAACCCACCCGCGATAGATTTAGCAAAAGTAGTGATATCTGCACTCACGCCCATTTGCTCCATGGCAAAGAAAGTGCCGGTACGGCCAGCGCCCGTTTGCACTTCATCGGCGATCAGCATAATGCCTTCACGATCGCATAATGCGCGCAACCGCTGCATAAAGGCGGGTGATGCAGCATAAAAACCACCCTCGCCCTGTACTGGCTCTAAAATAATGGCGGCAATATCACTTGGCTCGGCATCATTTTTAAAGATGCGTTCAATCGATGCCATCGCATCATCATCGGACACGCCGTGCATCTCGCACGGGAACTCGGCACGGAACACATTCGCCGACATCAGCCCCATACCTTTACTGTAAGGCGCGACTTTTCCGGTCAGTGCCAAGGCTGCGATAGTGCGACCATGGTAGCCAGAGGTAAACGCAATCACGCCAGCACGTTTGGTATAGGCACGCGCCACTTTAACTGCGTTTTCAACCGCTTCTGAACCACTAGTGAATAATGCCGTCTTCTTGGCAAAATCCCCTGGCACCAATTGATTGAGCTTTTCACACACTTGGATATAGCTCTCGTAACCAAGCACCATAAAACAAGTGTGGGAGAAATTATCCAGCTGAGCCGCAACCGCCGCCTTCACTTTAGGGTGAAGATGACCGGTATTAAGCACAGCAATGCCGCCCGCAAAATCGATAAACTCGCGACCTTCAACATCCCACACGGTCGCGTTTTCGGCGCGCGCGGTAAAGATCGGGTGAATTTGCCCGACACCACCCGCAACTGCGGCTTGGCGACGTGCCATCAATGAATCATTGGTTGTTGTCATTTAGTGTTCCTCACACGCCAAATCGGACCGTATTAAACGGACATGCAGATGTACTTCATTTCTAAATATTCTTCGATGCCGTACTTAGAACCTTCGCGGCCCAGTCCAGAGGATTTCATCCCGCCAAAGGGTGCGACTTCCGTCGAAATCAAGCCAGTGTTGACCCCAACCATGCCGTATTCCAAGGCTTCGGCGACTTTCCACACCAGTGAAATATCGCGGCCATAGAAATAAGCGGCAAGGCCAAATTCAGTATCGTTAGCTTGTTTAATCACATCGTCGACATCGCTGAATTTAAACAGCGGCGCGAGTGGACCAAAGGTTTCTTCGCGGGCAACGAGCATGCTTTTATTAACGTTAGTCAGCACGGTTGGCTCGAAGAAATTACCGCCAAGGTCGTGGACTTTACCGCCTGCGAGCACAGATGCACCTTTAGCTATGGCGTCGATAAGATGACTTTGCACTTTTTCGACTGCGGCAGCATTGATCAACGGACCCGTAGTGATGCCCTCCTTGATGCCCTCTCCAACCTTAAGCTTGCCCACTGCAGTGCTGAGTTTTAAGGCGAACTCGTCGTATACACCGTCTTGCACATAAATGCGGTTAGCGCAGACGCAGGTTTGGCCAGCATTACGATATTTAGCAATCATAGCGCCTTCGACAGCGGCATCGATATTGGCATCATTAAACACGATAAATGGCGCATTGCCGCCAAGCTCTAGCGACAGTTTTTTTAAGGTAGGCGCACATTGCGCCATTAATTTAATACCGATATTGGTTGAGCCAGTGAAAGACAGCTTACGCACTATCGGGTTGCTGCACATTTCATTACCAATCTGCACCGCATCACCCGTTAACACACTAAATACGCCCGCAGGAATACCGGCACGCTTAGCGAGTTCAGCCATCGCTAATGCGGTAAATGGTGTTTGGTGTGCCGGTTTTACCACCATAGTGCAACCCGCAGCTAACGCTGGAGCAGCTTTGCGAGTGATCATCGCCGCAGGAAAGTTCCACGGCGTTATCGCAGCGGTTACACCGACAGGCTGCTTGATCACCATCAAGCGCTTATCCCCTTGATGCCCAGGAATGGTATCGCCATAAATACGTTTCGCTTCTTCGGCAAACCACTCGATAAACGAAGCGGCATAGGTTACTTCACCTTTGGCTTCTGCCAGCGGTTTACCCTGCTCAGTCGTCATGAGCAATGCTAAGTCATCACTGTTTTCATTGAGTAATTCAAACCAACGCCTTAACTTAGCGCCGCGCTCTTTGGCTGTGAGCGCTCGCCATGCAGGTAAAGCCGCTTCTGCCGCCTTAATCGCCATCTCAGTTTCAACTTGTCCCATATTAGGAACATGACCAATCAGGGCATTTGTTGCGGGATTAACCACCTTTAGCGTGTCACCAGAAACGGCATCACACCATTGACCATTAATAAAAGACTGTTGATGTAGCAAACTCGGATCATTTAATTGCACAAGGATTTCCTCGTATTGTGAAGCAACCTAGCTTCTTAAAAGTGATGATATTAGAGACCCAGTTTGTCTCTTAACGTGTAATACCAAGCTCCGATAGCACTAAAAGGGACGCGAAGTGCGTGACCACCGGGGAATGGATAATGTGGCAATGCAGCAAAGGCGTCGAAGCGCGTGGCTTGGCCGTTGAGCATTTCGGCCAGTAACTTGCCTGCCAGATGGGTATAAGTGACACCGTGACCACTGCAACCCTGTGAATAATAGATGTTCTTACCGATACGACCGACCTGTGGCAGACGCGATAGCGTTAGCAGAAAGTTACCTGTCCACGCATAATCGATCTTCACATCTTTTAATTGCGGGAAGGTTTTGAGCATATTCGGAATAATGATCGATTTGATATCCGCCGGATCGCGAGCGCCATACACTACGCCGCCGCCGTAAATCATTCGCTTGTCGCCAGACAGACGGAAATAATCGAGCAAATAGTTACAGTCTTCGACGCAGTAATCCTGCGGTAATAAGCTCGCCGCCAGATCGTCGCTCAAAGGCTCTGTGGTAATCACTTGCGTGCCGCAGGGCATAGATTTCGCCTGCAGCTCTGGCATTAACTTACCTAAATAAGCATTACCCGCCACGACCACAAACTTGGCTTTGATACTGCCCTGCGCCGTATGCACAACTGGGCTATCGCCTTCATCGACACTCAGCACTGCTGAGTCTTCAAAAATCTTGCCGCCGAGGGATTCGACCGCACGCGCTTCGCCAAGAGCTAAGTTAAGCGGATGAATATGGCCGCCGCTTTTATCGAGCAGACCACCGACATAACGCTCAGTATTTACCACACCGCGAATGCCTTTGGCATCGAGGAGTTCGAGCTGATTAACATGACCGTGGCTTTCCCACAGTTGCTTTTGATGGCGCAGATGACCCATTTGTTTTTCGTTCATCGCGGCAAACACGCCGCCATCTTTTAGATCGCATTGAATGTTGTACTTAGCAATCCGATCGCGGATGATTTTTCCGCCCTCAAAGGCCATTTGGCCAAAGAGTTTACCTTGTTCTTTGCCGACTGTTTTTTCAATAGTATCAATGTCACGGCTAAAACTATTGACGATTTGTCCGCCATTACGGCCCGAGGCGCCCCAGCCAATGCGAGCGGCTTCTAACACCACCACACTAAAGCCAGATTCTAATAAATGTAGCGCAGCAGAAAGGCCCGTATAACCCGCGCCAATCACACAAACATCGGCTTCAATCGATTCCTCTAGGCGCGGACGTTCAACCTTATCGTTGGCCGATGCCGCATAATATGATCCAGCGTGAGCTATGGCAGACATGTTGTTCCCTTGAATTCTAATGTTCATTATTTTAAACAGCCATCACATCCTACACCTTCAGAAAACGAAACACTAGCCAGAAAAGTGCAATAATTTACATTTTGTTTGATATTTCAAACACGCAATAATCTTAAGCTCAATGATGTCATGCTACTTAAGCTTAGCGATGTCATATTAATGGTGTCGAGTCGCAGAACAAGCCTGCAAAGCAAAGCGGATGATGGGAGTGGTGACAATTAACAAGGGTGGCTTTGGCGATACCAAAGCCACCCCAAGATTAAGCAAACTAGTTCATCGGTGTGCGGTCGCGTTTCTCTGCCCGCCTTGCCATATACCAAGACAAGAAGGCGATTAAGGAGACACACAGAATGATCAGCGTCGCTAAGGCGTTGATCTTAGGCGAAACCCCTAAACGTACCGAGGAGAACACCACCATAGGCAGCGTCGTTGCACCTGGGCCCGAGGCAAAACTTGCGATCACTAAATCGTCTAAGGACAAACTGAATGACAACAACCAACCCGCCACCAGCGCCGGCGAAATCATAGGCACAGTGATCAGGAAGAAGGTCTTTAGCGGTGTTGCCCCTAAGTCCATTGCCGCTTCTTCGATAGACATGTCCAGCTCGCGCAATCTTGACGACACAACCACAGCCACATAAGCAGCGCAGAAGGTCGAATGCGCAATCCACACAGTTAACATGCCGCGCTCTTTCGGCCAACCAAACAAGTCGGCCATGTGCACAAATAGCAGTAGCAAAGACAGACCTGTGATCACCTCTGGCATAACCAGTGGTGCTGTGATCATGTTCGATAATGTCAGCTTCGCCCATGAACGCTTAAAGCGCGTCATCACAAAGGCCGCCATAGTGCCGATAATCACTGCCATGGTTGAGCTATAAAAGGCAATCCGCAAACTGGTCCATACAGCGTCTAAAATCTGTTGGTCTTGAAATAACTCGCCATACCATTTAGGTGAAAATCCGCCCCATACCGTCACTAATTTAGAGTCGTTAAAGGAGTAAATCACCAGCACTAACATAGGTGCATAAAGGAAGAACAAGCCAAACCACAACATCGCTGAAGAAAAACTTAACTTTTTCATAGGTCTTTCTCCAAACTACGCGCCTGATAGCGATGGAATAAGGTAATAGGAATAATCAATAAACCCAGCATTACAATCGCCAGTGACGAAGCCACAGGCCAGTCGCGGTTATTGAAGAATTCTTGCCATAAGACTCGACCTATCATTAAGGAATCTGGACCACCGAGTAACTCAGGGATCACAAACTCACCCACAGCAGGAATAAACACCAACATAGAACCGGCAATCACACCGCTTTTTGACAGCGGGAAAGTGATTTTCCAGAAGGTATTTAAACGGCTTGAGCCTAAGTCAGACGCGGCTTCAATCAAACTCATATCGAGTTTCACTAAGGTGGCGTACAAAGGCAAAATCATAAAAGGTAAATACGCATAGATAATGCCGATATACACGGCAATATTGGTATTGAGGATTTGTAACGGCTCAGAGATGATTCCCAGCCACATCAGCGAATGGTTGATGATCCCTGTGTTACTTAAGATCCCCATCCAAGCGTAAACCCGGATTAAAAATGAGGTCCAAGAAGGCAACATGACTAACAGCAGCAATACGGTTTGCAAACGCGCTGGCGCACGGGCAATCGCATAGGCCATTGGATAGCCAATAATCAAACAGCCGATGGTCGAGATTAACGCCATTTTCAATGAGCTGAGATACGCCATGTAATACAGCGAATCATCAAGCAACATCAAATAGTTACCAAAATGCAGGAAGATATTTAACACATCATCGGCATATTGGAACGTGGCTTCATAGGGCGGGATCGCAATCGCCGCCGTCGAAAAACTCAGTTTAAGGACAATCGCAAATGGCAAGGCAAAGAACAATAACAGCCAAGCATAGGGTATGCCTATGGTCCAAATGCGGCCTTTGAGCCACTTTAATTTAGTCGGTATCTTCATGATCTCAACACCACGCCACTGGTGTCCTCCCAACTGATGAACACTTCGTCATCCCATGTGGCATGATCGGCGCGGCGTTCACGGTTAGTCATACTGCACTGGACGATTTGACCATTCTCTAAACGAATGTAATACACTGAAATGCCGCCTAAATACGCGATATCGTGTACGATTCCTTTCGCCCAGTTGTACTGACCTTCAGGCTGTTCACGGCTAATAATGGTCTTTTCAGGACGCACAGCGAGCCACACATTTTTGTCTTCGACGTTGGTCGACACCCCGTAACCGACATAGAAAGATTGAGCCAACTCATTAGGTTTAATGATCAAATGGTCGACTTCATCCACTTCAATCGCGCCACCAAATAAGTTCACAGTGCCGATAAACTCGGCAATCATGCGGCTGTTCGGGCTTTCGTAAATGTCCATGGGCGAGCCAGTTTGGGCAATCCAACCGTCGCTCATAATGGAAATGCGCCCCGCCATTGTCATGGCTTCTTCCTGATCGTGGGTCACCATCACGCAGGTCACACCGACACGCTCAAGAATTTCAACCACTTCGAGTTGCATCTGGGTACGCAGTTTTTTGTCCAATGCGCCCATAGGCTCATCGAGCAGTAATAATTTCGGCCTTTTTGCCAGTGAACGGGCCAAGGCAACACGCTGACGTTGACCACCGGATAACTGATGTGGCTTACGTTTACCATACTGCTCCATGTGCACTAACTTGAGCATATCTTGTACACGCTGCTCAATTTCGGCCTTAGGTAACTTGTCTTGCTTCAAGCCAAAGGCAATGTTTTGCGCCACTGTCATGTGGGGAAACAGAGCATAGGATTGGAACATCATATTGATCGGACGTTCGTATGGGGGTAAATCTGTGATGTCTTCGCCATCGAGGAAAATACGGCCAGAGGTGGGCTTTTCAAATCCCGCTAACATACGCAATAACGTCGACTTACCCGAGCCTGAGCCGCCGAGTAAGGCAAAGATTTCGCCTTTATTGATGGTTAATGACACGTCGTCGACAGCCCGTACGTCATCGAATAACTTGCTTACCCGCTCAATTCTGAGCAGTACTTTTTCTTGCGTCTTTGTTGTCGGTTTATTGGTGACGCCCGAGGTGATTGCCATAGTACTTCTCCACCCGAAAATGATGCGTCAATACGCTCAAACTCTGGGTTCAACACGATTAATGAATGAAAAGAGGTTAACCAAACTGTGTCAAATCCTATACGTGGATGAACTATGCATAGGATTGGACATAGCAAGTCTGCCAAGCTAGGGGCAAGCTAGGCTTGCCCCTTATCGACTATTGTCCTGACTTCACTTTGGTCCAAACACGGGTTAATACGCGTTGGATTTTCAAAGGACGGATTTCACCAATATAAAGTTTATCTAACACTTCTTGTGGTGGATAAATCGCGGGATCGGTGCGGATAGCCTCATCAACCAGAGGTTGTGCAGGATCGTTCGGGTTAGCATAGGCCACATAGTTAGAGATAGGCGCTATGACTTCTGGACGGAGGAAATAGTTAATCAGCGTCAGTGCATTATCTGCGTTAGTCGAATCGGCTGGGATAGCTAACATATCAAACCACAGGTTGGCGCCTTCTTTTGGAATCGAGTAACCAATCTTATTGCCATTACCCGCCTCTTCAGCACGCGCTTTAGCTTGGAATACGTCGCCAGAGAAACCAAAGGCCACACAAATGTCACCGTTTGCTAAGTCTGAAATATAGCGAGATGAGTGGAAATAGGTCACGTAAGGACGGATTTTTTCCAGTAACTCACCGGCTTTTTCATAATCGCTTGGGTTGGAGCTGTTAGGATCTAAACCTAAATAAATCAGTGCTTGAGGCACCATATCGTCGGCAGAGTCCAGCATAGCAAAGCCACACTTAGAGATTTTTTCAGCATATTTAGGATTGAAGATCAGTTCCATTGAGTTGAATGGCGCATCTTCACCCACAGCCGCTTTCACTTTATCTATGTTGTAACCAATACCATTGGTTCCCCATAAATAAGGCACGGCATACTGGTTACCCGGATCGGCTTTCTCAAGTAGCTTCATCAGGGCTGGATTTAAATTTTTAAAGTTAGGTAGCTTAGCGCGGTCTAAAGGTTTGAAAGCACCCGCTTTGATTTGCTTAGCGAGAAAGTGGTTAGAAGGGACAACGATATCGTAGCCACTACGACCAGACAGTAATTTAGCCTCAAGCACTTCGTTACTATCGAACACATCGTAAATTACCCGAATGCCCGTTTCTTTCTTGAAGTTTTCTAAGGTATCTTCCGCGATATAATCTGACCAGTTATACACGCGAACCACTTCTTCCGCTTGGGCCGCTGCGCTCGCTAATACGCTCGCAGTGACCAGAGCTAGAGTGGTCATCTTATTAAATAGCTTCATGCTTTCTCCTTTCTCGGGTAGCAGAATTGCTTAAGCAAATTCTGACATTGTGTCACCGGGCTATCCGGATATTGTTGTTATTTTCGACCAATGCTACACCTTACAAACCGCATCGGCAGTCTCTACGGCACGGGATCCATGCCACCTTTATATCTTGCTGCAATTTGTTAAGTATCAGGTTTCGTGCCAAATTTTCGAGGCATCGGTATTGCATTAACACTCAAAAAATTAGACTAGATATGACACTGCTTGTACATATTGCAACATTAAGGCAAATGCCTCAAGTCCCTAAGTAATCGCAAAAACCACTAAGATAAAACACATTTTAAATATGACTAACAATTAGTTAGCGACTCTAGCAAACGAGCGACTTAAAACAGTTAGGCCTATTTCACTTTTCTAGCGGACACACATCTGAATTGAATAATCACTTTAATCAACAAGCCATTAAAAACCATCAGATTATTTAACAAGTGAGTTGCACCGGTTGGGTGCAACTTCACTAAAACAGTGCAAATCACCATCTTGTTGTTACCGACGCTAACCTCAGATTTGTCTGGGTTAACGCGGTAACACAGCTAGTGCACTTAATCCAAAAACATTACACAGTGAGCAATAGGAATTCACGTTCCCATGAACTGACCACACGGCGGAAGTTTTCAAGTTCAGCCTGTTTCACCGCCACAAAACCTGTGGTGAAGGCTTCACCTAAATACTCCTTACAGGCATCACTTTCTTCCATCGCCGCTAAGGCTTCTTCTAAGGTAAGCGGTAAACAATGGGTGTTGTTGCTGCGGCTTTCGTTGGCTTTACCTTGCACTGGCGTAGAAGGTTTTAGCTCCTCAACCATACCGATATAACCACACAATAAGCTCGCGGCAATGGCCAAATAACAGTTTGCATCGGCGCCGGGAATCCGGTTTTCGATACGACGGTTTTGTGGCGAAGACTCGGGAATACGTAATCCACAGGTGCGGTTTTCATCGCCCCACTCTAAGTTCACTGGCGCCGAAGTACCGGGTAGGAAACGACGGAAAGAGTTTGCATTGGGCGCCATCAGCGGCAGCAACTCAGGGATGAATTTTTGCAGACCGGCAATATATCCCAAGAATAACTGGCTCTTAGTGCCATCTTCATTGGTGAAAATATTTTTGCCCGTCTCTTTATTGATCACACTCTGGTGAATGTGCATTGCACTACCAGGTTCGTCAGTCACAGGTTTAGCCATAAAAGTAGCGCAAACATCGTGCTTAAGTGCCGCTTCGCGCAAGGTGCGTTTAAAGATAAACACTTGATCAGCAAGGGACAATGGATTGCCGTGGCTGAAGTTAATCTCCATCTGAGCTGGGCCATCTTCATGGATTAAGGTATCGATATCTAGACCTTGAAGCTCACACCAATCGTACATGTCTTCAAACATAGGATCGTATTCGTTGGCAGCATCGATAGAGAAAGACTGGCGACCCGCTTCGGGGCGACCTGAACGGCCAATAGGTGGCTTTAGAGGTAAATCGTGGTCGTCACTACGACGGGTCAAATAGAACTCCATTTCAGGAGCGATAACCGGTTCCCAGCCCTGTTCGTCATAGAGAGACAAGACTTTTTTCAATACGTTACGTGGTGACAGCTCAATCGGATTACCCATTCTGTCGTAGCAATCGTGGATCACCTGCGCCGTGGCTTCGATGGTCCAAGGCAACATAAAGACAGCGTTTTCATCGGGAACACAGACAAAATCGATGTCGGCTGCATCGAGCAAACTGTAGTAAACATCTTCATTCACAAAATCGCCGGTGACGGTTTGTAACAGCACGCTTTCGGGCAAACGCATGCCTTTTTCATCGAGAAACTTATCGACTGGTGCAATCTTGCCGCGGGCGATGCCAGTCATGTCACTGATAACACATTCGACTTCTGTGATTTTTCGTTCTTTTAAAAAAGCGATTAGCTTATTCATTATTATTTCACTCGAGTTGTAGCCCTGCGCCGGCATGCATCACCGAAGGCATTGAAAAGGGAGAGGTAAAACGGATTTTCGCTCACCTTCCACTCTGGATGCCATTGCACACCGAGGGCAAATTCTTTAGTACCTATTACGGAGAAAGCCTCCACTAACCCATCTGGAGCATAAGCTTCTGGCCGCAACCCAACACCCAGACGCTCCACGCCTTGAGTATGCACAGAGTTGACCTCTGCAGAGTTACGGCCCCAGGCCTCGTAAATAAGCCCCCCGGGCTCAACAGTAATACTGTGAGAAGCCCCATATTGCACATCTAAGGATGCGGTTTTATCTTCTCTATGTTCAATAAAGCCACCCACCTCATATAGCTTCTGGTGCAAACTGCCACCAAAGGCCACATTCATTTCTTGAAAACCGCGACAAATACCTAATACAGGTACCCCAGCAGCAATAGCGGCGTGGATCAGCGGCAAAGTCGTCGCATCACGTTTAGGATCATGGTGTGTACCAAGCTCGCTCGGTTGGCCTGCATAAAGATGGGGTTCTACATTAGAAGGAGAGCCAGTAAACAAAATACCGTCAAGACGTTCTAAAATCATGTCTATCGGTAAATCGCCGCCTAACGATGGGATCACTAACGGCCAGCCTTTCGCGCCATTAACTACACCTAAAAGGTATTTTTCACCAACAATATTAAAGGGATGTGAACCCAGTTGTTGATTACAAGCAATAACACCTATGAGGGGCAAATCGGCTGACATATCTCACCTTTAGAATTCGTTTTACTAGCATAACGAACACTTTGTCTTTAAATGTTCATTTTTTCACACAGTACACCGAAATTTCACACTAGGCAAGAGGTTAAGCACTTGTTAAAGATTATTTCATCCACTTGTGTTTAATAAGCATAAATAACATGTAGTTAAACCTATATTTTGGTTATTTAATGTTATTTCATGTGAATAAAATAGTGCTTCAGCGGGCAAAAAGCTCACTTTTAGCAGCGTAAATTAAACCGTATTCGCGCTAAATTTGAACCAATATTATTTACACAAAGAAGAGGATATATAACAAATATGACAGGATTAGAAAGGAGGTAAATCCGCAGTTGTGTTGAATAACAGTATTACGCCACTCACTTCTAGTGAATAAGTGGCCTAATATGTTGAATAATAGGGTAAGTTGATGACTTAACTAGAAGTTCGCAGGCGTAGTCGCACTCACCAGACGGCAAGGTTCATCAAAGGGATTGCGGAATCTATGGGGCACTTCACTGTTAAAGTAGTAACTGTCACCCGCTTCCAAAATATACACTTCATCACCCACAGTGAGTTCGAATTTACCTTCGATCACCATGGCAGCCTCTTCACCTTCGTGCTTCAGCATTTCTTCACCCGTATCTGAACCGGGCGGATAAATCTCACTCATTACTGACATAGCGCGATTCGGATAATCACGGCCGATCAGTTTAAATTCAAGTGGTCCAGTGCCGATATCCAGTAATTCATTGGATCGATAGACGACCTTTTGCTCACTATCCGCAGAGGCTTCAATGGAGAAAAAATCCACTAAAGACATAGGGATACCCGACAGCACTTTTTTTAGAGAGCTGACTGACGGGCTAACACTGTTTTTCTCGATCATTGAAATCGTACTGTTAGTCACACCAGCACGTTTGGCCAATTCTCGTTGAGATAAGCCTTTCATTTTTCGAACAGTTTTGAGGCTGGCTCCAATATCCAAATTTCACATCCCCCTGAAGGCTCGGGTCAACCCCGATAGATGACGAACAGGTTGTTCAGGATAAACACCATCCAGAACGCATTTTCGCCCAAAAAGCGCGTGTTTTAATGCTTTCATTGTATTCTACATAAAAAGCGTGTTAAATAAAACGAACACTTTTTTGCGTCATGTTAAAAGTGTGATGAGTATACTGAGACAAGTCCAATTTACAATAAAAACAATTTTTTGGAGCCATAATGGCAAGCAAACCTCCAGTGCACAGCGAACAGTACCCACACTCTTATTATGTTGATACTGCTAAAGAAATTTACGCGCACCCACAACTCGAAGGCAATATCAGTGCCGATGTCTGCATAGTGGGCGGCGGCTTTAGCGGTATCAATACCGCCATAGAACTCGCACAGCGCGGCATGAGTGTCGTCCTATTAGAAGCCAAGCGCATTGGCTGGGGCGCATCGGGGCGAAACGGCGGCGAACTCATTCGCGGCATAGGCCATGACCCTTCGCAATTTCACAGTGAAATAGGCACTGAAGGTGTTCAAGCAATTCAACAGATGGGCTTTGAAGCCGTCGAAATTGTGCGAAATCGCATACAAGAACACAGTATCGACTGCGATCTGCAAATGGGTTACTGCGACTTAGCAGTTAAACCTCGCCACATGGATGAGCTTGAAGAAGAATTTAGCGCACTCAAGGCCATGGGTTATCAGCAAGAAATCAAGCTGTTAACTAAGCCACAATTAGGTGAAGTCATAGGCTCAGATTTTTATCAAGGTGCGCTGGTCGATATGGGCAGCGGCCATTTACACCCGCTGAATCTTGCTCTGGGTGAGGCACGTGTCGCCCGTAATCTCGGCGCGCAGTTATTTGAATACAGCGCCGCCGAAAAAATCATTCAAGGCGCTAAACCTAAGGTCATGACCGCCAAGGGCGAAGTCACTTGCCAATACTTAGTACTGGCTGGCAATGCCTATATTGGCCACAAACTTAACAGTTTTGTTGGGGGTAAAGTATTACCCGCTGGCAGTTATTTATTGGCGACCGAGCCCTTAACTGAGGCCCAATGCGCGAGCATTATCCCGCAGAATATGGCCTTCGCCGATATGCGAATTGCCTTAGATTACTTTCACTTATCCGCAGATCGTCGACTGCTGTTTGGTGGCCTTTGTACTTATTCGGGTAAAGATCCCAAGGATATTGAAGCGGCACTGAGACCGAATCTGGAGAAGGTGTTTCCACAGTTAAAAGGCGTGCGCATCGATTATGAATGGGGCGGCATGATAGGCATTGGGGCTAACCGTATGCCACAAATTGGTCGCCTGCCCGATGCCAATAATATTTTCTACGCCCAAGCCTATGCAGGACATGGCGTGAATGCCACTCACATGGCGGCAAAACTACTGGCCGAGGCCATTTGCCAACAGGCGGGACACTTCGATGTGTTCGCTAAAATCAAACACATGACCTTCCCCGGCGGCCCGACATTCCGCTCACCTATGCTCGCGGCTGGCATGCTGTATCACAGATTTAAAGACTTGTTTTAAAAGCTTATTTAAAGCACTTTTTCAAGAACAGATGTTAAGAGCTGGTCTTAAGGGCTGGTTTTAAGCTCTAACGCATGATGCCCATCGGATAAACAATCCGATGGGCATTATTGTTGTAAGCACGAGCCATTTAACCACTCGTCATTTAGATACGAGTCATTCAACTGCAAGTCATTCTTTACTATTAAGGCTGCAACAACGCTAAGCCTCGCCTAAGAGATAGCCTCGGTCTGAGAACCATAACGGCTTTTTAAAAGCTAATTTGCTCTCGCTAATCTCTGCCGCTTTCTACGCCTTGCCCACAGGATAAAAGGGATAGACCCGAGATAATGCACGACTAACGCCACCACAACGCCAAAACCAATCCCACTGATGGTTAAAGGTATTCCTGGCTTAAAGTTACTGACGGTTTTCTCAAGATAATCAAAGCGAACGGGATTAAACATATAGGCAGTTTTCTCAAACAAATTGCCCGTGTTAAACATCGCCAAGCCTTGTGTTAACTCTTTATAAAGCGCGATTGTCTGTACCTTTTGCTCGGCGTCGGCACGCACGCTAGGCTCCTCATTTTGCTGGTGACGGGCAATCATGGCCTCAGCATCGGCATAATGATATTCCTTAGCCGTTGCCTCGTAGCCTTCTACCTGCCATTGGGTCGATGCATAGAGTCCAGCGAGAAATTGCTGATAATGATCAGCCAGTTGCGGCAACTGCAAGGCAATCACAAGAATCAACCCAAAAACCAACTTCTCAATCAATCTGCCTATCAAGGGATCCTCCTTGGTGATCTAGCCAAACAACGCAGCGGTTATGACACCGCAATGACATAATGCTCAAAACTGTACTGACTCAATCAATGCACGGCACAATTAGCACTCAATTGGCAGATCGGTACGACTGCCCCAATCCGCCCACGAGCCATCATAGAGGATGGGATGTGTATGCCCTGCCGCAACCGAAGCCAAGATCAAAATACACGCCGTAATCCCAGAGCCACAGCTAAATATCCGTGCGGACTTGTCCGCTGCTAGCCCTTGATAAATAGCCTGTAACTCACTGGTCTTTTTGATTTTATTGCCATCAAGCACTTGAGCGAAGGGTAAGTTAACCGAGCGAGGAATATGCCCTGAGCGCACACCGGGGCGCGGCTCACTCACTTGGCCTAAAAAGCGTGGCGCACCACGGGCATCGACAATCGCGGTTTCGGCATCTTCGATACGTGATAACACGGCCTCGGCATCCATCACCCGCTCGGGGTGGTATTGCAGCACATCAGCTAATGTATCGATATCCGTCGGGCCGTAATCGACGCCTTCGGCTTGATAACGCGATGAGGTGATGCGGTCTTCTTCAATCCACTGAGGCAAGCCACCATCGAGTACATAGACTCGATTAAAACCCATAACTTTAAAGGTCCACCACGCCCGTGGAGATGAATAAATGCCTTGGTTATCATAGATAACAATCACACTGTCGGCCTCAATCCCAAGTTGCGCTATCCCTTGGCTGAATTGCTCAAACGTCGGCAAGGCATGGATTTGAGTTGAAGTCTTATCGCAAAACACATTTTCCAAGTCGAATCGACGTGAGCGCGGAATGCAAATAGGCTCATCGTAAACTAGGGGCTCTTTACCAATAACGGTTTCCATACTGGCATCGAGCAAGACTAAATGGGGATCGGTGAGGTGTGCTTCGAGCCACTGCGTACTTACTAGTGGGTATTCCATAGCGGGTCCTTTTACTGTTATCCAAATCTGCCGCTAGTCTCTCACCAAATGCCGTAAAGCCCAAATATCGGCTTAACAAATTGTCTGCTTTGGGATTTTATTTAAAAGCGTCGACTCGGTTTAATACACTCAATCATTAAATTGCGGCGAAGCAGTGTTTCAAGATAGCTTTTCGAGACAGCCCTTTCGAAATAATCCTTTTCAATATAGCCGCTATTTAATCACTTCAATTTTCACGTCAATCAAACCAGAGGAAGTGTTGCCTATGCTACTGAACGCCGATTTAGACAGATCAATTATACGACCACGCACGAAAGGCCCTCTATCATTGATTTTCACAATCACACTTTTGCCGTTATCGACATTGGTGACCTTAACGTTCGAGCCAAAGGGTAACTTTTTATGCGCCGCTGTCTTTAATTTATGCTGGTAAAGCTCACCACTGGCCGTCTTCCTATTTTGATGTTTATCCCCATAAAAGGAAGCCTGACCCGATTCAGTGAATCCCACCCAGTTACCATTCTCCCCCGTCTGCATTGAAGAACAGCCAGCCAAAAAGCTTAGCAATGCCAGCACAGCTAGTTTCACGAAATTGAACTGCCTAATTGGGTTTTGAAGTGCATTCATTTGAAGTGCATTCACATGACACCCTCTCTAATGAGTGAACGCTTTGCTAACGAGCAATAGACTCAGCAAAAGTCACGGGGAAAATAACGAACAACCTTAGATGGCAAAGCTCGAAGCTTGCATCCTAGAAGATCAAAACCAGAAACAATAAATTTCCACGAGGCTACAGCAGTTGCACGCTAAAATCACGTACTTACAGGTGAATGCTCTCTGTTTGAAGTCAAAAGGTTGCGGACATACTGACTTAAAAACAGACAGAATAGCGTTAAAAATAGAGGCCTAGTACGACTAAATAACTTGTTTGAAAACTTAAATGCTGACCCCTACTGATGGGCAAGCCATGGTGTTCACTCACCGACACGCAGCAAGTCCGTCCGTGGATGCTCGACCGCCCCATCCATGGGGCGGACGGTCGTCTCGCTAATCACCATAGCTCACCTTTTTGGCATTAACATAACCTGTAGATTTAAAAGCTTTACGCAGCACGCTTTTGGACATGAATGTTTTAGAAGGGCCCTCAGGGATACTTCTTGTGAAATAAAGGGAGGTGGCGAGTCACAGGGGAAACAATGGCAATTAATGCGTAATGCACGCAACTCAACTGTCTTGCTTTGGGATAAGCCGCCCTAAAAATAAAAAACCTCTTTCCATGTAATATGAAAAGAGGTTTTAGTATTGAGCGAAAGCGGCTCCTTCTTTTATATAGACAAAAAAAGAGCAGTTATAAAAACAGAGCGTTTATAACACGATCCAAGTCGCTTTCAGTTCTGTGTATTTGTCGAAGGAGTGCAGAGATTTATCTCGGCCATTACCTGACTGTTTATAGCCACCAAACGGCGCTGTCATGTCGCCGCCATCGTAATGGTTGATCCATACCATGCCAGCGCGCAGGGCTTTGGCGGTTTTATGGGCCTTGCTTATATTCGATGTCCACACGCCAGCGGCTAAACCGTAAATAGTATCGTTGGCGATTGATATCGCTTCTTCCATGCCATTAAATTCAATGACAGATAACACAGGGCCGAAGATCTCTTCACTGGCAATTTTCATTTGGTTGTTTACGTTAGAAAATACCGTTGGCTGCACATATACACCGCCCGTATCGGCCATGACTTGGCTGCCACCGTGGACTAAGGTCGCACCTTCATCTTTACCCGCTTTGATGTAACTGAGTACTGTGTCTAACTGTTGTTTATCAACAACGGCGCCGCTCACAGTGGCAGGGTCGAGTGGATGACCCGGATGCCATGAGGCTAACTCCTCTGCGATAAGCGCGATAAGCTCATCTTTCACCCCGGATTCCACCAGCAAACGCGAACCTGCGGTGCAAACTTCACCTTGGTTAAAGGCAATCGCTTCGGCCGCAGCAACAGCAGCGGCTTTCAGATCTGGTGCGTCATTAAAGACGATATTGGGGCTCTTGCCTCCCGCCTCTAACCACACGCGTTTCATGTTCGACTCGCCAGCGTAAATCATTAATTGCTTGGCAATTTTTGTCGAACCTGTGAACACCAACGTATCCACATCCATATGCAGAGCTAAGGCTTTACCCACAGTATGACCAAATCCTGGCAACACGTTGAGAACGCCCTGTGGGATCCCGGCTTCTATGGCGAGTTGCGCCATGCGGATAGCCGTTAAAGGTGACTTTTCAGAGGGTTTTAATACTACACTGTTACCCGTGGCAAGTGCAGGCCCGAGCTTCCAACACGCCATCAGCATAGGGAAGTTCCACGGCACAATTGCAGCGACAACACCGACAGGTTCACGGGTGATCATGCCAATTTCATTGTGAGCGGTTGGTGCGAGTTCATCGTAAATTTTATCAATCGCCTCGCCAGACCAGCGAATCGCACGGGCGGCGCCCGCCACATCCACTGCTTTGGAGAAACGGATCGGTTTACCCATGTCGAGGGTTTCTAACAATGCGAGTTCATTGGCATTTTCTTCGAGTAATTCGGCGAAACGTATCATCACTTGTTTGCGCTTTACCGGAGACTGCTGTGACCAAACACCAGACTCAAATACGCTGCGGCCATTGGCAACCGCAAGATTGGCGTCCGCAAGATCGCAACTCGCCACTTTTACCAGCAAGCGGCCATCGATAGGGCTAATACAATCAAAGGTGTTACCCGAAACGGCATCTTGGTATTCGCCATTGATAAACGCCTTCCCATTAATAGACAGGCTGGCAGCAAGACTTTCCCATTCGCTGCGTTTCTTCGGTGTGCTCATGATGACCTCTTAATAGTTCGCATAGGTGTGGTTTATCGTTCATCGACAAGAAATAGTGACCAGTGACGACATTAGCGCAAATGCTACACATCATCACAGTCGTAATCCGAGCTTCAGATTACGCTGTTTGAGCAATAAAATTCAATATTTTTTACAAAAATAGCTTTTTTGCCACAAATAACTGCACACAGCTCTTCCATGTTCATTATTTCTAACATAGCATAGCAAATATTAGCCACCCTAAAACAAGACCTGAAAATACAGGACAAGGTAGACACTATGGCCGATTTGCCGCTCAATTCCTCAAGTGATGCTTCACATCAATCTTCAACTGAGCATCCCTCACTTGAACATTTCTGGATGCCTTTTACCGCCAACCGCCAATTCAAAGCCAACCCGCGGTTACTCACCAAAGCGGAAGGCATGTATTACACGGATATTGATGGCAATAAGGTATTAGATGCTACCGCCGGTTTATGGTGTTGTAACGCAGGCCATGGTCGCAAAGAAATCAGCGAAGCGGTCAGCAAACAAATTAAAGAGATGGACTACGCGCCCTCCTTCCAAATGGGTCACCCTATCGCCTTTGAACTTGCCGAGCGCTTAGTCGAGCTAAGTCCTGAAGGATTAAACAAAGTCTTCTTTACTAACTCAGGTTCTGAGTCCGTCGATACAGCACTTAAGATGGCACTTTGCTATCACAGAGCCAACGGTCAAGCCTCACGCACTCGCTTTATCGGGCGCGAAATGGGTTACCACGGTGTCGGCTTTGGCGGCATCTCTGTGGGTGGGTTAAGCAATAACCGCAAAGCATTTAGCGGCCAATTACTGCAGGGCGTCGATCACTTACCTCATACCTTAGATATCCAAAATGCGGCATTTACCCGTGGACTCTCACACTTTGGCGCTGAAAAAGCCGAGATATTAGAACAGCTTGTTACCCTGCATGGCGCCGAAAACATTGCCGCCGTAATCGTTGAACCAATGTCGGGTTCAGCAGGGGTGATATTGCCGCCACAAGGTTACTTAAAACGTCTGCGTGAAATCACTAAAAAGCATGGCATCCTACTGATTTTTGATGAAGTCATTACCGCTTTTGGCCGCGTTGGCGCCGCCTTCGCGAGTCAGCGTTGGGGTGTTATTCCAGACATTATCACCACGGCTAAAGCCATCAATAACGGTGCGATTCCTATGGGCGCAGTGTTCGTGCAAGATTTTATCCACGACACTTGCATGCAAGGCCCTAATGAACTGATTGAGTTCTTCCACGGCTACACCTATTCCGGTCATCCAGTCGCTGCAGCGGCGGCGCTTGCCACCCTATCGATTTATGAGAATGAGCAATTATTCGAGCGCAGTTTTGAGCTTGAACGCTACTTTGAAGACGCCGTGCACAGCCTCAAAGGGTTGCCGAATGTGATTGATATTCGCAACACAGGGCTAGTCGCTGGGATTCAATTCTCCCCTAACGCTCAAGGCGCGGGTAAACGGGGTTATGGCGTATTTGAACACTGCTTCCGTCATGGCACTTTAGTGCGAGCCACGGGCGACATTATTGCTATGTCACCGCCACTGATTGTCGATAAACGCGAGATAGACCAAATGGTTAATAGCCTAAGCGATGCCATTAACGCCGTTGGATAATAGCGCCAGCTGTTCGTTCCACTCTCACATTTAACACCCCGCTGCGGCGGGGAACATCAAAGGTTAACTATGCTCAAGATCACTCACTTTGTTAATGGTCAGCACACCCCTGCCAGTACCAGAACCCAAGATATTTTTGAACCCGCCACGGGTGAACTACGTGGCCAAGTCTCACTCGCAAGCGAAACCGAAGTGGGTGAAGCCATCGCAATCGCTAAAACCGCCTTTGAAACATGGTCACAAGTCACGCCGCTCAACCGCGCTCGAGTGTTATTTAAATTCAAAGCCTTAGTTGAGCAGAACCTAGATGAAATGGCGCAGCTTATCACCCGCGAGCACGGCAAAGTGATCGACGATGCTAAGGGCGAGTTGATCCGTGGTCTCGAAGTGGTCGAGTTTGCCTGTGGTATTCCGCACTTGCTTAAAGGTGAACACACCCAGCAAGTCGGTGGCGGGGTCGATTCTTGGTCAGTTAATCAAGCTTTAGGTGTTGTCGCAGGCATAGCGCCCTTTAACTTCCCCGTGATGGTTCCCATGTGGATGTTCCCAATCGCGATTGCCTGCGGTAACACCTTTATTATGAAACCCTCAGAAAAAGACCCAAGCTCGGTGATGCGTATTGCTGAGCTGCTTAAAGAAGCGGGTCTTCCCGATGGCGTGTTTAACGTTATTAACGGCGACAAAGAAGCCGTCGATACCTTACTCACCCATAAAGATGTGCAAGCGGTGAGCTTTGTGGGCTCAACGCCTATTGCCGAATACATCTACAGCACAGCCTCTAAACATGGCAAACGCGTGCAAGCCTTAGGCGGCGCGAAAAACCATATGTTACTCATGCCAGATGCGGATTTAGATCAAGCAGTTAGCGCCTTAATGGGTGCAGCTTACGGCAGTGCTGGCGAGCGTTGTATGGCAATTTCAGTCGTGCTGGCAGTAGGCGATGTAGGCGATGCGTTAGTGGAAAAACTGCTACCGCAAATCCAAACCTTAAAAGTCGGCAACGGCCTGACGCCAGAGATGGAAATGGGTCCGCTGATCTCAAAACAGCACCTTGCCAAGGTCACCCAATACGTTGAAGCCGGTGTGCAAGAAGGCGCAGCGCTGCTGGTCGATGGCCGTAAACTGAGTGTTGAAGAAAATCAACAGGGTTATTTCCTCGGCGCCTGTTTGTTCGACCACGTCACGCCTGAAATGAGCATCTACCGCGAAGAAATCTTTGGCCCAGTGCTAGCGATTGTGCGCGTGAAAGATTACCCAACGGCGCTTGAGCTGATTAACCAACACGAATTTGGCAATGGCACGGCGATTTTCACCCAAAGTGGTGAAGCGGCGCGACATTTTTGCCACCACGTGCAAGTCGGTATGGTTGGAGTGAACGTGCCGATCCCGGTGCCAATGGCGTTCCACAGTTTTGGCGGTTGGAAGCGATCACTCTTTGGGCCGCTGCATATGCATGGTCCAGATGGCGTGCGTTTTTATACCAAACGTAAGGCAATTACTGCCCGCTGGCCCGTAGGTAAACAGACTCAAGCCGAGTTTGTAATGCCTACGATGAAATAGCCGAATGTCAGCTCAACAAGGAAATCGCAAATGACTGTGAGCATCAACGCCATTATTCGCTTTGCTACGGCGCAAACACCCGTCGAGACCTATCAGTTACCGGCGGAAAAGTTGTTAGCAGGCAATCCAACTCAAGGGCTAGAGAATCATTATTCTAGTCCTTGTGATCAATTTCACAGTGGAATTTGGCAAAGTGAATCAGGCGCTTGGAAAATAAACTACACTGAATACGAGTACTGCGAAATCCTCGAAGGAATAAGTGTTATCACAGATCTTCAAGGTCAATCGCAGACGTTCACTGTGGGCGACAGGTTTATTATACCCGCGGGCTTTCAAGGCACTTGGGAAGTAGTGGAACCCTGCCGCAAGGTTTACGTCATTTTCGAACAAAAGTGAGATCAACGAGGCTGATGTTAGCCTCAAAAAAGCTAAGTTATCTTAGCAATAACTCGCCATGAGGTCACAGCAACGGGTTTTCCTAGGCTGTTGTTTGGCAAACCAACGGATGCACTGGCGCGATTGAATAATCATGGCCGCCAGTAACACGTCCGAGTCAACAAAGAAAATGGGAGAAATACCGTGTATAACAATCTGAATAAAAAACGGCTGGTACAGCTTGTCGGACTCGCGCTAACCACGACCCTATTCTCCGGCATGGCCACCGCCGAAGTAACAGGGGAAATTAGTCTCACTAACGACTATCGTTTCCGCGGCGTTTCACAAACCGCTGGCGATCCTGCCCTGCAAGGCGGTATCGATTGGAGCTTCGACTCGGGTTTCTCTGTCGGTGCTTGGGCAAGTAACGTGGATTTTGATGAGCCAGGTTATAACGGCCCTGCAATCGAATACGATTTCTATGTCGCCTATGGCGGTGAGATCAACGAAGATCTGACCTACGACATTACCCTTAACCGTTATAACTACTCAGGCGAAAGTGACATTGGCTATTTTGAAGTTACAGCTGGCATGGATTATAAAGGCTTTCGCGCCGCTTACTGGTACACCAATGACTACGGCGGTAGTGATTTAGACTATCACTATGCTGAGCTTAACTATTCCTATGAATTTGTTGAGAACTGGAGTCTCGATCTGCACTACGGCTATAACGTTGGTGATGCATTGGATGACGGTGAAGGCTTTGATAGCTACTCAGATTACTCTGTTGGCGTATCGACTGAACTGTCAGGCTTTGGGCTTTCTCTCGCTTGGTTAGGCACAGATCTTAGCGGCGACCAAAAGGTCTCTGATGGCGCATTTAAAACCTCGGATACCGTGCTTGCTAGCGTAAGTTACGCGTTCTAATTTAGCCTTAGTATAAAGTTCGGAAGAACCGCTTAGATAAACTAAGACACAAAAAAGCCCTCATCATCGAGGGCTTCTTTTTAGCGACTCAAGCTGACTTGTCTACCAACTACGCATTTTATGGCCTTTCACCGCGTAGAACAGGATGAACAGATAACAGGGCAACATCACAATATAACCGCCCTGCATGCCCATATCAGTCGCCGAGCTCATTAAGCCCCAAGACACTGGACCAAAGGCGCCACCAGCAATCCCCATGATGAGAAGCGCAGAACCTGTGCTGGTCAATTTGCCCATCCCAGACAATGCTAGCGGCCATACTGCAGGCCAAACGATCGCATTGGCTAAACCAAGGAAGGCAATCATCAACAGGGTGTCGGGCAGCGCAACGCCACCAAAAGGCACTAACACAACATTGGCGATAGCGTAGGAGTTATTGTCGCCGAACAAAATCCCGCATGTCAGTAACAAACCCAGAATAGCCGACACCATTAAAGCCTTAGGCTGTGAAATAAAGCGAGGAATTAACAGGATACCAAGCGTGTAACCTAGCACCATACACACCATAGTATAGGAGGTCATCACCCCGTAATGTTCAACTCCGAGTGATAACGCAAAAGTGCCTATAGTGTCACCGGCAATCACTTCCACCGCCACATAAACAAACAGTGCCAACACGCCAAAGGCTAAGTTAGGGTGAGACAGCGCCGCTTTAAGTTGGCCTTTATCGGTATTTTCAGCCACTTCATCTTCATTGGATAATTCTGGTAATGGGGATTTTTTTACCGCTAGCGCTAAAATACCGATAAAAATCGCCATGCCTAAATAGGGGAATACTAGACCATCAGCCATTTCTTCAATTTGAATTTGAGTCAGCTCAGTACCAATACGGTCTTTAAAGCTGTCTAAAATCAGTGCAGAGAACACCAAAGGCGCAATCACACCCGCACCTTTGTTCAAAATACCCATCACACTCACACGGGCAGCGGCGGATTCTTCAGGGCCTAAACGCACCACATAAGGGTTAACCGCAGTTTGTAATAGAGTTTGGCCCGCGCCCATCACTAATTGGGCGAAAAGGAATAAGGCAAATATTTGGGTTTCCGCGGCGGGGATAAACAGTAAACCCGCCAGCATCATCACACCCATGCCAATCGCCATACCATTCTTATAACCGACTTTGCGAATAAGCCAGGCGGATGGCAAGGCAGTAAAGGTCACTGCGATATAAAAAGAAAACAGGATCAACGACGCTTGAAAGGGATTGAGTTGCAATATTTGTTTCAAATATGGCATCAAAGACCCATTCAACCAAGTGGCGAATCCGAGGATGAAAAAGAGAGCGGCCACTATGGCCATGGGGAGAAAGCTGCTTTTTTGCTGGCTTTTATCGAGTGTCATTTCCATAAACCTGCTTCTTATAGTAATTAATTATTGAGGTGATAACGGGGTTTAAATTAATGCCTAAGTTCCCGAATATCCGTATCGCGACTCGTCCGCAATGGCTAATGTTATCATCCAAACTCACCATTGTTTCAGTGATGTTAAAACAAATAACACAAAAAGACAACGCTGTCATTTAATAAATTCTCGCGAATATTCCCTCGTAATCATCAATTGGCCGATAGCTAAGTTGTAAGTAAGTGATGACTCACATCCAGAAAATAATGTAAAAAAAGCCGCAGACACTGAGTGCGTGCGGCTGATCTCAAGCTATTAAGCCAACTGACTAAATTCTGACAAAAATATTGCGGCGATACATCCAATATAAAACCAGCCACTGCACCGCGAGCAAGCTGATAACCGCAGCTAACGCTTGAGCGCTTTCAGGCAAGGCCAGCACTAAGCCACCAAACACGCTTTGAGCGATATATTTCCAATCCACTAAGCTCGACGCTAAGTAAATAATGATGGCGTTCGAGCCTATCACCACGAAGAAAAATGCGGATTTTTGCCACTTAAGCACATCGACTAAGGCATAGAATACCGCCAGCAGTATCATGCTCCAGCCCGACGTCACAAGCACAAATGAACTGGTCCACAGCTCTTTATTGACCGGAATAACAAGATCTAACAGCCAACCTAAGACTAAGAAAATGCCACCCGCAGCAGCGAGCAACCCCACTTTGGCCCACTCACCTTTAGGATGGGATTTAACAATAAAGTGACCGACAAACACACCCGTTAACGCATTGACTATGGAGGGAATAGTCGACAGTAAACCTTCAGGATCGGGCGTGCGTCCCTGATAGCTCACGCCGGGTAATAAAATCGAATCGACATAGGCATTGATGGATTCCGTTGGCGAGAGCACGCCGGCCTGTCCACCAGGGAAAGGCAACCAAAGTTGCATTGCGCCATAACCAAGCAAAATGCCCAAGGCGACGATAATTTGGGTTCGTAGACTCGTGTGCCACACCAATAATGCGGCAAAAAACCATGCAAAGGCGATTCGACCTAACACACTGGCATAGCGAATTTTTTCAGGATCGGCAGGCGCGCCAGTTCCCCAACCGTGATTGTATAAAATGCCTAGTAACAGCAATAAAAAGAGTCGTTTAATCCCGTGACGATACACAGGTAATCGCTCCTTCATAGGTAATTTATCTAAACGTTTAGGGGATAAACCTAAGGCCACACCAGAGAGGAAAATAAACAGCGGAAAAATCAAATCGTAGAAGTGAAAACCATGCCATTGGCTATGGTGCATTTGCTCATCGCCCCATTGCCAACCTGCCCAGCCCGTTAAAATAAGCAAGCCACCAAACAAAGCCTCACCGCCCAAAATCCAAAACATATCGAAGCCGCGCAGTGCATCCAGCGACATCAACCTAGGTTTATTCACCTTTACTGGCGCAATTGCATTTGTCTGTGTCGTCCCCATGCCATCATCCTTTATTATTGTTATTAAAAGCTTTTAGTAAAGTTGAGCAAAACTAATGCTGTACAATAAAAAAACTTAGCCCCTGTCATCAAAATACGACAAGGGCCAAGGTTAACGCTTTGCTGACTCAACGCACACTAAGGGCGAACATAAACGGCATTTCCAGCAATGTAGTTTGCCTGCACTTTGTTGTGCGCATCGAGCAAGACAAAATCAGCCCTATGCCCCAGTGCTAAACGGCCAGCTTTATGGTCAATCCCGAGGAACTGCGCGGGATAAAGCGCCGCCATTCTCAAAGCTTCCGCCAAAGGCAAACCCAACAAGTTGACGGTATTATTGACCGCAGTCGCCATATCGAGCACACAGCCCGCCAGCTCGCCTGTCACGGCATTTAATCTGTCACCGACTCGCAGCACTCGAGTACCAAAGAGCTCGAAGCTAGTCTCATCGTCCATTCCGACAGGCGGCATAGCATCGGTGACTAACATCATCTTGCCCCTCGGTTTTGCCCGTAGTGCAACCTTTGCCGCCGCTGGGTGCACATGGTGACCATCGACAATCAAACCACACCACGCGGTTTCACTCTCAATCGCCGCGCCAACCATGCCCGGCTCACGGGAGCCCAGTGGTGACATCGCATTATAAAGATGGGTAAAGCCCGTCGCGCCTGCCGCTAATGCTGCAACTACAGTGTCGTAGTCGGCATTAGAATGGCCCAAACACACCTTCACGCCCGAAGCGACAAGCGTGCGGATCACCTCTGGCGACACATTCTCTGGCGCAAGCGTGACCACTTTAATCCCCAGATCTTGACGACAAAATACCGCGAGTTCAGCCTCTGTGATTTCGCGAATAAAACCCTGTGGATGTACACCTTTTTTAGGCACAGATAAATGCGGCCCTTCAAAATGCACCCCTAAAACGCCTGCGCTACCTTTGACTAAAGCCTCAGCCACTGCATCGGCTGCATTTGCCATCACACTGACATCATCTGTGATAAGCGTAGGTAAAAATCCTGTCGTACCAAAACGCGCATGGGCACGGCCGATAGTTTCAATGCAATTAACACTCGGATCGGCATTGAATAACGCCCCGCCGCCACCGTTCACTTGCACATCGATAAAACCTGGTACCAGCGTTCCGGCTTGGCGGATGTCCTTCGCGCCAACAACCGTATCAAACGCCAGAATGTGCCCGTCTTCAACAGTCACAGGCACATCTTGATGGAAATATTCACCATCGAAAATACGCTCGGCGATCAGGGTGATTTTCATCGCAAACCTCTTTCAATAAATAACACGAGTGACTTAAGTCTTTAATTTCGGCAGCTTAGAGCGTTTGCGTCACTTTTTTAAGGCCAGCCGGTTGGTCAGGGTCGATACCGCGGGCAATCGCAACCGCAGCCACGTCGATATAGAAACGCTGTAATAAGGCTAACGGCGCCACACGGGGGTGAATGTCGGTCGAGGTTTGATTCAGATGCACTAAATCGGCGCCGCGTTGGCTCACATTTTCAATCTGTTCGATGTGGCTAGCGTAGGATTCATCACCAATGCACACATCGACGATAGTGAGTTTTTTCTCAACTAAGGTCACAGGACCGTGGAGGAACTCGGCGCTGCTGAATGCTTCGGCATGGATTGAGCACACTTCTTTCAGTTTAAGCGCGATTTCCTTAGATACCGCATAACCTAAACCACGGCCAAGTACGACTAAGTTCTTCACGTCGGTAACAGATTCTGGCGTGAGTTGTGGCTCAGCGTCCACCGCCGTTTGCAGCGCTTGGGGTAAAGATGCGACGGCGCTAGCAAGCGATTCGCTTTGAGTCCAAGCGGCGGCAAGTTGTAAAATCGCCGACAAGGTCGCGAGGTAACTCTTAGTCGCGGCAACGGCTTTTTCTTCGCCGGCGCGTAAAGGTACAACCACATCGACGATATCTTTAATCGGTGCGGTTTCATCATTCACTAAGGCAACACAAAAAGCGCCGGCATTTTTTGCCATACGCGCCTGCGCCAAAATATCAGGGCTGCGGCCAGATTGTGAAATCACAATCACTAAACCGCCTTCGAGTTTCAAGGTCTTACCATACACACTCGCCACTGATGGGGCTGCGGCAAACGTCGGTACACCCGCTTCGATTTCAAATAAGTACTTAGCGAACACACCCGCATGATCCGATGAACCACGACCAACGATCATTACAAAACGGGGATCGAAGGCGCGCAGCTTTTCACCTAACTGCTGCATGATTTCAGCGTTAGCTTCTAACTGACCAGCGATTTTTTGCGGTGCGGTGCGAGCTTCTTGCTCCATAATAGTGTTTGTCATGTCTTTTACCTTCACGTTCAAATACAGGATTTGGCTTCAGTGCCTATTTGCACTGACAACGACTTATTAAATTCTTGCTGGGCGAAATACATAGCACCGAGTTCGGGTGGGGCTAAGGTTTCTGAAATTTTGGCAACTACATCGGCACCGAGCCAAGCTTGTAAAGGCTCAGCAAGGCCACCGATCATCGAAAAACGCACCGGATTTAGGTAAAATAACTTACGCGCCATGTCGCTAATATAATCCGCGCCTTCTTGCACTATCGCCGTCGCGACTGCGTCACCTTCATTGGCGCAATCAAGCACACTTCTGGCTAATACGGCGTAACAACTTGATGATTTACCCGCTAGATTTTCGACAATGCCGAGCGCATCTGTGACGTTAAAATAATTAAGCAGCATATCGGTTAATTGGGTCGGCGCGGCAAAGCCATCGAGTGCTAACAACACGTGTTCGGCGGCCTTTAATCCCAGCCAAGCACCGCTGCCCTTATCACCTAATGCAAAACCATAACCGCCAATACTCAAGCTGGTATCACCAACATGGGCATAACCGCAAGAACCTGTGCCCGTGATGATCACTGCGCCATCGGCACCGCGGTGGGCACCAATACAAGCCGTATGCAGATCTGTGGTGACATACATGGCCGCAAAAGGATGCTGCCAGTTGATCACGTCTTGATATAACCGAGGGACATTTACGCCAGCAAGACCAAGACCCGCCACCAGCAAGTGACTATCGCTCTCGTTCATGCCCGCATCCAGCAACGCCAGGCGAGTCGATGCTTCAATGGATTCAAATGTTTGTGTGAGACCATGCAGTGGATTTGCACGCCCAGCAACACCTGTCCCTAAAACGGTACCGTCTGCGCAGTAGATGGTGGCTCGACATTTACTGCCGCCGCCATCTACACCTATAAACAGTTGTTGATCTTTTGTCTGGACTAACCCCATGACACCCCTCTTCACCTATCAATGCAGCGCTACCGTTGCTTATTATTTGCCGTTAATACAGCGCTCAACTTTAGTTAACTCAATGTTACAGCAAAAATGACAGCGTTGTCATTTACTTTTTTAAGTGATTTATGATCTAAAATCAAATTTAGGCAATCACTGACACAGAAAAACAAAAAGGCTGTATTTTATCTTTAAAATACAGCCAGATATAAAAATCAATTTAGTTAACGATTAAACTTCTCCCTTTACGAACACCATCTGCAGCTATGGCCCGGACCTCAATCGGTGCAGTGACCGCCTGTCCCGCTTGATAAGCTTGCCATTGGCCATTTAGGCTTCGGTATTCCAGTTTGAGCCCGGGATAGGCGATATTGGCAAACAGCTTGCCCTCACGGATCTCGGCGCCGACCGTCGGTACGCGATAATCAATCCCCGCTTTATCTAACTTAATAAACTCTTTGTGGCCTAAGGTATTCGCGAGTTGTTGCCAATCCTTTGCCTGTGCATCACGCATGGTCAAAGTAAAAGCGCCCGAGCTTTGATTATATACAGCGCCTTGATATTGATAAGGTACTTCCCATGCAGCTTGATGCCAAGCACGCTCAGCCAACATCAATAAACGCGGGAACACCATGTATTCAATCGTATCGTCACTGCGAATCGACTCACTCCAAACCTGCCCTTGCAAGCCAGTAAAAGGTTTGCCTCTCTCCCTTGGACCCGAGATTTTTTTACCCGCCTCATCAAGTTTTATTCTGTCGTCCGCTTCGAACGGCTGATTTTGAATATCGGTCCATTGCTCGGCGTTGGCGGCCAAGTTGTCTGGCATAAAGCTAAAGACTTTATGGCTGTTGGTCGCGCGGCTCGCCCAGTAATAGCCATGCTCCTTGGGATCGGCCTCATAGGGGAAATCAAAGTACAACACCTCAGGATTAGAGAGCACGGTTTCCCAACCAAGATTCGCCTGCTGATTGGCGCGCTCATAGCCTTTATGGGCAATCACATCCCAAATATTAGACTGCACTTTAGCGGGCATATTCTCAGGGCGAACATGGCTCATGCCATCGCTCCACCCCGCAGCTTCAATGCCTTTGGCCGCTAACATAGTCGAAATTCGCTCGATAAAATAAGCGCCTAAGTCATCTATCGACTTAACGCCTTTATCGTTATTGGCAACAAATGCTAAACACTGGGGTGATTGTTTCCAAGCTCCCGCCGTTTCATCGGCACCAATGTGGTAACGCGTCAATGGTTGACCCGCGGCTTGATGTAGCTTGGCAATCTCATCAATCACCTTATCGACAAACTGATAGGTCGATTCCATGCACACGTTAAGCGTATTGTCGTCGTAATATTGCACTGAAGAATAAACCGTTTTGTCGTTTGCATCGGATAACAAATATTGCTCAGCTGCAGTGGTTTGCCCTTCAGCTTGCAATTGACGAGCGCCCGCATCTAACGCTTTTACAGCTGTGCTAGCTTGATTTGCCGTTTCCTGCACAGGAACAACCTGCACTTTGCCCGTGTTTTTAAGCTCTACGTCTTCAGCCTGTAATCGACGAAAACGCGCATCCATCGCTTTAATCGCGGCGCGGCTATGACCCGGCATATCCATCGATGGGATCACTTGAATTTGACGCGCCTCGGCATATTTCACTATGTCGATATAGTCTTGTTTAGTGTAGTAGCCATTGACGCTAGTATCGCCAAACGGTCCACTGCCTAACTGCGGTAATAGGCAGGTATTTTCATCTAAATCATGGCAACGTTTACTGCCTATGTCGGTTAATTCAGGCAGACCATCGATTTCTAAACGCCAACCTTCATCGTCAGCCATGTGTAAATGCAGTTTATTGAGCTTATAAGCCGCCATTTGGTCGAGCAAATCCAGCAACAATTGTTTGCTGTGGAAATTACGTGCCACATCAATGTGCATACCACGGAACGGATAACGTGGGCTGTCTTCAATGGTCATGGCATTCACTTTCAGCGAATTCACATCCACAAGGCTTGCTAATGATGACAAACCGTAAGAGAAGCCCGCCGCATCATTGGCAGCGATCACAATTTCAGTTGGCTGAATATCTAAGCGATAACTGCCCTCATTCCCTTTTTGGCGGGCAAACTTCACCGTCATGCCACTCGCAGATTCAGCCACCCCCAGGCGAGCTAAACGTGCCACCGCCGCCGCAACTTGACTCTTTTGCTCTGGGTTATCTTGCTGATATTCGAGCTTAATACCACCAGCAAGGGATACTGGTGTATCAGTTGAATGGATCTTCACCTTTTGTGGCGTTGGGATAATGGTATCCAAAGCCAAGGCGGCATCTTCACTCACGCTTTGATTGGCTTTAAATAATTGCGCGGCATCGGCTGGCGCGAGTTTATCCGTTTCAGTGCGTTGATATTGGGTTTTAAAATTCGTAAACCCTTCAACATACGGACGCGTCTCTAAACCCGTTTCGGCATCTTTCCCTACCTGAGTGCTGGCGATAATGACGGGTTCTAATCCTTTTGCTGCGAGGTAATAGTTTGGCATAGCGTCGGTTTCAGCCAATTGCCACGGCTCACCACGGAACGTCAGTTGCTTTTTCTCGCCCTTAACAAATCCCTTAAAAGCGGCCGTTGGCGTAATACGATGTAAATCGCCTTTAACGTGCGTTATCGTCAATTCACCGCTTTCAACCGATTGCACAGGGCGCATTTGGCTTAAATAAATTTCCCAATCCTGGCTGGCTAAATCCATACCGGGCACGAAATCAATTTGAGCGACAAAACAGCGACCATCGGCTTTATCTTTTAGGCACTTATCGTCTGGCACATTGGTCACAACACGGTAAGTTACGACTAACGAATCCCCGAGTTGTTGTAACTGCGCTTGAGTTAATGCGTCCTGAGCTTGCAGTGTTTGAGCCACAGCCTTATCGGCTGACGCTGCGGAAGGCGTCACAGGCGCCTCGGAACAGGCCGCTAATCCTAAAGCCAGTAAAATGGCGCTTGCTGAGAGTGTTTTTTTCATGATTATCCTTATCTAGCTCCAGAAATGGCTACAATCTGAAGGAAGTTACTAACGTCCGCAGTCTTTCCCCTTGGTGAAACAGTCGCTCGCTCGAGTGCGCTAAGTGCTCGCTATCGAGTGAGGCTGAACCTGAGACATTGGCAAGATCATTTAACGTACGAGAAATCGCTTCGGTGACGCAGGTTTGCTCCTGTGCCGCATGGAAAACTTCGATGTTCATATTACTGATATTTGAGACTAAATCAGTCACTTTAGTGAGTACTAACTTAATTTCTTCCGAGCGGTTTACGCCCTGAGTTGAGAGGGCTTGGCTCGCTTGCATCACAGTGACCGTTTCTGCCACTCGGCTCTGAACCTGCTGGATCATTTTCTGTATTTCACCTGTGGCTTGTTGAGTTCGGCTCGCCAGCGTGCGCACTTCGTCGGCAACCACAGCAAAACCGCGCCCTTGTTCACCCGCCCTTGCCGCTTCAATGGCAGCATTAAGCGCCAGTAAGTTGGTCTGTTCGGCAATACTGTTGATCACTACGACCACTTCATCAATCTTTTGGGTTTCTTGCTGTAACTGTGAGACGGACAATGCCGAGCGAGCTAATTCAGATGCCAGCTTGCGGGTAATATCTAATCCCGAATCGAACTGACGCTGACTGTCATCGACCGCTTTATCGGCCTGACTCGCCGCATCCGCGGTGCGCTTGGCATTAATGGCAACTTCGTTAGCACTGGCACTTAGCTGAGTTACAGCCGTCACAGCGGCCTCGGTTTCTTTTAATTGGGTTTGCACGCGATCATTGTTGGTTTGCGACAATGAGCCAAGCGCTTTGGCATCGCCCAGTAATTGCCCTGAAGTTTCGTGCACTCTGGAAATCGTGGCGTGAATTTGCTCTACAAAACCATTAAATGCCTTGGCAAGCTGACCAATCTCATCCTGACTCTCAACGGGTAATCTGTGGCATAAATCACCGTCACCGCTGGCAATTTCTTCCATGGCGCGGACAACATTCTCCAGTGGATTAATCACTAAACGTTTAAGAATGATAAAGATAACAATTAAACTGCCACCGAGAATTAACAGCGCCTGCAAGAAATAACCTAAGAGTAAATCTGACAACTGAGCGCGAATGGGCAACATAGAAAACTGGATGGCCAATTGGCCCGTCGGATTACCTTGGTCAGCAAAGTGAATTTCACGTTTTACCAGATACTCATCGGCCACCGTTTGAGCCTGTTGACTCTCGGCTAACACTTTACCGCGATGGTCGCTCACCACGATATGATAAATCTGCGCAGATTTAAGCATCACAGATAACACGGCTTGGATTTGTTCAAAATCGTAGGTGAAGATGGGCTGCGCCATAGTGACTTGCAAATTGGCGACGGTATTGTCTTCAAACTCAGTTTCACTGGCGGCCAATTTATCGCTCGCCAACCAGTATGATGCGCCAAACAAAACGCTGACTATCATAAAAATCGCTGCCGCTAACCCAATCTGTACTTTTAAGGCTAATGTTTTCATTATTTTGCACCTTGCATACTAAAGAGATCTAACCATAATTCTTTGCGCTCTATTGGCGTTAACGGGCTTAAATCAGGCGTATCGAGACGAATAATGACCCTTTGTTCAAACTTAGCCTCACGGTACAGTTGCTCAATTTTTAGCTCACGATTGAACATCTCATCAAAAGAGCCGTCGCTTACCATACTTTCGAGTCCAGCTAAAATGGCCGCCGCAAGTTCGGGGCGCTTAGGGGACACAAAGAAATAAGCTGGCGAGCGATATTGAAGCAGAATATGGCTATCAACCTTAAGTGCGGGATCGGGGTGACTTGCGAGTTCTTCACCAATTTCCTGGGCGCCGAGGGCAAGATAATCAAAACGCCCACCTTCTAACATGGGGTATAAATTGGTGTACTGATAACTCGTAACGACGGGTAATCCATTGGCCTCTAGAATCGTGGCATCGGGCCAATAACGATTTTGCCCCGCCTTTAACTGCCTAAAATCCGCCATGGTTTTCACCTTGGAGAATCGCGTTTCATCCGCTTTGCGGATAATCAGCAGTCGATTACCGAGTAATCCTTTAAACAATGGAATGCGCACGGGTAGCACAGTTTCTTCTAATTCTTTTGAGGTCATACTCCAAAACACATCGACCGTTCCAGCCAGTGCTTCTTCGACCTTGCGTTTTTGATTCATCTGAGTCGACATTTGCTGCACTTTATAGCCGCTATCCGAACGGCGCAGTGCTTCCTTAAGCAAATTTAGCTGCCAAGTCTGCTGTATGGTGGTGACGATTGTTTTTGAAATCGGCGCCTGAATGTGAGAAACGTCAGACGTAATGACGTCAGAGGAACCGGAATTAGAGTTTGAGTTTGAATTTGAATTAGAATTAGGGTTTGAGTTAGCGGCAAAATGACTTGAGGCAATATCGGCTGCAAACACAGCGAAGGATGAGGCTGAAAGCCCCGTCAGAGCCATGATAAACAGTGACCAGCAAGCTGCTCGTTTAGTGATGATAAGTATGGTCGTTAGTGTAAAAACATAACGAATGACACTCATCATGCCCGTCGCAATGACGCGCATCGCAGCCGTTAAATGAATCGCCATAAATTGCAGCCTCTTTTTATTATCTGGTTTTTACCAGTGAGTTTTATTTATCTATGCCGCTAACGTTCAAATGCTGAGGTAGGCATTGAAGTCATATTGTAAAAACACCCTAAAAAAATGGCTGGGCACTGCTTACAGTACCCAGCCCACGCTAGTTTCTGGGGAGAGACTATCAAAATATCAAAGACAAACGTATCGCCGCCCGACAGCAATACTCCTGCCAAACACATGATAAGGAGACCTCATCCTCTCATGCAGACCTTACAAACAACGTATCACACAAGCAGATGACAGCGCTGTCATCATTAAAGTACACAAGAAAGAACAGGATTTCTACATTTTTTTGACAATTATTGTTGTTTTTTATGAAAAGACATACTTAACCATTATTATTCAATAGCTTAAAATGTTTAATTTATTTATTCAAGCTTATGTGACAACGTTGTCTTTCATTGGTAACATGGCGATAACATGACAAAGATCACGGTAGCTATCGATGAGTCCCCTTAACACATTAGTGCCCAGTAATACCCAATCTGCTCCGCGCTTAACTCGGCACTACCGAAACCTCAGTTTGATATTGCTACTTTGTGGAGCTTGGTTATTTTGGGCGAGCCATTTTCATTCGCCATTTGATCTTATCCAAGAATATGGCCGCTTTATTTTTCTGGGTATTACAGGAGCGATATTTGCCAATTCGACGGGAGCTGGCGGTGGCGTCATCTTTATTCCCGTTTTTTCGAGCCTCAACTTTAGTGAGTCTCAAAGTGTTGCGACTTCATTTATGATCCAGTGCTTTGGTATGACAGCAGGCGCGATTTCATGGTCACTGCATTATAAAAAGCGCCACCTAGAAGATGCCGCCTGGTCTGGTTTTGTGAAAGCAGCATTACTTGCCGCCTTCTTTTCAGTATTAGGTTTCTGGAGCAGCCAACTACTACAGCTCAACTCCCCCTCTTCGCTACACACAAGTTTCAGCATCTTCTCGATTGTACTCGGTATCGCCATCGTTATTAGTTGCAAAAGTAGCACGCCAATAACTCGTGCTATAAGGCCAGTCGATTTTCTTTGGTTCGCTCTCATTGGCTATTTCGGCGGCATTATCACAGCTTGGTTATCGGTAGGCGTCGGTGAATTAGTCGTCATTTATCTGATGTTACGGGGACTATGCGCCAAAATGGCGGTCGCCACCGGTGTCATTGTCTCTGCAATTACAGTTTGGTCGGCAAGTCCTATTCATATTTTTTCAACAAATAGCCATGCCCTCTTTGAGTTAGTGTTATTCGCAGGCCCAGGTGCCGTTATCGGAGGATTACTCGCTCGTAAATTAGCGCTATATCTCCCAGTAAAAGTATTAAAACTTTTTTTCTCCATTTGGATAATTTTGACGGGAGTTGTTATGCTGTAACATGTTTCATGCTGTAAGTTAAAATAGACTATAAAATTAATAAAATGCACAAAGCCTTGAAGATATAATTTATATTAAGTACTGTTAGTTTAAATACTACCACCCCAAATAATTCACTAGAATAAATATTGATTAAGTCGCTATTTATTTAATGGTGGGAAGCCAACTTCAATAACTAAGCATGTACGTGGTAAGTGGCTCTTGTGTACCGTTGTTCCATGTAAAAATCTTGCGTCATGACATACAAGTCGACCTGTTTTTGATTTGACAAGATATTGTTTCTCAGCCGGATATTCGTAACAATGATTCCCTCGCATAATACTGTTATCTCTATCATTAATAAAAACCAAGTCGGCACTTTCATCTGGTACATCGGTATAATATATTGCAACTAGATGAGGAATCGTCCAGTCATTATTAGCATGCCTATGGGCAATTGCATCACAATTATACGCCATCCTATTCGCCCAAGTTCGGTGATACTTAAGCTTCTTTACATCACGAGTATTATGGAACCCCAATAAAATAGCGGATTCAAATATACGTCTCAGAATCCAATCCCCTAAAGGGTTAGTTTTGAAGTTTAATAATTGTGGAATTGGATGGGTTTTGTAAAGATGTGCAGTTGATAATGCCCGTCCTCCTTTCGCATCAGGAACGTTCCCTTCATTGATCACATCAGGAAGTGAAAACAGCGATTCAAGTGTACTGTATGTTTCGTGTTTACCATCAAAACTATCATATTCGTCGAAATCAAACACACAAATAGCTTGTTCAAATACAGGCACTAACATTTAACATCCTCATTACTATCTACTTAAGCGTCTTACCTTCAACAGCGCGCATTAATCCTTCCAACCATTCTCTATGATTTAAGAGTAAGGTTTCAGCTCGCCCTACTAAGAGGTCATTATCAGAGAAAAGTGTCTCACAATGTTTAATTTCTTGCTGAGATAAAACTGAATGATTCGTTTTAAATTTCATTCCATATAAAACATACAAAAAATTCTTATGATCAAATAAATCAAAACGACTAAAAAAGTCAGACTGATGCGGTGGACGTAATTTGAATCTAGCTAAACGCTGTTTTAACTCAAATGAAATAGTATCCTCTTTTTGATTATCTAACCAAAATGATGAATCTTTCCGGTCAGAAATACAATAGTGCAACTTAATGAAGTCAACAACACGCTCCCAAACATACGTAATAACACTATTATAATATGAAGTAGAGATGCTAATATCCTCAATAGTTCGAGGAAAATGACGAGCTAACAGTTCAGCAGAAAAATCGGAAACTAATATAGATGTCGCCTCAAGTGGCTCAACAAAGCCTTGGGCCAATCCTAAAGCAACACAGTTTTTATGCCAGAACTCCTTCCTATAACCAATCTCCATCGGAATTTTACGCGGCTTGAATTGAGCTTTATCGACTTGTAAGTAATCGGCATATAACGTTAAAGCCTCCTCATCACTCATGTGCCGACTTGAGTAAACAAAGCCAGTTCCGCGACGTGTAGTGAGTGGAATATCCCATATCCAACCTGACTTATGGGCTGTCGCAGTTGTATAGGGATTGATATTTTCTTTAGCATTCAGAGGTACTTGCTGCACCAAAACAGTATCCGTCAGTAACTCGCTTGATTTACTTTCAAAAGGAACTTTCAGTGCTTTATCAATTATGATTGAAGAAAAACCACTACAATCAACATAAAAATCAAAAGCTAACGATGAATTGTCAGCAGTGATTAAATGTGAAATTAGTCCAACTTGATCCTGTTCAACTCCTACAATGGTGGCAAATTGATGCTTAACATTAAACTTTTTTTGTGCGTTCTTTGCTAATAAACCTGCAAACTTTAATGCATTAAAATGGTAGGCATAAGATAAGGCCCCATCATAGTCTCCCGAGCCTTTACGCTTAGGGGATAAACCTAAGTCACAAATCCTTGCCTGAATGCCAACATCATCAAATGGACGTTGACTCGCGTGAGAAACCCAGTAACTTGAGACATCAATACCTGCAGGGTAAGGGGCATCGAAAGCATGATAGTAATGGTTGTCTCCATGCACATTTTTATCGAGCCAATTAACAAACTTGATTCCTTGCTTAAAAGTAGCATCGCAAGTCAGCAATAGCTCTGCTTCGGAAATGCCAAACCGCTTCAATCCCTTCGCTAGATATGGAACACTTCCTTCACCTACACCGATTGTTGGCACATCTAACGACTCAATCAAAGTAATCTCTATTTCAGGATCATGGCACAACTCAGCCCCAAGGTGATTTGCAGCTAACCATCCAGCTGTTCCGCCCCCTATAATTGCAATACGTTTGATTTTCATAGTGTTTGTTTACCTATAAAAAAGCCCAGTCAAGACTGGGCTTTTGAATTACAACAAAGTGTTAGAATACAAAGCTAGCACCAAGTTTATATGTAGTTTCGCCTTTAAATGACCAAGCAGGGAAATCATCTTGAAGCGCAGGCTTAACTTCAGTACCTACGCCGGCAGCACCATATTGAACGTCATCTTCAGCTGTTAAGTTAACAATTTCAAGACGTAATGCAATAGCTTCTGTCACATTCCAACCTAAAGTCACATCGAGTGTACCAAAGGCATCATGCATACGGTTGCCGTAATACTTACCATATTCACGAACCATGTACTCAGAACGCCAGTTATAAGCGGCACGTGCTGAGAAATCATCATTCTCCCAGTAGCCGACTAAGTTAGCACTATGCTTTGATGACTCAGTAAACATACCTATGTTGTCAGTATAAACTTCTGAAGGTGCACTACCATCTGCATATGTATAGTTCGCATTAACACCGAAACCGTTATCAAATGCATGGTTTAACTGCAGTTCAATACCATCGATCTCACCACCACCAGCATTTTCATAATTATTAACAGTCCAGTTATCAGCTGGTACCGCTAAATCATTATTAATTACGCCAATTTGCTGATTATACTTAGTAGTTGCAACGATAAAGTTACTGATATCTTTAATAAAGTATGTAGCAGAAACCAAGTTACCATCACCATAGTAGTATTCAAGGCTTAAATCCGCCTGAGAAGACTTCATTGGTTGTAAACCTGGATTACCATAAGTAATCTCTTCATTGCCTTTTCTGTCATCAGGATAACCAGTCGAAACTGATAAGAATAAATTATCATAGTTAGGACGAGTGATCGCTTGTCCTGCGGACATACGTAAGATCAAATCCTGCGCTAAATCGAATGAAATGTTAAAGCTAGGTAAGACATCACTATAGCTGTCTTTAACGCTATGAAGCTCTTCACTCCAACCTTGGTTAACAGCTAAAATATCAGCTGGTGAGTTATCAATAACATGGCCGCTCGAAGTTACATCTGTTTGGATATAACGTAAGCCAAAGTTACCGCGGAAACCTTCACCATCAAACGAGAACATGCCATACATAGATAGGTTATCTTCTTCGATCAAACCATAAGCAGAGCGGCTATAGGCAAATTGATCAACCAGAGACTCTGTGGCATTAATCATAGCGTCTAGGTCAGCTTTAGGAATCGTCCAACCGTCATAACCTAACTTCATTGTGCCACTGTAAAGATCAGAAGTTTTAAATTCATTTGTTTTGGTTGGATCATAGATAGCGCGGTATTCGCTCTTCTCGAACTCATGTTGTGTGTAACGAACACCTGTTTCAAACTTATTGATAACACCTAGGTCAAGGTCAAAATCAACATCTAATTGAAGATAAGTTTCTTCATCAGAGTTAGGTCCTTTAATCCCCGTCCAAGTTGATGTTCCAACAGTTGTATCCAGTTGGTCTTGGGTAAAGCCCATATCACGACCATTAATATCTACTTGTTTACCAGTAGCATCAACAGTACCTGCCCACTTAACCTGACCAAACTTATCACCCCACCAACCATAACCAAAGTTAGCACTCATTTGAGTACCGCCTTCAGCTTTTGTCTTTCCTGCAACGCCTGAAATCGCGAAACCATCACCTTTATAGTCAGCGTTCAACTCAAAGGTATCTGACGTCATCTCACCTTTACGCGCCCAGTTTTGGAAAAACACATCTGATGGCGCATTTTCAGGAGTGACACTTAACGTACAAACACCTGCTGCATTGAATTGTTTACATGCAGACGGATTAGTTGTGTTCCCTGGTCCAGCAGTGCCATCAGTAGGAGAGCCTGCCCAGTTTGTATCGGTTTCAATATACATGTTAGCGCCAATACTATCGGCACCGAGTTTCAGTGATAGTATGTGGGCACCAAATTCTAAATTATCCGTTGGTCTGAATTGTAGTGTTGCATCTAGCGCAGTTCGCTCTTGCTGCTGCAAGAAACTAGATGGCTGAACAGAAGAACGTCCACCCCAATCTAAATCCGCTTCAGTACCAGTCCGTAAATACTCACGGTCAATATATGAACCCGCAACTAAAACACCAAATGTCTCGTCATCATTTTTCCAGCTATACAAACCTGATAATTCAGGTGCTACATCTTCATTTACAGTTCCATATTCGCCCTTTGCAGAAACAAATACAGAATTAGCATCCATATCTAGAGGCTTACGGGTTTTAACGATAACAGTACCACCGATACCACCTTCAACAAGATTGGCTTGAGTGGACTTGTACACTTCCATGCCACCAATCAGTTCAGAAGGCAGCATAGAATAGTTGAACGAACGGTCGACGTTCATTTGATCGTACCAACCAGTAGAAGCTACGTTCTGGCCATTTAAGGTGGTCAGAGTCATTAAAGGATCTGTACCACGGATAGAAACTGAACTACCTTGACCAAATGTACGACCCACAGTTACGCCTGGGACACGACCGAGAGCTTGGCCGACATCAGAATCAGGAAATTTACCAATATCTTCCGCAGTAACAGCATCCACTACTGCGTTAGAAAATCGTTTTTCATTGATATTGGCTTTATTTGAAGCGCGAATACCGCGAACTTCAATTTTTTCAATATTTTCTGGTGCTGCGGTGGTTGCCGCGGCATCTGCAGCGACAGCGCTGATGGATACAGCACTGCCGAGTAGGATAGCAATATTTGTTGCTAGTACAGTTTTCTTAAAGATTGATGGTCGCATCTCGTTTCCCTTCCATAACTTTATTATCGTTTTAGTATTCATAACCATTCCCTGCGGAATGACAACGCTGTCATGTCTAGTGCAAACATTACACAATAATTAACAGGCTTGCCACAACAAAATAACGATGGAAGCAAAAAAATGTCATAAAGCAGAGTTTTGAATCAGTAATTTTATTAAAAATCATTATAAAACATGAGCTTTAATATTATGACGTAAATTTACAACTCCAAGCATAATTGTAACAACGATAAATTAACGCCAATTTGTAACAATTCAGGATTGCTAAGCACATCAAAAGCTCGCACTATAAGACGCATAAGTAAGAAAATACTGATAAAAATGTAAGCTTGTAAATTGCTGGTAAAGAATTTACGTTCATAGAACAGTTAACCCTTCGCGACCTTAGACAAAGAGTTTTTACATCAATGAAAGTCACTATCAACGACGTAGCTAAATATGCTGGAGTGTCTATCAAGACAGTATCCCGTGTCACAAATAACGAACCTTCAGTAAAGCAGGCCACAGTTGACAAAGTGAACGAGGCGATAAAAGCGCTTAACTACCAACCGAATTTAGCGGCGAGAAACCTCGCGGGTACTAAATCCTATGCTATTGGTTTTATTTACGATAATCCAAACGCTTACTACATTATTGATATGCAAAATGGGATCTTGGCAGCCTGTAAAGACAAGGGCTATGAACTTGTCATCCATCCTTGCAATGCCAAATCAGAGACCATTTGTGATGAGCTTACAGCACTAGTCAAATATTCTAGGCTAGCGGGATTAGTACTGACGCCTCCCTTGTCAGAAGATCCGAAAGTACTCAAAGCGCTTACTGAGATTGATGCTAACTATGTGCGCATTATTGCAGGTGAAAAGGACAACGATCAGAATGGATTGACTATTTTAGTCAACGATAAATTTGGTGCAGTTGAAATCACCCAGCATCTGATTGACTTAGGACACAAGCATATTGCTTTTTTAAGTGGGGATTTACACCATGAATCCACTAAAGAGCGGTTACTTGGTTTTAAACAGGCATTAACAATAAATGGCCTAAAACTGAATGAAAACTACATAATTGAAGGGAAGTACTCATTTGAGTCTGGTGTTGACGGTGCGAATAAGCTTATTAAACTAAAACATCGTCCGACTGCGATTGTGGCTTGTAACGATGAAATTGCCGCTGGTGCACTTTTTGCTGCTCGTTTAGCGGGTTTAGATATCCCTGTAGACTTATCGATTGTCGGTTTCGAAGATAGCCCATTCTCACGTCAAACTTGGCCTAAACTGACCACAGTACATCAGCCAAACGCAGAAATAGCGCAAGTCGCAACAGAATTGTTAATTGCAAAACGTCGCGAGCAAGATGCGATATATTCTAAGACTTTTACGCCTGAACCTATCATTCGCGACTCGTCGGCTATTCCTAAACCATAAAAAAGAGAGCATATTTGCTCTCTTTTAGTCATATTAAATTACATAGATATTAATGTAATTTAAGTTTTGGCCGCTGCCATTTCAATAATTTTTGCGCCACTCGATACACAATTGCCGAAAACCAACCATAAAGACTGGCTAAATGCCTTTGATACAAAGATATATACATCAATCTTGCAATATGCCCTTCGACAAAGAAAGTGCCAGAGCGTAGGTTCCCCATCAAATTACCTACCGCAGAGAAGCGGCTTAAAGACACTAATGAACCGTAATCTTTGTAAACAAAGGCCTTTTCAGGCTTACCTTGTAATCGATTAACGATATTATCAAACAAAGTATCAGCCATCTGTGCCGCAGCTTGCGCCCTTGGTGGAACAGGCTGACCAGAACTTTGGATCAATAGAGCGCAATCGCCAAGGGCGTAAATATCTTGATGGCCCTTGACTCGCATGCAGTCATCAACTTCAACCTGATTTCGCGGCGTAATGGGCAATTTTGTAAAGTTCTGAAACGCTTTTGGCCCTTTTACACCTGCCGCCCAGACTTTTAAGCCCGCTTTAATCACATCCCCATCTTGGGTAATAAAACCATCACGAGTCACTTCTTTAACTTGAACACCGATATGTAAACGTATACCTATCTTATCAAGAACTGCCTGCGCCCTAGCGCTCACACGCTCAGGTAATTGGGGGAGAATTTTGGGTGATGCTTCAATCAAATGCACATCAAGATGATGTGTAGCAATATTCAGATAGCCATACTCTTTAACGGATTCAATCACATGATGAAGTTCTGCCGCCAATTCAACACCGGTCGCACCAGCACCAACAATGCCAATACTGACTCTTTCTTGTGTTTCGTTTAATTGGAGTAATGCGTCGAGTAATTTATGGTGGAATAGGTTGGCATTTTCGAGGCTATCTAAGAAGATGCAGTGTTCATCAGCTCCTAATGTATTGAAACTATTAGAAACACCACCAAGAGCAAGGACTAAAAAATCATAATCGATTTGTCGCTGCTCTAAGAGTAACTCGCCTTCGTCATTATAGACGGCGGCTAACTGAATCGATTTAGCATCAGGGTCGCACTGCTCTATCTCACCGCGAATATAGCGGTAACCATTTTTAAGCCCATGATCGCGGTAGAGTAAACCTTCAATAGATTGATCGATCACGCCAACAGCAACTTCGTGTAATTTAGGCTTCCAAATATGAATAGGACTTCGGTCAATTAAGCACACATCGACGACATCACTACCGCCCCATTTACGGCCCAACTTAGATGCAAGTGCTAAACCAGCTGCACCACCGCCCACGATCACTATTCTTTTTGTAGCCAAAATGACAACCTCATAAAACTCATTTGCGAGGCTCAGTTATACCATGTTACAGATAAGAGATAACTACATTAGTTCAGTAAAACTGACGATTTTGCATTAAAGATATTTCAGAAACTCAGCCGTACTTCCATCAGCTTAGCCAACAAAAAAGGGCAACTAAGCCCTTTAGAATCGTTCTTAAGCAGCTTATACCGCTTCTTCGTTTTCTTCACCGGTACGGATACGAATCACTCGCTCGACATCAGTAACAAAAATTTTACCATCGCCTATCTTTCCTGTGCGGGCAGTTTCAACGATCACATCAATTGCTTGGTCGAGCAGATCGTCCTGGATCACTAACTCTATTTTCACTTTTGGCAGAAAATCCACCATGTATTCAGCGCCACGATAGAGCTCTGTATGCCCTTTCTGACGGCCAAAACCCTTGACCTCAGAAACCGTCATACCTGTAATGCCAATCTCAGCAAGGGATTCTCTTACGTCGTCTAATTTAAATGGCTTAATAATGGCTTCAACTTTTTTCATTAAAAATTCCTCATCCCTTGCAATAACATAAACAAACAGAATAACACTAGCTTACACGGGGTTAGGTCAATATTGAAGTGAATGTAGTGCTTTACTCATAAAACACAGTTTCTACAAAATCGCTTTTAGCACATAAAAGTCTAAAAAAAGCACTATGAGTATAGCGCCAGACTTTATACTTACATTCTAGCCAAAACTAACTCGCTCGCGGGATGCAAGCGCAAAATAACAGGGATTTGTTATGAACACTCATCAAAAAGGCTTTAGCCTGATAGAACTTATGACTACGCTATCGATTTCAACCATCTTGTTTACTGTGGGTACGCCATCCTTTACGGATCTCAGCGATCAAATAAGAGCGGATTCCAATATCAGGACTATCCAACAAACACTCATGCTGGCTCGAAATACGGCGATTAATTATGGATATAGAGTTACTGTTTGCCCACTCGAGGATGGAAAATGTACTCAAAATTGGCAAAAAGGATTAACTGTATTCATTGATTCTGATACGGTAGAAACCTTAGATGTTAACGATAAAGTCATTCGTATTATTGATGAATTTGATACAAAAGACTTTTTAAAATACAACAAAAGCTCGATAAAGTTTCAACCCGATGGATTGGCTTCAGGAAGTAATGGTACTTTCAAATACTGCCCAAGGACCGTAGATAGCAAAAACTCCCGTGCAATTGTTGTTAATCAGGCAGGTAGAATTCGATTTTCTACAGCTAAAAATATCAGTTGTAATTAGATCAATATGTGTATTTCCGTATTAAAAAAATTCAATTATATAAAACCTTGAACAACAACTTATTGGTTATACTAAAAATATAGAATAGGTACTGACCATTAGTACTCTCCTCGCATATACTTAGTTAAGTTTTAACGAGGATATTTATATGTTAGTAATCTCAAAAGGGTTCACATTAGTAGAACTGATGGTAACGATCGCTGTCGCGGCAATTTTGTTAGCAATAGGCGTTCCATCACTTACGTCACTATACGAAGGGACACGCAGCACTAATGAAATACGAAAAATTAGCGATGTGTTTGCCTTTGCAAGAAATCAAGCCGTCAACTATGGTGCCACGGTTACTGTTTGCCCATACGCAGCATCTCCATGCGGTACTGACTGGAATAAAGGATTCAGTGTTTATATTGATAATGGAGGAGCAAAAAATGTACTCAAAGTAATTGATAGTTTTAATGAGCATGATGTCATTTCACTATCGGGGCCTGCTGACAAAAAAGTGGACTTCACACCAGATGGCTTAGTATCAGTCGAAACATCAATAATTTATTGTTCAAACGGGAAAAGTGACGGTTCTAAAAGCCTTAAGATTAGCACTTCAGGTTTGATAAGAGAAGGCGCAGATGGGCAAAGCTGCACATAGACTAAGGGAGACTAAATCTACCGTTCACTACCCTAAAGTAATATTATCCTTAAATCGTTCGTTGTTAACATTTAAAAATACATGCCCATGTTTATCTAGGTGTTAACTTATCCAACACTTGCGCCTTAGTATTAGTAAATTCAGCGTTTAATGTGACACACTCTTCCGCACTATAGATGTAATATTTAGATCCATCATTTGATTGATGAATCGTGCCAACAAGGCTCGCCATTCTTAAATTCATTTCACTACTCTTCCAACGATAAAAGGCGATCTCAGAACGTTTTTTCGAAGTAATATAGCATTTAAAGTCCTGTTCGCTGACAGCAACGCCAGAGTCCGCCCAAACTAAGTTAGGCAATAAAACGACTGCGATAACGAGGTTAATTAATTTCATTTCCAACACTCCGCACTCGGACCTTTTGCCCCAGTATCTGATATTGTTAAAGGAGAGCAAGCAGCATCACGGCTAGCCTGAACGCCCTGAGCAACAGCCTTAATCGTAAAGCTTGACGTCCCGCTTGATGACACAGAGTAGTGCTGATGCTCTGTTACATAGGGATTAGCACCAACTAACTTACTTAAATCAGTTGCATACACACGATTATCTAAGTAATACTGCTCTTGTAAATTTGCAATACGCATTAATGCAGCCAATCCTTCCGACCTAGCACTCAATGCTATGTATTGAGTATAGGACGGGTAAGCAATAGCAGCTAAGATTCCGATAATAACAACCGTTATCATAACTTCAATTAGTGTAAAACCTTTACATTGAACCTTCATAAATTAATAACTCATTCATTTATATGATAATAAATTTTATTCACACCTAAACCAGAGGCTACATTTATCGTTCCACTATATTCACCATCTTTGTTTTTCTCACCCTTACCCACTCCAATAATATAAATGTAAGGATCCTTCCCCGTTTCAGGTGCAGGGATAACAATCTGAGGCGTATCGGGTACTCGCTCACCAAGCTCAAAATACAACTGGGAGAAGGTTCTTGTTCCCTTATGAAGATCAAATACATAGAGCTTCCCAGACCCAGAAACTACACAGACGTTTTCAGCAACAGAATCTGCAGGTGGTGAGTAAGAGGTGAAATATACCTTCCCTTGCACAATTAAGGCGGCAGTTAAGCTCTTCTCTCCTAATCCAGAAAAATCATAAAACCAGCCTAGTTTTTTACCAAAGCTAATATTATCAGTCTCCGAAACTGGTGCGCTAGAAGACACATCATAGAGATCATTGATGGTAATCACGCTTGGAATATCACTGCCAGTAAAACTCTTAGTCACCACATTCCTATCCTGCAACGTGAAAAACATGTCATTCACTGCAGTACTAGAAGGATGAGGTCTGGCACCACTGCCTATCACGACGGCATCATAGGGAACATTTTGGTAGGTTTTGGTTGTTGTCGTTCCAGTACCACTAGTAACCTTGACCTCAGCGAGGTTAGTAAACATCGTTTGTGCAACCACGGGCTCGGCATAAAAGCGTCTATTGTCGTTATTGCTTCCTCCTAGTGCTGCAAATTTAAATGCGGTCCAACTACTCTGGCTAGCACTGGGCAAATCCATACGCCAAACATTACCACCAACATCAGTTGCATAAATGCGATCTGTGTAACCATCATTATTACTATCAAGTACCGCGACTGAGTTTGGAATGCTATCCTGAATGCCAGAAAGTACTGTTGCACCCGAGGCCGAACCGCCAAAAGAATGAATCAAAGTCCCCTTCTCTGCATCGACAATATACACTGCACGACCAGCCGGCGAAGAAGAAGGAGTGGCATCAAAGCTTGTATCATAGCCACCACCAAAAATGAGTACAGGCTTTTCATAACCGACGATTTTTGTCACTATTGGTTCAGACCATGTTTGTCCGAGATCTGAAAAACCTTCGGTTGAAGGATTAATCGACCACATTAAAGTAGGACTGTCAGGATTTGTCACATTAAGGGCATAATAAGACGAACCTCCTCGACGCATGCCTACATAAACCCATGCTTTAATTACTTTGCCTGTAGCATCCGTCTCAGTGTAAGCGACTGGTGATGAGTCTATTCCATATACTGTATGCACACCTGAAGGATCATTACTCCTTAGTTCTGTTAAATTAGGCAATAATTCATAGGGAATAAACCCCCAAGTTTCTGATACAGACTCTCCCGCATCTTTAAACATATGCAAAACACCTTGATTAGTGCCTAGCATAATACGAATATCAGTTGCTGTAGATGAACCAAAATTAAGAGCTAGCGGCTTAGAGTGAAGTGGGTCACCCATAACGTCATTACGTTTATCAGTCGTACTACCATCTTTGTTATCGTCATCGACATCTATCCCTTTAAGCCAATCGAATGTATTTGAAAGCTCATCTACACTAGTTCTCATGTAACTAGCTAACGCTGTATCACCACCTGCTGCACTTTGTGCATTAGCCAGCGTTAATGGCGTTAAACTTGACCCCGCCCCTAAGTCACTTACAATTTTTCTAATCGATTGTGTCCTTATTTGGGCTGCAACGCCTCCGACCTCAACTTTATTGCCGTCCTTTTGCGCATCACAGTTTGACCATATAGTACAGGCGCCATCTTTAATATTCCCGTTATCGGCGATAGCGGCACTACCTTTACTATCAACTAGTGTTCCATCAGCAGTCACTTTTAATTTTTTTAAATTACCACTCCAACGAGGCCCTTTGCCAGGTAAAAACATCGCATAATAAGCTGCGTCAAATGTTTGAGTTCGATCGAAGTTATTGCTGGCAATACTAGGAGATGTGAAGCTTGAATCAATATTCAAAATATTCGATAAAGCATCATTCAGAGCATTCTGTAGTTCAATACTGTTCTGAGCCGCAAAATATAAACCACCACCTCTTTTTGCTGTCTCAGCGAGTAAAGGCGCGGCATCTTCTGCACCTTTACTAAAACCAATAGTATAAGTCCGAACATTTTGCATTTGCTCAGTATTCGAGCTATCCAGCTTATTGATTAAATCATTATTAAACATATAACTAGCTAAGGCTGGTAAATAACTTGCCGTATCTAAATTTTTAGAAAATGAAGAATAATCTCCATCTTTACTTCCTGTTGAGGTTAAGCTTATAACATCATTATTAGCACTTTTATCAACGGTAGGTGTGCCATCAGTTACATAAATAACATAGGCAATATCCGTACAGACTTTAAATGGAGTATCGTAAATTCCATCCTTTTCAGCACTTTGATCATAAGGAGGTACATTACCAACATAACCATTGTTGTAATACGAAGAATCTTGATGTCCAAATAAAACACTTTTCCCAGCAAAATAGCGATATGCCTCATACATCGTTTCACATAAAGGAGTATTAGTTTTTGCAGTTAAATCTTTAATTGTATTAAGTAAGCTAGCTCTAGAGACATCGGTCATTTGAGTAACTTTAGAAACAATTCTACCTCCATCCCTATTACCCTCATTAGGGTAATTGTAATTAAATACAGCAAGCCCAAAGTCAACAGTCGGGGTAGAACTAATAATATTAGATATCGCTTTCTTTGCGATCTCTAATCGAGAAACCTTTATGGTTGGCAATTTCCCCGCTTTAGATAACCCATACCACCTCAAATAATTAGCCGTATATAACGTTACCGGCTGACCGACTCCAAAATCAGTGTTTCTTGCGGCAGACAATGCATTATTCCAAGCATTTCCTTGAGATGAAACATAGTAATATGGCTGAGCTTTATTACTACTCGTTTTCAAACCATTCGCAGGGAAACCTTTATTTATAGAGTTCGCATTATTTGGATCTTCAACGGATATATCCTCCCAACAATCCGTATATTTAATTTTAGTTCCATCTGTTGCTGATAGTTCTTTCCAAGTTCCCGATTTACCATTTGAGGTGAATTCTCGAATGTATCCAGTAAAACGACCATATTTTGCTAATGTATCCTTACTTTGATTACATCCATTTAAGTCAGATTCAAAATAACGCTTATCAGAGCTGGTATCTGGAGTAGGTAATCCCCCACCGCCGACGGTATAATAAATACGGGTATTACTCTGACCTGAACCACTCACAGGTGGATAATTATAACTAGGGTCATAATCTACAATCTGGGTAATTTCTTCTGTCGACATACTTCCCGAGTTATCGAATATGACAAGCACTTTCGGTCTTGCGCCTGTTCGAGTTGTCGACTCTTTTACATACAATTCAGTATCATCACCAAAGGAGTAAGCCGACACAAAAGTCAGCACAAGTAGTGTAGAACAAGCCAGCTTTTTAATAATCATATCTAACTCCCAGTTAAAACTTCTTGTTCCACACCTGCGACTACAGTGAGCTGACCTAAATCATCCCGACCAAAGGCGGCAGTACTACTTATTTCAATCCGCCGACAACTGATTAAATTGCCACTATTCGGCCTTGCACTTCGTTGACAACCGACATCTTTAGCACTAGTGACAACATTACCGGCTCCATCAACTTCGTAAGGAATTGGCGTTAATGTTTGGTTAGAACCAAATTCAGCCACAGATGAAATCTCAGATAATTTGGCTAAGCTAGCGCCTTTATTTGCCTCAATTGCAGCTTCTAAACCGCCATCGGCAATAGACTTCGCTTCTATTCGTTCTGAGCCAGCTCCAGACATACGCATGGACTGGGTTGAATTAACAGCTAAAGCAACACCGATGATCGTCATAAGTAACAATACAATCAGAGCAAAAAATAACACTATTCCCTTTTGCTTTTTCATGTCACCAGCCTTCTAGTTTCTAATTAGTACAGGGTTAGCAAGTACCATAGTCGTCGAGACAATCTTGCGGCGATAATGATCATTCAAATTCTTAATTTCTTTATCGCCTAAAGTGTAAGTTGTTTCATTGGTATAACTTTTATCTTCATCGATAGCACGAACCAATAAAAAAACCCTTAATGCAACAAGCCGTTGAAATAATTCGTTATCCCACATTAATGTTGTTACATTTTCTGCTGGCATAAAACTATCGGCCGTATCATCTCCGTTACTATCAAAACCATAGAGAATACGCATATTCTCAATGCCTTCAACTAACTGCTCTTCGTTGTTCATGCCATTATTTTTAGTTAACGTTTTTCGACGCAAAACAGGTACGGAACCGTCATTTTTAATAAAATAGACATGATGTTGATATTCCCAAAAACGTGCATTTTCGAGCACAGGATTAGGTGGATTACCACCTTTAAACATCACTGCTTCACTCGAAGTTGCTGCCATATAAAAACGTTCACCATCTGGATTAGTGACCGGTGGCCCTACTAACCTTTTGATTTGAATTACGTCAGTATTCTGATTTACACCAGATAAGCAACTTAACGTATCTCCACTCTTACCTTCTTCGTATCCCCACAGACGTCTAAAATGTGCAGGTTCTGCATTAGGTAAAGTACCGTTATTTACGCCTGCACCAATGCAATCATTTGCAATACCATCCCTCAAGGTTATATTGGTCCCAAGTACAAAATCGGTTCCCGTTATGTCCCCCATGAAACCTAATTGGCTGATATCTCTTTCCATTAGTGATAAAGCAATTCGGCCATTTTCTTGTAATTGATTAAATTGGCTCGTCGTAATTACATTAGAAGAGGACATGCTAAACATGGCAAAAAGCCCAAGAGTGAGAAATAGGCCAATAACCATAGAGACCATTAACTCGACTAATGACATCCCTTTCTGGCTGTTTCTTGAATTGGCCATAATAATTAATTAACCTAAATAATCACTGTCGAAAGAATAAAAAGCCGTCTACGCGTACCAATATCTTTTCCGCATTCACTACCTGAATAACTTGTACCCGCGCCCTCTCGGATCCCTCTCCACGCAACAGCAACTGTTACAGTTGAACCATTTACACTAATACAAGCCGTTGGTGAATCTAATCCCCCAACATTCTGACTATCTACAACTTCAGCTGCCCCCATAAAACTCTGCTCCCACTGATAAAGATCCCAAGCTTCTGTCTCTTCTGGAGTACATATATTCACGGCTCCAACTGCAACATCACAAACACTACCGGGTTTACCCAGAGAACCTGTGTACTCACCATCGTAATTGCCCAGCTGTGTTCTATTCAGCTTCATTCGATTAATAATATCGTTTGCATAATAGGAGGCTTGGGTTTGCTGAAATGACTCGAAGCTGCCACGCTTTGCAACGATATGTAGATTAAAAATACCGATTAAGCCAATGACTAAGATCACCAATGCAACAAGCACCTCAATTAATGAGAAACCTCGTTGAAAGTCCTTTTGTGTCAATCGTTCGAATTTAGCCATATTTTTGACAAGCTTTTCAGCCATTTACCCTTTAAAAATCTTAGTCTTACGACAAAAAATTACCAACAGTTAATAATAGATGAGTAAAATGTAAGTAGCCAGTAACAATAGCATATAAGCATTGACATCATTATGCCTTGAATGAATTTGAAGCAATAAAAAAGAGGCTTATCGCCTCTTTTTTATAAATAACTTAACATCACATAGATTTAACGCAGTTCGGCAGGCACCGCAAAGACAGTGTCTTCCTTACGTCCTTCGACTTCAGTCACCACACTAGGGGCGAGTTTCGCAATCGCTTGGACAACTTGTTGAACTAAGACCTCAGGTGCAGAAGCGCCTGCGGTAACAGCAACACGTGAAACGTTATCGAACCAGCTTGATTCAACATCGTCAGCAGTATCTACCAGATAAGACTGGGTTCCGGTCTTCAATGCGAGCTCGCGTAACCGATTAGAGTTAGAGCTGTTTTTTGAACCAACAACAATCAACAAATCCACATCTGCTGACAGATTACGTACCGCATCTTGACGATTCTGTGTTGCATAACAGATATCGTCTTTACGAGGTCCTTCAATTGAAGGAAACCTTTTTTGTAACGCGGCAATAATGTCTAACGTATCATCGACAGATAAAGTTGTTTGGGTCACGAAGCAGAGATTGTTAGGGTCGCGCACTTCTAGCGCATCCACATCAGCAGGCGATTCAATCAGATAAACGCCACCGTTAGGATTATCATACTGACCCATAGTGCCTTCGACTTCAGGGTGCCCCTCGTGGCCAATCAAGATACATTCAATACCTTTACGGCTTGCACGCGTCACTTGAAGGTGCACTTTGGTCACTAAGGGACAAGTCGCATCAAAAACTCTCAACCCTCGCGCCTTAGCTTCTTGTCTCACAGCTTGAGAAACACCATGGGCACTGAAGATAACAATGTTGTTATCCGGCACTTGATCTAACTCTTCGACAAAAACCGCACCGCGATCCTTCAAATTCTGCACGACATAGCGATTATGTACGACTTCATGGCGAACATAGATAGGCGGTGAAAACAATTCCAACGCCCGTTCAACAATACTGATAGCACGATCAACACCCGCACAAAAACCACGCGGGTTCGCGAGCATAATATTCAAACTTGGGCTGGTAGGATCGAGTTTCATCTTAAAGTACCTTTACAACGTCCAGTTCAAAAGTGATCTTGTGCCCTGCCAGAGGATGATTCAGATCGACTGTGATGGAATCACCCGCGACATCACGGACAATACCCGGGATTTCACTGCCACCTGGGCCGGCAAAACTGACAATCACGCCAGCTTCTAAACTCATGTCAGCCGGAAAACGGCTTCTGTCTAGATAGTGAATAGCATCAGGATTTGATTCACCAAAGGCATCAATCGCTTCAAGGGTAAAACTGTGTTTATCACCTTCAGCAAGCGTTGCCAATTGCGCCTCAAATGCTGGACTTAACGTACCGTCACCCACATTTAATCGAGCTGGTTTACCCGAAGCTTTAGTGCTGTCTGCGGTTGAACCATCAGAAAGCACAATATTCATATGGCATAGTAAAGATCGCGTCACCGTCACTTCTTAACCCCTTCGGCGCTATCTGTTTCAGATTTACCGCTTAAAAATGCATCCCAAATGATCAACACAGCACCAATACAAATCGCCGAATCGGCGATATTGAAAGCTGGATAATGGCTCTTAGCCCAAAAGAAATCGATAAAATCAACCACAAAACCGTGCATTAATCTGTCGACCAAATTGCCTAGGGCACCACCAATCACTAAGGTGTAAGCCAGATTCAGTTTCAACAACGAAGCGGATTGCCTACGCAACCACACTGTGAGTAGAGTACTGAATCCAACCGCAACAATCGTAAATAACCAACGCTGCCAACCACCGGCGTCACTCAAAAAACTAAAGGCTGCCCCGTAGTTACGTACATAAGTGAAATTAAAAAAAGGCAATAAATTCAGCGATTCATGTAAATCAAAATTGGCTAAGACCCATTGTTTAGATAGCTGATCGGCGAAAAACACCAATACAGCTACCCAATACCAACGTAAGCCACTGTCTTTCCAAGTTAATGGCATACAGATCCTTTACGCAAACAGACGAACTTCGCCGTCACCTTCAATGTTTGTTACGCAGCGAGTACAGAGTGTTGGGTGGGCCTCAATCGTGCCGACCTCTTCTCTGTGATGCCAACAACGCTCACACTTCTCAGCAGTGCTTGAAGCAACCAGTAATTTCAGTGACGCCAGCTCAGTTTCAACCGCTTCCGATGTCGCATCCGCTAAAGGCAAGACTTTGGCTTCAGAGGTCAATAACACAAATCTTAGCTCATCGCCGATATGGGTTAATTGTTCAGTCAACGCTGCATCAGCAAACAAGGTCACTTCCGCTTCTAATGACCCACCAATACGTTTATCACGGCGAGCTTGTTCAATCACTTTATTGACTTCGTTACGCACAGTCAGTAGTTGCTGCCAATAGTCGTCGCTCAGATCCGTCGCTAAGGTGACTGATTTCAAGCCTTGATACCATTCTTGAGTAAAGACATAGGCATCACGCTCGCCAGGCAATAGTTGCCACACTTCGTCGGCAGTGAAGCTTAGAATTGGCGCAATCCAACGTACCATGGCCTCAGAAATCAAATACAGCGCCGATTGACAGCTGCGACGCGCATGACCTTCTTGCTTAGCCGTGTATTGGCGATCTTTAATGATATCCAAATAGAAACTACCTAACTCAACCGAGCAGAACTGCATCAGTTTTTGAGTCACAATATGGAAGTTATATTGCTCATAGGCTTCAATAATTTCCTGTTGCAATGCAGCAGCGCGGCGCACAACCCAACGATCTAACGCGACCATATCTTCAACGGCCACTAAATCCTTAGCAGGATCGAAACCGTTTAAGTTGGCTAATAGGAAACGGGCAGTGTTACGAATACGACGATAGGCATCGGCGCTACGATTTAAGATTTCGTCAGAAACCGTCATCTCACCGCTGTAATCTGTTGCCGCAACCCATAAACGCAGAATGTCGGCGCCTAATTTGTTAGTAACCGTTTGTGGCGCAATCACATTACCGATAGATTTTGACATCTTACGGCCTTTACCATCGACGGTAAAACCGTGAGTCAGCACTTGCTTATACGGAGCTTTGCCATTCATTGCGGTTGAAATCATCAAAGATGACATAAACCAGCCGCGATGTTGGTCGCTACCTTCAAGATATAAGTCAACGCCGTGTCCGTGGAATTCAGGACGAGCCGCTACTACTGACGAGAAGGTTGAACCTGAGTCAAACCAAACGTCTAAGGTATCGGTTACTTTGCGGTATTGCTCTGCTTCGTCACCCAACAATTCGGCGGCATCGAGATCCCACCAAGCTTGAATGCCTTGTTGTTCAATACGGCTGGCTACACGTTCCATTAGCGACACGCTATCAGGGTGCAACTCTTCAGTTTCACGATTCACAAACAGCGTGATAGGCACACCCCAAGTACGTTGGCGTGAAATACACCAATCAGGGCGGTTTTCAACCATTTTTTCAATTCGACTTTGGCCCCAATCAGGGATCCATTGGGTCTGTTCGATTTCTTTCAATGCTTGCGTACGCAGGCCATGGTTATCCATAGAGATAAACCACTGCGGCGTCGCACGGAAGATGATCGGTGTTTTGTGGCGCCAGCAATGTGGATAGCTATGACGGTAAGCCACGTGATTCAGCAAGGCGCTCTTTTCTCTCAGTAAAGCAACCACGTTATCGTTGGCTTTAAAGACATGTTGTCCAGCAAAATACTCAGTATCAGGCTTGTATACACCGTTGTCGCCAACAGGGTTTGCCACTTCTAAACCGTATTTTTGACCAACCACAAAGTCGTCTTGACCGTGACCTGGGGCAGTGTGAACGATACCAGTACCCGCATCCGTCGTAACGTGATCGCCTAAAATTGCCGGAACATCAAAATCTAAGAATGGGTGATTAAAGCGGACAAGATCAAACGCTGCGCCTTTGGCAGAGCCAAGCACGGTATGGCTTTCTACGTTATAGCGAGTCAGGCAAGACTCGACTAATACTTCAGCTAAAATAAGCGCTTGCGTAACACCGTCTTTTTCGAATTCAACTAAGCTGTAATCTAACTCAGGGCTTAAAGACAAGGCACGGTTCGCAGGCAGAGTCCATGGTGTGGTAGTCCAAATCACCATAGAAACAGGATGTGAGTAATCGCTTACCCCAAACTTAGCCGCAACGGCTTTGCTATCGGCAGCAACAAACGCCACATCAATAGCAGGTGATGTTTTGTCTTCGTATTCCACTTCAGCTTCAGCTAAGGCAGAACCGCAATCAGTACACCAATGCACTGGCTTAACGCCTTTATGCAAGTGACCGCTCTCAATCACTTTCGATAAAGAACGCACGATATTAGCTTCGGTTGAAAAATCCATCGTCAGGTACGGATTTTGCCAGTCGCCCAATACGCCTAAACGGATAAAGTCTTCACGTTGACCATTAACTTGCTCGGCGGCATATTTACGGCATTCTTCGCGGAATTCTGCCGCAGAGATTTTTTGACCTGGTTTACCCACTTTTTGCTCAACTTTCAGCTCGATAGGTAAACCGTGGCAATCCCAACCTGGCACATACGGTGCGTCAAAACCAGATAGGGTTTTTGACTTAATAATAATGTCCTTGAGGATTTTATTAACGGAGTGACCAATATGAATACTGCCATTCGCATACGGTGGGCCGTCATGCAAAATGAAGGGAGTACGGCCAATTCGGCTATCACGGATCTGCTGATACAAACCGTCTTTTGTCCAGCGCTCTAACATCTCTGGCTCGCGATTTGCCAAATTACCACGCATCGGAAACTCTGTTTCCGGCAAATTCAAAGTAAATTTATAGTCGCTCATTGATCCTATACCGTTAATTAAACTGATAAATTTCAGCCTGCATCATTACCAAATAAAGCTCTGGCTTCATTTGCATCATTTAAAATCTGTTGCTTAAGCGCATCCAATGAGTCAAAAGGTTGCTCATCACGGAGTTTAGCCACCAACTCGACCTCAACATGTTTGCCGTAAATGTCACCTTCAAAATCAAAAAGATGCACCTCAAGCTGACACACTTGACCGTTCACTGTCGGACGGAACCCAATATTGGCTACGCCCTCATAAATATCGCTATTATCCCAATAACATTTGACCGCAAACACACCGCGTACCGGCACAACATTGCGCTTTAAGGCGATATTGGCTGTGGGAAAACCAATGGTGCGGCCAATTTTTTGCCCATGCGCGACACGACCACTCAAGGTAAAAGGATGACCGAGCAAGCGTCTTGCTTGCTCAAGATTACCCTTAGCCAATTGTTCACGCACGGCGGTTGAGCTCACTCTTTGCGAGCCCAGCATAAAACTTTGGGTACTTACCACAGTAAAGCCATATTGAACACCTGCCTGCACAAGCATCTCAAAATTGCCTTTACGGCCCTGACCAAAACAAAAATCATCGCCGACCACTAGGTATTTAACACCGAGTTTGCGGACCAACAATTCTTCAATAAAATGCTCAGCAGGTTGATTGGCAAAAGTGCGATTAAAGTTAACACACACTAACCGTTCAACCCCAAGTTCATCGAGCAACATGACTTTATCACGTAATAAACTTAAACGAGCTGGCGCATTGTCGCCGCTAAATAATTCCTGCGGCTGAGGTTCAAACGTCATCAACGTAGATGGCAGCGATAACTGCTTTGCCTTCTGCACTAAGTTCGCAATCACTTGTGCATGACCACGATGGACGCCGTCAAAATTACCTATAGTCAATACACACCCGTGGTGGGATGACAAAATGTTATGTATACCGCGGATTAATTCCATAACTTTAGACAACTGCCAAGCGCAAATCGGCTGATTATATAACAGCTAGCGATGAGAATCAGCAATCAAACTCCCCGTTTAATTGACCAAGGACGAATTCCGAGCAAAAGCAGTCCCAACAAGTAACTTACTGCCCCCGCTAAAATCAAGCCTATCAAGGCTTTTGCACGCTCGAACAAATGCCAATCTAACCAAATTTGTTGCGAAGGTAAAAAGTAATACAAGACTACCACCATCAAGGCGGTAGAGACCACGGCTTTAGCAAAAAACACCATAGTCGGCCTAGAAACGCGATAAACGCCGGCTAAATGCAATCCTCGATAAAGTAAAGTGGCGTTGAGCAATGCTGACATTGAAGTCGCAATCGCTAATCCAACATATCCAAAAGGAATAGCAAACAATAAGTTAAAGCCCATGTTGGTGATCATGGCGATAATGCCATAACGCACAGGGGTTTTGGTATCTTGGCGGGAGTAATAACCTGGTGCGAGAACTTTAATCAACATAAAACTGAGTAAACCGCTACCGTAAGCCATCAAACTATAAGAAGCCATTTCAACATCATGCATCGAAAAAGCGCCGCGCATAAATAACACCATCAGCATAGGCTTGGCGAGCACGATCAACCCCATCATGGCTGGTAGACCTAGCAGTAAAATCGCTTTAACTCCCCAATCCATCGTCAAGCCAAAGCCCGCACCTTCAGCATTCACATGGTTTCGTGACAGCGCAGGCAAAATCACAGTACCAATCGCGATCCCAAACAATCCTAGGGGAAACTCCAATAAACGGTCGGCATAGTAGAGCCAGCTTATCGAGCCCGTCATCAAAAAACTGGCGATAAAGGTATCAAATAACAGGTTAATCTGCGAAACCGACACGCCAAATAGCGCCGGGATCATCAAGGTTCTGATTTTCATCACGCCTGGGTGGTGCCAGCCCCAAGAAGGTTTAACGAGTGCTTTTTCACGCAGCAAAAAAGGGATTTGAAATAAAAACTGGATTAATCCACCACAAAAAACGCCCCAAGCAAGGGTTATTTCGGGTTGAGTCGATGTTGGCGCATAAAATATGGCCGCGGTAATAATCGCCACATTGAGGAATACAGGGGTAAACGCCGAAACCGCAAATCGGCCTCGGGTGTTTAAAATCGATCCAGCCAGTGCGGTAAAGGTAATAAACCACAGGTAAGGGAAAGTAATCTTAAGCACTACGGTAGCGAGTTCAAATTTAGCGCCATCTGGCTCATTGTTGAGCCAAGCGATAAACCAACCACCGCCGAATAAGGCTGATAACACGGGCGAAGCTACCACGCCCACAAGCGTCACAATCGTCACCAATAAACCTAATGTGCCTGCGACCTTACTCAGCAGGTCACGGGTTTCTTCCGCGGTGTGTTTCTCTTGGTACTCAGTTAAAACAGGCACAAAGGCTTGTGCAAATGCCCCTTCTGCAAACAAACGACGTAAAAAGTTAGGAATTTTATTGGCGAAGAAAAACACATCGGCACTTGTCCCGGCCCCCATCAAGTTAGCAACGACGACGTCCCGAACAAGACCTAACACACGGGATATCAATGTCATAGCACTAACAATCAGACCAGATTTTAATAATTTTCTACTCAAACGTCCCCCAGACCCATATCGAATTGATTAGGTGATACATCTCAAAAAATCGATTCAGGCTCTGTCACACTGCGGTAATAGCTGCTAGAATTGCGCCACATATTACACGAGTTGGGTCGAAGATAGCCAAGGCAGGTTGGATTAATTTATCTTTATGATGAATATTCAATCATAGTCATTGACAAAGTGACTAAATGCAGGCATATTCCTCGGCCTTTAAAAGTATCAAATCCAGTTTTTAGGAGTTGCACCTTGGCTAATAGCAAGTCTGCAAAGAAGCGCGCGCTTCAATCTGAAAAGCGTCGTCAGCATAACGCCAGCCGTCGCTCAATGTTACGTACATACGTTAAAAAAGTAATCGCTGCAATTAAAGCAGGCGATCACAAAACAGCAGCAGAAGCTTTTGCTGTTGCTCAACCAATCGTTGACCGTATGGCGACTAAAGGTCTTATTCACAAGAATAAAGCCGCTCGTCAAAAGGCACGTTTGAACGCTAAGATCAAAGCAATCGCTGCTTAATCTATAAAATAGCAAATGAAAAAAACCGGCAATTGCCGGTTTTTTTATATCTGAAAAACACTATTAATGACAATAAATGTTATTCAATAAGTGGATCATCTCCCGTACTTCATCACTCTTGAGCGAATAAAATACCGTTTGCGCTTCTTTGCGTGTGGTTACTAAATTATCTTTGCGTAACCAAGCAAGGTGTTGTGATAGTGCCGATTGACTTAAGCCTAATTTTTTATTCATTTCGCCAACGCACATTTCTCCTTCATTCAATAAATAACAAAGAATAAATAAACGGCGTTCGTTCGCGAGTGCCTTTAATAGCACTACCGCATGATCGGCTCGCTCCTGCATTAATTCAATATTCATTACGCACTTTCTCTCCTAAAACTAACCCCTGCGCTAATATAGCGTTGCCTTACGGATATAGTCGGGACATAAAGCACACTTTTTGCTAGATTGTTTTTAAAAATGGGACATGCTTAATAAAAATAAAGGAAATCTAATGAAGCCCTATCAAACTGCACTTCTCTCTAGTCTTTTAATTGGGAGTTTAAGTGCGTGCCAAACTCAAGTAGAAACCGCCACGACAAGTGAAGCCATAAAATTACAACAGACGGCATTAGCTTCACAATTAGGCTATGACATAGTCGAATCGCTCACGGTTGAAGTGGGCCCAAGACTTGCTGGTAGCCCAAAAGATATCATCGCCGTTAACTGGGCGATGGAGAAACTGACAAGCCTTGGATTTGACCGCGTTTATAAAGAACCAGTACAAGTGCCCATTTGGGAGCGCGGTGAAGCCAAAGCCAAAATAACCTTCCCAGTCGAGCAGCCGCTGGTCATTACTGCGCTTGGCGGCAGCGTTGCGACACCAGCAGGTGGTTTACAGGCTAAAATCGCACGTTTTGATAGCCTAGAGGCACTACAACAAGCCAAGCCTGAAGACGTGCAAGGTAAGATTGCGTTTATTGACCAAAAAACTGAACGCCACATTACTGGTGAAGGTTATGGCAAAAGCGTTGGCGGCCGCTCAAAAGGTGCCGTCGCAGCAGCGCAAAAAGGCGCAGTTGCGATCGTGATCCGCTCTATTGGCACAGATCATGACCGCATGGCCCATACTGGCGTTATGCGCTACCAAGATGGCGTGCCAAAGATCCCCGCTGCTGCCATGTCAAACCCCGATGCAGATTTGGTCGATGCATTACTAAAACGCAATCCTGATGCTCTACTTGAATTGCAGATGTCACCAAAGAATGCAGGCTTTAATACGTCTTACAATGTCATTGCCGAAGTGACAGGCAGCAGCAAGCCCAATGAAATAGTATTGATTGGCGCTCATTTAGATTCTTGGGATGAAGGTACGGGTGCAATTGATGATGGGGCGGGTGTCGCGATTGTGACAGCTGCAGCTAAGCATATTCAAGATCTTCCGGTAAAACCCGCTCGCACTGTCAGAGTGGTGCTATATGCCGCTGAAGAAATTGGGCTCGTGGGCGGTAAAGCCTATGCCGAAGCGCATAAAGCGGAATTACCACTGCACTACATAGCTGCAGAGTCTGATTTTGGCGCGGGCCGAATCTATCAAATCGATACTAAGGTCAATGAGAGCGCATGGACTGAGGTACAGCATGCACTTAGCCCTATGTCATTCAATGGTGTTGCACTTGGCAACAACCAAGCTTCTGGCGGGCCTGATGTGTCTATGCTGCCAGCCCTAGGCGTACCTGTTGCATCATTAAGGCAAGATGGTCACGATTACTTCGATTACCATCACACACCGAATGATACCTTAGATAAGATTGACCCCGCCGCATTGGCTCAAAACGTCGCCGCCTACGCACAATTTGCTTATATCATGGCAAATTCAACCGCGACATTAACGCCTTTAGCCACTCAGGCTGAAAAATAGAGAGTTGATAAAAATAATAGAGAGAACAACATAAGCTGTTCTCTCTATCAATTAACATCTTCTCGATATTTCGCTATTGCTCTGCACGTAAAAATGTTGGATGTGTCGGTGAACTTTGCTCTTCACTATAATAATAACCCGCGAGATTAAATGCCTTTAACTCAGCGAGGGTATTCACTTTATTGGTGATGATATATCTCGCCATCATGCCCCTTGCACGCTTAGCAAAAAAACTGATCACTTTATATTGACCATTTTTACCATCTTTAAACACGGGTGAAATTAATTGCCCTTGCAGTTTTTTAGGCTTTATCGCTTTGAAATACTCATTAGAAGCAAGATTGACAATAATATCGCTACCACTTTCCGCAAGCGCTTCATTTACCGCTTGCGTTAGGGTATCACCCCAAAATTCATATAGATTTTTACCTTTTGGATTCGAAAGTGCCGTTCCCATCTCTAAGCGGTAAGGCATGATTAAATCCAGCGGTCTGAGTAGCCCATAAAGACCCGATAGAATACGCAGCTGCGACTGAGTCTGGGCGATTTCATCCTCAGATAAGGTGTCAGCATCAAAACCAGTGTACACATCCCCTCTAAAGGCAAATATAGCCTGTTTGGCATTATCTAAATTAAAATCTGGCTGCCACTCTCCGAAACGCGCCGCATTTAAACCCGCAATTTTATCGCTCACCTTCATTAAAGTCTCAATATCTGAAGGGGTCAATTGCCGACAAACTTGGATCAATTCCTGACTATGAGTTAAGAAATCAGGCTGTGAATACACCTGTGTCAGTGGCGGCTGTTCAAAATCTAAGGTCTTCGCCGGCGAAACCAATATCAACATCAAAAACTCCCAACAGAAACAAAAAGACATGCCTATGATACTGAACGAACATAAAAAAACCACGCTTTAACGGCGTGGTCTTTTCGATTGCGACAATCAGAAATCTCTGTCGTCGACTATCTGGGTTACCTAAGGCTTTTTAACCGATGTAAGGCTGGCATCTTGCCAAATATCATCATCGAGTTGATCCATTAATTCAGGGAACTTACTGCGATCAAACTCAGGAGACTTACCCGCTTTGACCTGCTCGCGATAATCGTTGATGACGCGAATAGCCAAACCTGATAACAGTAAGAGGGCGATAATGTTCACTGTCGCCATTAATCCCATGGAAACGTCGGCTAAGTTCCACACCAGACTTATCTTCGCCACGGCACCAAACATTACCATGCCCAATACACACAAACGGAACAAAGGCAGTAATTTAGTACTGTTACCCATTAAAAACATCACGTTTGTTTCAGCGTAAGAGTAATTGGCTATGATGGAGGTAAAGCAGAATAAGAAAATCGCTACCGCAATAAACGCCCCACCCCAGTCACCAACATGAGTAGACATAGCATTAATGGTTAATCGTATGCCATCGTCACTCGAGCCAATATCTCCTGATAGTAGGATTATTGCAGCCGTTGCAGTACAAATAACAATAGTGTCAGCAAACACACCCATCATTTGTACAAAACCTTGGGATGCTGGATGGTTCGGATTAGGCGACGCACTGGCCGCGACATTCGCCGCACTGCCCATACCCGCTTCGTTCGAAAAGAGTCCGCGTGCAATACCCGCTTGCATAGCTTGCGCGACAGTATAAGCGACACCACCAGCAGCAGCCTCTTGCCAACCAAAAGCACTTTTCACAATTAAGCTAATAATCGCAGGTAGTTGATCAAGGTTGAAAATAACGATGATAAAGGCAACGAGAATATAGGCTAATGCCATGATAGGAACAATAAACTCAGAGACTCGGGCAACTTTACGCAGACCACCGACAATCACAAATCCACTGGCAATCACCAGTCCAATCCCGACATAAGTTGGATTAAACCCAAAAACTCGCTCCATGGCTCCAGTAATCGTATTTGCTTGCACCGCGTTGAATACCAGACCAAAGGCAATGATCAGAAAGACAGCAAATAAAATGCCCATCCAGCGCTGACCCAAGCCTTTTTCCATATAATAAGAAGGACCTCCGCGGAATTGACCATTATGATCACGTACTTTGTAAACCTGCGCTAAGGTTGATTCAACCATAGCGGTAGCCATACCTAAAATAGCGATAAGCCACATCCAAAATACCGCACCAGGACCTGCAGCACCAATAGCGACTGCAACACCGGCCATATTACCGGCACCGACACGGGCCGCCATACTGGTACAAAAGACTTGAAATGATGAAAGACCGCTATCGCAACCTTGGCGACTCATGGTCATGACTTTGATGGAATGTTTAAAGTGGGTTAACTGGATAAAGGCAAGTCTAATGGTAAAATAAAGACCAGCTCCTACTAGCCCGTATACTAACAACTTACCCCAAAGTAGCGCATTCAAAAAATTAACTATGGTTTCTAACATATTATTTTACTTCTTCCCGTAGCAAATGCTCCTCAAATTGAATGGCAATTAGAGGTACAACATCTGTGGTGAATGAATCCTTCCAAGTTAAAGGTAAGAATTTCGGTAGATTTATTTTTTCAAATTATCCTTCCGTGAATTTACAACATCACGGCTACCGAATTCAACGCAGCAAAATAGCACAGTATTCGAAATTGCTCATGTGATCAAGCTCGCGTTTGCACAGTTAAACGCCATCAACATCACACCTCACAACATAAGCTAAGTCACTGTTAAAGCTGAATTAACAAAAGTGCACGGTTAGCACATTATTTTTAACAGTAAAAACAACTTTTAAAATTTGGATGCAGGGCACATTTTTGTAATAAAATTACAAATATAGTAGTCACATAGAAACTTCAATCATCTCTTGTTTGTTTTAGTGAGGCTTTATATGACACAAATACATGAAATCAATGCACTGAAAAAATATGTCAGAGCGACTAACTTTCTTGCGACCTCGCAGATTTATCTCAAACAAAACGTCTTACATAAACGTCCACTTGCCCATACTGATATCAAACCACGTTTACTTGGCCACTGGGGTACCTGCCCCGGCATTAACTTTGTTTACGCCAACATTAATAGATTGATTGTTAAACACAATCGCTCGTTCATCTATTTAGTTGGTCCAGGTCATGGTTTCCCTGCAGTACAAGCTAACTTATTCATAGAGGGTTCGTTAAGCCATTTCTATCCTGAAACAATCCCCTACAATGAAACGGGTATCGAAGATATTTGTAAGAAGTTTTCCGCAGCTTACGGCTACCCTTCACATGCAAACCCAGAAGCTCCAGGACAAATTCTTGAAGGTGGCGAACTCGGCTACTCACTTTCAGTAGGCTGGGGCGCTGTTCTCGATAATCCAGATCTGATCGCCACCGTCTTAATTGGTGACGGTGAAGCAGAAACTGGGCCATTAGCCGCATCTTGGTACGCAAACCGTCTAGTCTCTCCTGCGACAAGTGGTGCAGTATTACCGATTGTGCATATCAATGGCTATAAAATTTCAGGCCCTACCCGTATGGGACGCATGAGCCATGAAGAACTGGATCTTGAATTCCGTGGTCTTGGCTACTTCCCTATTATCGTTGATAACGAATTAGAAGAAGATATCTATGTGCAAATGACAAATGCCATGGATACCGCTTATGCCATGATCAATGATATCCAACGTCGTGCCCGTAGCGGCGAAGATGTGGTTAAGCCTAAATGGCCAGTGATTTTAATGCGCACCGCCAAAGGTTGGACGGGTGTCAGTGAGTATAAAGGTAAGAAATTAGAAGGTAACTGCGAATCACACCAAGTGATCGTCAATAAATGTGCCACAGATAAAGGTCATCTGGATGCACTTGACAATTGGCTTGCCAGTTACAACTTCCAAGAACTTTACCAAATGAATGATAAAGGCGAGCTGATTTTTGATGCCGACATTTGCTCATTAATTCCACCTAAGCAACTTGCCTGTGGTCGTCAACATCTCACCTATGGTGGTGAAGTGGTTAGAGCGTTAACGAACCCTGATCTCGAGAAACTCAGCTACGGCCCAGAAGTACCACGTGGTCACCGTGGTTATTCAATGCTGAAAATGGGTGAATGGATGCGTGATGCATTCAAGTTAAACCGCGATCAACGCAATCTACGTATTTTCAGCCCTGACGAAACCTATTCAAATCAGTTACAAGCCGTATTTGAAGAAACCGATCGTGCATGGCAATGGCCAATTGAGAGCTGGGATGAAGACATGTCCCGCGAAGGACGAGTGATTGAGCTCCTTTCTGAAAACTTGCTCTTTGGTATGTTGCACGGCTACACAGTCACAGGCCGCCACGGTATGTTCCCAACCTATGAGTCATTCTCACAAGTGATCTCATCGATGGCCGACCAATACTGTAAATACGTCTATGCAAGCCAAGGTGTGCATTTCCGTAAGCCGCTGCCTGCATGTAACGTCGTATTATCTTCGCTGCTTGAACGCCAAGACCATAATGGCTACTCGCATCAAAACCCGTCTTTCCTTGGGGCGATGCTAGAGAAGCATCCAAAAATTATCTCTGCTTATTTACCAGCAGATGCTAACAGCACCTTGGTTTATACAGAAAGAGCTTACGCTGACCGCGACAAACTCAATATTCTTGTTGCAGGTAAGAAAGAGCTACCACAATGGCTGAGCTTGGAAGAAGCGCGTAAACAAGCAAAAGATGGCGTGATGGTGTGGGATTTTGCCTCTGATGAGAATCCAGATATCGTACTTGCAGGTTGTGGTGATTACGTCACTCAAGAGTGTATGGCTTCATTAGTATTGATCAGAGAACTGCTTCCAAGAGTCAAAATTCGCTTCGTTAGCGTCACCGAATTAAGCAGTGATGGCTTAGGAAGCCGCAAATTTAAAGAAAAACCTTGGTTAATGGACGAAATATTTACCCAAGATAAAGGCGTGGTATTCAACTACCATGGTTACCCAAATACGATTAAAAAGTTAATATTTGATTACAAAGGCAGCCGTCGCTTCAGAATTAAAGGCTATGAAGAAGAAGGTTCAACAACCACTCCATTCGATATGGGCGTTCGTAACGGCACATCACGTTATCACCTAGTGATTGATATGGCTTACAAACTGTTCCAACAAGGCGTCATTGATGAAACTATGCATGTTTCCATCACCACTGACATGTTGCAAAGATTAGTTGATCACCGCAACTATATTAAATCCAATGGTGTCGACCCAGTAGAAATTGAGAATTGGGTATGGACACGTTAAAGTTTACGAATAAATAACAAAATAATTCATTTTAACGGCATTCCTCGGAGTGCCTTTTTTATGTTTAAAAAACAACTTACAGCACGAGTGACCATAAAAAGGAAACTCTTAACACTGGTAAAACTTAACAAACCAAGTGATAATTAACCGCTGGCTACAATACCAAAGGATCCCCACATTAAGTGCTAGCAATGTTTTGCACACATAAAGCAAGACATATTGGTGGAGAATCATAAATAATGGAATTGGAGAACATGATGAATCATAAATTAAAATTTGTACTGCTTGCCTCGCTATTACCTTTCACTGTATCAGCGGCTCAAGAACTCACTCCTTGGTATGTTGGCGCAGGTTTAGGCGTTAACAACTATGAACATATCGCGACCCAGAATGGTCAAGATGACCCATATGCATGGGATGTATTCGCAGGCTATATGTTCAATGATTACTTCGGCGCTGAAATCGGTTTCCGCGATTTAGGTAATGCTGATTGGACCAATGGGGCCACCAGTAATGATGCTGGCGTGAAAGGTTCAACGCTAGGCTTAGTAGGTATCTGGCCACTAGCCAATCGCTGGAGCTTATCAGCTGAAGCGGGTGCTATGTATTATTCACTTGAGAATAGCCAAAATAATGGCATTCAATCAAGCAAATACAGTACAAACGACTTTGCTCCATATATTGGCGCTGGTGTGGGTTACAACTTCACAGATAATTTGAAGTTACAAGCTAAATATCGTCGTTATGAAAACCTGGATGACGATTACAACATCGTTCAAGCTGATAGCAACTACTGGGGCTTAGAATTAAGCTACCGCTTCGGTTCTCCAGCAGTTGCAGCACCTGTTGCAGCAGCGGTTATCGCAGCAGCACCTGTTGACTCAGACAACGATGGCGTCTATGACGACAAAGACCAATGTCCAGCCACACCAGCAACACATAAAGTTGACTCTGTTGGCTGTACCATTTACGAAAACGTAAAAAATAAAGAAGACGTGGGTTCAATCCAGTTTGCTAACGATTCAGCTGTAGTTAAGCCTGTTTTCTACAAAGATATTGAAAGACTCGCTAACTACCTGAACAAAAACCCAGAGTTCACTGTTGAAATAGCTGGCCATGCCTCAAACGTAGGTAAACCAGAGTACAACATGGTGCTATCTGACAAACGTGCTGACGCCGTTGCCAAAATTCTTGTTGAGAAATATGGTATCAGCCAAAGCCGCGTAACTTCTAACGGTTACGGTGTGACTCAGCCACTGGTTGCTGGTGACTCGAAAGAAGCCCATGCTGCTAACCGTCGCATCGAAGCCGTTGTGACAACTACAGCTAAACAACCTGTTCTTAAGTAATATTACTTATTGACGTAAAAAAGTCGCTGCTTGCAGCGACTTTTTGTTTTTATGAGGTATACACTAGGAAAAGCGATGCCCTCTACCACAGCCAAGATGAGAGCCTGTATCTCAAGCCAAACCTAAATAGACATAAAATTGTCATTTTTGTAATTTTTTTACATTCAAGGTTGGAAAAGTTGGCAAAATCGCTTCTAATAGTCATCAGTGAATTCCGAGTTAAGACTGCTACCTGAGAAGGATGTTTTTCATGGCCAATACATTAGAGCAACTCAAGTTATATACCACTATCGTCGCTGACACTGGCGACATCGAAGCGATTAAACGCTACCAACCTGAAGATGCGACAACCAATCCATCACTCATCTTGAAAGCGGCTCAAATTCCTGAATACGAATCCCTCATAGATAACGCTATCGATTGGGCAAAATCACAAAGTGCCGATCTCGCGCAGCAACTTGATGATGCCAGCGACAAGCTCGCCGTTAATATCGGTGTAGAAATACTGAAACTCGTTCCTGGGCGTATATCAACTGAAGTTGATGCCCGTTTATCATTCGATAAAGAACAATCAATTGCGAAAGCCCATAAGCTGGTTCGCCTTTACAAAGAAGCGGGCGTTGATAAATCACGTATTCTGATCAAACTTGCTTCAACATGGGAAGGCATTTGTGCCGCTAAAGAGCTAGAGAAAGAAGGCATCAACTGCAACTTAACTCTGCTATTTAGCTTTGCCCAAGCACGTGCTTGCGCCGAGGCTGGTGCTTATCTAATTTCGCCTTTTGTAGGCCGTATCCTTGATTGGTACAAAAAAGATACAGGTAAAGACTACGATGCCGTAAATGACCCAGGAGTCATTTCTGTTACCGAAATCTATAATTATTACAAACAGCATGGTTTTAATACTGTCGTTATGGGCGCAAGTTTCCGTAATATTGGTGAAATCATCGAACTAGCTGGCTGCGATCGTCTCACGATTGGCCCTTCTCTGTTAGAAGAACTGGCTAATTCGCAAGTCGACATTACTCCTAAACTGGTTCCGGCAACCAGCACTGTCGCAGCCGAAGCTCCATTAACAGAAGCGCAATTCCGTTGGGACTTTAACCAAGATCCTATGGCAGTTGATAAGCTTGCAGAAGGCATTCGAAACTTTGCTATCGACCAGAGCAAACTCGAAGTAATGCTCACGGCTAAGCTAGCAAACTAAGCACTCTGGAGACGGCGAGATGACACACTTGACCCAAAGCTCAACATGGCAAGCTTTATCAGCACACAGTAAAAATGTACCGCATATGCGGGAATTGTTTGCCACTGACGCGGCACGTTTCAATAAAATGTCGCTAACTGCCTGTGGTTTATTACTGGATTACTCTAAAAACAGAGCAACGACGGAAACGCTTGATCTGTTATTTGCGTTGGCAAGCAATAGTCAACTTGAAGCAAAAATCAAAGCGATGTTTGCGGGTGAGATCATTAACACCACAGAGAAGCGCGCTGTTTTGCACACTGCGCTACGTAGCACTGCGGAACAATCGATTATTGCCGAGGGTCAAGACATAGTTCCTGAAGTTCAACAAACTCTGAATAAAATGCAAGGGTTTGTAAGTTCAGTGACATCAGGTCAATGGAAAGGTTACACAGGTAAAGCGATAACCGATATTGTCAGTATCGGTATCGGTGGATCTTTCCTTGGTCCAAAGATCGTCTCTCAGGCGCTACGCCCATATTGGAACCCAGAGTTAACATGCCACTTTGTAGCAAACGTCGACGGTACTTCTATCAGTGAGAAATTGAAGTTACTGGATCCTGAAACGACCTTGTTCATCATGTCGTCCAAATCTTTCGGCACACAGGAAACCTTAACCAATACCCTCACTGCCAGAGAATGGTTCTTAGCAAAAGGCGGTTTGCAGTCAGATGTGGCAAAACACTTTGTCGCAGTAACCTCAAACGTCGCTAAAGCGACGGATTTTGGGATTGATGCAGACAATATTTTCCCTATGTGGGATTGGGTTGGCGGTCGTTACTCACTCTGGTCAGCGATTGGTTTACCAATAGCACTCTTGATTGGCATGGATAATTTCAGAGCCTTGCTCTCAGGTGCCCACCAAATGGATGAGCACTTCGCCAATGCACCACTGACAGAAAACATGCCAGTGATCATGGGCTTATTATCCCTATGGTACGGTAATTTCTTCAATGCTCAGTCCCATGTTGTACTGACATATGATCATTATCTACGTGGTCTACCGGCTTACTTCCAACAGCTCGACATGGAAAGTAATGGTAAGTCTGTCACCTTAAACGGGACAGATGTTGACTACAGTACTGGTCCAGTAATTTGGGGTGGCGAAGGCACTAATGGCCAACATGCCTATCACCAGCTGTTGCACCAAGGTACTGCGCTGATCCCTGCCGATTTTATTATGCCACTGCAAAGTCATAATCCTATCGGAGAGCACCATGATCAGCTAGCATCAAACTGCTTTGGCCAGACTCAAGCCTTAATGCAAGGTCGCACTTTTGATGAAGCCTTAGCCGAACTCGCTAATAGCGCATTGTCTGCGACTGAAAAGCAGCTGATCGCAAAACATAAAGTGATGCCAGGTAACAAGCCGAGCAACACCTTACTCATGGATAAGCTCACGCCGAGCACCTTAGGTGCTTTAATTGCCCTGTATGAGCACAGAACCTTTGTTCAAGGTGCAATTTGGGACATCAACTCCTTTGACCAATGGGGTGTAGAGCTCGGTAAGGATCTGGGGAACGATGTGTTAGCACGCATCGGTGCGACGCAAAATTGTGATGCCTTAGATGCCTCAAGTAACGCATTGATTAACCTTTATCGACAAGGCAAAATCTAATCGAACAAAAAGCCAGCAATCGCTGGCTTTTTTATTTTATCCTATTATTTCTATTCAACTTTTCAATTCCTCGCCGCTCTCAACCCACACTGAAGATCAACGACATATCACTCAAAGTTCATTTCAACTTAACACAATTGAAACATAATTCTTGCACCCTGTTTTAAAAATATGTTATTTAATCGCTGACAAAACATACAACAACAGGAGGTTACCATGGATCGTTTAGATTATGGTTGTGCGCTAGATGAAGTCGTTGAAAGACCCGATCGTTCGCGAGGCTCCAATAAAAAGCGTAAATGGCGTGAGATCGAAGCATTAAAAGATAAGCATCGTTTGCTCAAAGAACTCCAAGAAATCGATAATAACTTTAACTACGACATTGATGCCATCCAGTTGTAATCACATGTTGAGATGAGCTAAACCATTAGCCTCAAACATGAACAAGAAAAGCGCCATTCGGCGCTTTTTTATTTGTACTATCGGATCTGGTGGGAAATAAGAGGGAATAACGATTCGCGAGTAACAGAAGCTAACGCAAAAAAAACATCGCTCTGTAGTATTGAATCCTAGGTTCAAGCCCACAAGGTGGGCCCTATGAGTGAATCAATGCTAGTCAGCTGTTGTTAGATAAGCCCGCAAATCCTCAAATTCTTTCTGCTCGCGATCTAAGAACAAAGGATCATCAATCAAGGATTTCTGACACTCAGACTCAATCAGTTGCCAATCTTGTTCAGTCAAGGTTTTGGCCAATAACGGGAATATTTCCCGCTCCTCCATTTGCATATGCCGCTCTTGTAATGCGACATAATCTGCAAAATCAACAATCAGTTTCTCACGGGCAACCACAATATCACTGAGGATCAAATTCAACGTCGTCATCAAAGCCGCCGAGGCTTGGATCACTAACTCGTGTTCGGCACTCAACTTATCGATATTGTCATTGGCTTTATGCGCTTGATAGTAGGCATAAATAATGTCTTCAACCGGATGATGGCAACGCTCAGCATATCCTTGCATATATTCAACGATATCCCGCACCACGATGAAATTGATTGACTCACCTTCGGACAGCTTCATCTGCTTGTTTTTTAAAACATTTAGCAATACAGCTATATGTTTATGATCATGCATGAGTCTTTTAAGCATAATGCCTCCTGGATATGGATCTGACTATTGATACTAGTCAAGTCGTAGACTAACACCAATATAGCAGGCTAAATCCTGTTCACTTTATGACGTTGATCAAGTAAATCACATACCAAACAGTAAACAGACCACAAACACTAACACGTCTATCCAAATCTCAGGGGCATTTAGCGGTTTTTCTCACCACGTTATGATTGATCATCACGCTTTTATTACTAAAACCACAACAACACACTTATTTAGCAAGCTGATGTAGCTGCTGTTGTAACTTTTTAAATTCGAGCTGTTGTTCGTTTAGCAGCGCTTTATCTGCAGCCTCAACGGCGAGTTGTGGATAATCCTTAAGCAGTTGTTGCTCAAGCATCAATGCTTGCTCAGTCTCCTTCGCTTCGATGAAGGCATGTAACAGATGTAAAGACTCTGCGAGTGGCACTTTATCTATTCCTGAAGATTCAGCATTGCTCGGAGCATTCATAGACCTTGCAGCGATAGCTGGGCTGCTTGCATCATGTTGTCGCTCAAGCGCACCCGCTGCAGCCTTCGCTTGCTGCATTTGAGTCTGTATTTCATGCTTAGCCACAGCTTCTACTTGCATATTTGAGGATTGCAGCGCTTGCGTATCTGCTATTCTCGTCATGGCTTGTGGCGCCGGAGCACTCATCGCCATTGGACTTGGAGCCATAACATCTTCGATTTGCGGCCGATTAAGGACCAATAAACCCACAACAAGCACCAAAGATGCCGCGCTCGATAACGCCCAAGGATGGCGTCGCCAGCCGGAAGTTGGAGACTCAACTGCGGTTATTTTGCTTTGATGCATTTCAGCTAAGTGAGTTTGCGCTAGGTGCAAGATATCTTGGTCGAGTTGCTGCGGTGGAACTTCTAAGGCCTGTTGACGATACCAAGCTAGCACTTCTCGTTGTAATGCGCGCTCATCAGCACTTGAAGATAAATTACTCATGACCCGCCTCCTGCCATTTCGCGCTGACGCAATCCTTTAGACTTTGGTAAGCGTAGCGAATACGGCTCTTAGTCGCTTCTAAAGTTACGCCCGCAATGTCGCTAATAATGGCAGCCGTAAACCCCATTTCAATGTTCAGGATAAATGCCTCTTTCTGGACTTGGGGTAACAGTGCGATACAGGTTTTTAGCAATAAACTCTTTTGCGCTTCTTGCCACTGCACGTCGGGCTTATCTTGCTCACCCGCCACAAAAGTATCGAGCCCAGTTTCGTCCTCATCAGTGGCGACTAAATCGACGGGCTTAACCGCTCGCACATGATCAATCAATAAGTTATGGGCGATACGGTATAGCCAAGTAGTAAACTTAGCACTGGCTTCGTAGTTAGCCGCTGCGCGGATCACCCGTCCCCATGTTTCTTGATATAAATCCTCAGCTAACTGCTTATCACCTAACTGGCGCACAAAGTAGCGATAAAGCGCGCCTTTGTGCTTCAGGTATAACTGCTCAAATGCTTTTGAATCGCCCTTGGCATAGCACAACATCAATTGCTCATCTGAGTGCTCATGGGTTGGTAATTGCGGTATTGCTAATGCCACGGGAAATTCCTCGTCATTTGGGTTAACCCCCTGTATTCACTTTTACTATTGTAATCTCTCATTACGCGGATTGCTCTTATCTCTCATTGGCTCGCCATGGCGTTTATCTTGGGGAGGAAAAGGTTTATCCGAGCCATCGAATGTTTTCTTAATTGGCAGCTGATTAGATTGCTCTATCGCCGCTGCGGTTTCCATTAACTGCACAAACTCATGGCGATAACCAAAGGGATCATCCCCTAATGCTGAACGTGCGAGTAAGCTTAACTTAGTATAATCAAATTGATGGAGATAGTGACTGCCATTCAGTAATTGCCCTAACCCTGCAACCGCGGCGGCAAATCTAAAATCATCACTTGCTTGCTCGAGCTGTTTAACGCTTTGATCTAACCTGATGGGATAACTCAGTAACTGGCTCTGCGTTTGCGCTGGCAACTTGTATCTCAGTTTAAGGAAGGCAATTTCTTCACGGCTATATTTCTCTTGCCCCGTTTGAGCATCAACGCCATATCTAAGTTTATCATTCATCCTATTCCCGACTTCAACGTACCTTAATTCATACAAGGCTGTTACTGAATGACCCGCGCCAATCTCGCCCGCATCCACCTTATCGTTATTAAAATCTTCCCGTGCTAAGGCGCGATTCTCGTAACCAATCAAACGGTATTCCGAGACTAAGGCCGGATTAAACTCCACCTGCACTTTCACGTCTTTGGCGATAGTGAATAAGGTCGAACTCAACTCGTCCACCAGCACTTTACGCGCTTCATTCAGCGTATCGATATAGGCATAGTTGCCATTGCCCTTGTCCGCCAATTGCTCCATCAGTTGATCGTTGTAATTGCCCAAACCAAACCCTAAGGTCGTTAGGCCAATACCATGATCTTTTTCCTTTTCAATCAAGGCAATCAAATCATCAAAATCTGTCACGCCAACATTAAAATCACCATCGGTCGCGAGGATAACTCGATTTATGCCATTGGGGATAAAATGCTTTTTGGCCAATTGATAGGCTTGCGTGATCCCTTGCCCACCATTGGTTGAACCACCGGCACTTAATTGTTCTAACGCATAAGTCAAGGTTTGAGTGTCGTTCCCCGACGCGCCATCGAGCACTACACCAGCCGCCCCAGCATAAACCACAATAGAGACTTTATCCTGCGCACTTAATTGCGCTGTTAGCAGCTTTAACGCCGTTTGCAGTAAAGGCAATTTATCCGCTGACGCCATAGAGCCTGACACATCGAGTAAAAAGACTAAGTTACTCGCGCCTAATTGAGATTTAGGTAAGTCATAACCTTTAAGGCCAATCCGCAGCAGCATCATGTCATCGTTATAGGGTGAGGGAGCAAGCTCTGTCGTCACGCTAAACGGCGCCGAGTTTTTAGCGGGTAAGGGATAATCGTAGGCAAAATAATTGAGCATTTCCTCAACTCTGACAGTGCCTTTCTCGGGTAAGCGCCCTTCCCTCAACATCCGTCTTAAGGTGGCATAACTGCCAGTATCGACATCGATGGAAAACGTCGATACAGGGATCTCCCCTGCCACCATGATGCCATTTTGCACTTGCTGCTCGAATTTATTTTGCGCTAACGGAATCGCGGCATAGTCACGCGGCATTGGCGCTATGCTCATCCCCATCACAGCCCCATTGCTAGACATTTGCATCGGCGCCGCCACTCTCGCCATCTCAACCTTAGCGGCATCACGCATTTCAGCTTGGCGCTGCGACGCTACTTGATGACGTTGCTCGGCTTGCTGCTCAGCTTGTCGATGTTCAACTTCGGCGCCTTTACCACCACAGGCCGTTAAACTCACTGCGACCAGTAATAGAGCAGCCGTATTGCTCGCCGATGGGATACCGTTTCCCCGTTGCTGGTAGAGAGTTGGATCGGAAACTGAAACGGTTTTTGGGGAATAGTGTGTTTTCATGTTGAATGCCTTTGATGTTGACCTAAAGCTGTAAACGGCCCGCATTAGCAAAAGGGTTAAAACATCTCGATATTTTGCAAAACATACTTAAATGAGAATCAAACCGTCTCAAGCACACTATTTATACAAAACAAAGTATTTTCAATCGCTTTTGCTGACAAGATCACACTGCACATTCAATCTGGCCACTAAAATAGAAGCTTGTTGCTAGCCTAGCTATGGGACCCTCTCGTGTCACACTCAGCTCATTTGTTTTCCCTAAGGATCGCCCACGCACTCACAGAAGCTTGCGTGAAAGATAAGTATTCGTTTAAACGCTTTGGGCAAGATCTTCTTGCTGGTCTCACTGTGGGTATAATTGCGATTCCATTAGCGATGGCATTAGCCATTGCCAGTGGCGTTGCGCCTCAATATGGCTTGTATACCGCCATTGTCGGCGGCTTTATTATCGCCATGTCTGGCGGCTCACGTTACAGCGTGTCCGGCCCGACAGCGGCATTTGTGGTATTGCTCTACCCCATAGCCCAACAGTTTGGTTTAGCAGGATTATTAATCGCGACTGTGATGTCGGGAATGATACTCGTCGGCATGGCGACGCTGCGCCTTGGCCGGTTGATTCTGTATATTCCCGAATCCGTCACCTTAGGTTTTACCGCGGGGATTGGTGTAGTGATTGCCACCTTGCAGCTAAAAGACTTTTTCGGGCTCGAAATTGCCCATATGCCGGAGCAATATCTGGCCAAGCTAATGGCATTAGCCCAAGCGCTACCTTCGGTCCATTTACCTAGCTTACTGGTTGCAAGCGCCACCCTAGCGACTATGCTGCTTTGGCCGAAACTCAAAACACCTGTGCCAGCGCACCTTCCGGCAATCATACTCGGCACTATCCTCGCCTTGGTGCTCAATGCCATGGGCGCTGATATAGAAACCATAGGCACTCGTTTCCACTACCAACTGAGCGATGGCACCACAGGCATGGGGATCCCGGCAGTATTGCCGAGTTTCGAATGGCCTTGGTTGCAGGCTGGCGCAAATGGTCAAGCTTTTCAATTTAATCTCGCGACCTTTCAAGCCTTGTTACCTGCCGCCTTTGCCATTGCCATGTTAGGGGCGATTGAATCGCTACTGTGTGCTGTGGTGCTCGATGGCATGACAGGCAAACGTCATAGTGCCAACAGTGAGTTACTGGGCCAAGGCATAGGTAATATCATCACGCCGTTTTTTGGTGGCATTCCAGCGACAGCGGCAATCGCCCGTAGCGCGGCGAACGTCAAAGCGGGCGCTCAGAGTCCAATTGCGGCCATGATCCACGCCATAGTGGTATTGTTTGGTTTAGTCGCCTTAGCGGGCGTGCTCGCCTACTTGCCGATGTCGGCCATGGCTGCCCTGCTACTCGTCGTAGCTTGGAACATGAGTGAGGCTCACAAAGCGTTGCATTTAGTTAAAACCGCGCCCACTAGCGATATCATGGTCTTTGTTAGCTGTTTTTCATTAACGGTTATTTTCGACATGGTCATCGCCATCAGTGTGGGGATCATTCTCGCGGCCTTGCTGTTTATGAAGGAAATTGCCGAGATGACAAGGCTTTACGATATCAGCACCAACAAGCGTTATGTCGATCAAGAGTTACCCGCCGATTGGGCTGTTCTCAAAATTAACGGGCCACTCTTCTTCGCCGCTGCCGATCGGATTTTCTCCGAAATCGCCAGTCTCACCGAAGATAAACAAGTGATAGTGCTGTATCTCGATGGAGTCTCGATTTTGGATGCTGGAGGCTTAGCCGCGCTGACAAAACTGATTGAAAAATGTAAAGCAAATAAGACTAAGCTGATTATTGCCGATCTACAGTTCCAGCCCATTCGAACGCTAGCAAGAGCCAAGATCCAGCCGATTGAGGGCGTGTTGAAGTTTTACTCGACCCTACGAGAAGCCATGGCCGAAGCGCCAGTTATCACTCAGCAAACAGAAATCACTGCGGATAAGCAGACACAGTAAACCAGCAGCGCAATCTCAGCGGCTTAATGCTGCTGACTTATCTCAAAGGCCAATCTCTGGATTGGTCTTTTTTATGGCTCAATTACTCAAGCCATTCATCACAGCAAAAGACGTTTTTTCGCTCGCAAAAACGGGCAGAAATGACGAGGATCATGGTATTATTCAGCGCCATGATGCTTGCTACCGGTGACGGCTAGACAAGCATCAACTGTACCTAGACCTGAAACAAGGTCAAAATATAATTAAAATTAGTGAGTTAAGGAGTTATCATGCAAGCCCTTGTTGCTGTTGTTATGGGTTCTAAAAGTGATTGGCCCACGATGGAAGCCGCCGCTGAGATAATGGATAAACTGCAAGTGCCTTATCATGTTGAAGTGGTTTCCGCCCATAGAACGCCAGATAAACTCATGGAGTTTGCAGCCTCTGCCGCCGATCGTGGTTTTAAAATCATCATTGGTGGCGCCGGTGGTGCAGCGCACTTACCCGGTATGATTGCCTCTAAAACTCGCTTACCCGTATTAGGTGTCCCAGTCCAAAGTAAAGCCCTGTCAGGTATGGATAGCTTATTGTCTATCGTTCAAATGCCAAAAGGCATCGCCGTTGGCACTTTAGCCATAGGCACAGCGGGCGCATTCAATGCGGGATTATTGGCCTGCCAAATCCTTGCGAATAACGATGCAGAATTAGCGGCTCGTGTTGACGCTTTCAGAGAAGAACAGACCCGTGCGGTACTGGACAATCCAGATCCGAGGGAAGTTTAATGACCCAGACAAACACTAAACCTAAGGTTTGGGTATTAGGTAATGGTCAGCTGGGCGCTATGTTGACCCACGCTGGTGAGCCATTAGCGATTGAAGTTAACGCCGTCGATATCATGACGCCTACGGATGACATCCTGCCACTCGCGCCGCACGACATCATCACCGCCGAGCGCGAACAGTGGCCAGAGTCCGCCCTTAGCTTACAACTCAGCTCACACCCCCATTTTGTTAATGGTCCGGTATTTAGCCGTTTAGCCGACCGTTTTAGCCAAAAAAGTCTACTCGACCAGCTCAGTGTTCCCACAGCGCCTTGGACCTTAGTTGACGATAACACCCAAGTCGATACCCTGTATCAGCACTATGGCCCAAGAGTCTTGATGAAACGCCGTACCGGTGGTTATGACGGTAAAGGTCAACATTGGCTTAAACAAGCCGAAGCGGGTGATATTCCAAACGATTGGCGTAACCTTGCAATTGCTGAGCAAGCGATTAATTTTGATGAAGAAGTATCATTAGTTGGCGTACGTACTCGCGAAGGCGAATGCGTGTTTTATCCGCTGACGCTGAACTTACATCAAGATGGCATTTTAATGGCGTCGATTTCGCCACTGGCACGCTTAAGCCCTTTGCAAGCCCAAGCCGAAGCTATGCTCAGCGCCATTATGCATGAACTTGAATACGTTGGCGTAATGGCGATGGAATGCTTCCGTGTTGGCGATGAGTTATTGGTGAATGAACTGGCACCGCGAGTGCACAACTCAGGCCATTGGACTCAAGCCGGAACCCATATGGATCAATTCCAGCTGCATTTGCGCGCACTTTGCGGAATTGCGATCCCACAGCCACAAGTGAATTTTCAGTGTGTTATGGTCAATCTTATCGGTATCGATAATGATCCACGCTGGTTAAGTTTGCCTAATGCTGAGTTGTACTGGTACAACAAAGAAGTGCGCCCTGGTCGTAAAGTGGGCCATTTGAACCTATCAGTGCCCAACCAAACTGTGCTCAACCAGAGCATAGCCGCACTGCAAACATGGATGCCCATCCAATACCAAGCTCCTTTAGCCTGGATATTGGCCGAATACGCAGAAAATTCGCGTTAATTCAGTATTTAGTACCAAAATCGCTGATATGAAATTGTTCGCAGTTTCATATCAGTTTATATTTCAATTTTCGTTATATACTTAACAGAACTCAGTGTAGATACGTTAGTGATGTATAGCATTCAATTGTGGCTAGCAATGACACGGATAAAGGAATACTCGAGTGAAATTAAGGGATAATTTCAAACGTAAGACCATAGATCGCTTAGATTATCGCTATCATCTGCTATTGCTCATCGTGCCGATATGTCTATTCGTCCTGCTATTTATCTTTAATGCACCCACAGAAGGTTGGACTATCCTGCCATTACTGTTTGTTTGCATCATTTACATTTTTGCCTACAGCCTGATTTACTATTTGCATCAAGGTCGTTTAACTCGACTGTGGGAGCATTTAGAGCAAGTCGTCACCATCAATGATGCCATTTACGAGCTCGCGCACCTCTCAAGCCATTATAAAAATGAGCATGCCTTTCTCGACGCCTTGCTCAACAAAGCCGTTTACGTGATTAATGGTGCCGAAATGGGCAGCATCATTAAAGTCAACGAAGCAAATAATAAACTGCATTTCGAATCTGTCGTGGGGCTCGATTTAGCAAAACTCAGACAACTGGATTTTACCTTAGAGCAAACCTTTGAATATCGGCTCACTAAGGGGAGATGCGATCAGGTCGTGGTCATCAATGATATGAAAAATATCAATGCTGCCAGCACCTTAACGGAAGATGATCAAAGAGTGTTACTCACAGTGTCCAAGCAGCCGATACGCTCAACACTGTCTAGCCCTATCCGTATCGATGGCAAGCTCTATGGCATGCTCAACCTCGACAGCAGTAGCCTAGGCGCCTTTAGCGATTACGACCGCAACCTTGTCTCTATCCTGACCCACGAAGCCAGTAATGCCATTGCGCTCTATCAGAAGTCACAGCAGATCACTAAACTCGCAAATTTCGATCCGCTCACAGGACTTTATAATCGAAAGAATTTTGAAGATGAACTGCACCACTGGCAGCACAAACCTCACCTTGGCAGCTTTTTGATTATTATTGATATGGATAATCTCAAGGCCATTAATGATGCCTATGGACACCAGACAGGCGATGTTGCCATTAAACGCACGGCCACATCCATACTGACCTATTGGCAAAATAAAGGCATTATTTCCCGTTTTGGTGGCGATGAGTTTGTCGCTTTATGCCATGGGCCGCTAACCCAAATCGAGCAGGACTTAGATGATATGCGCAAAACCTTGAATCAAGGCTCAGAGCTTAGCCTCGCTTTTAGTTTTGGGATTGCTCCGTTTGAAACCGATTGGTATCAATCCTTTAAGACTGCAGATCATGCCATGTATGAGCAAAAGCGCGCGAAGAAGAAAGCCATTAAAGCATTAGAAACTTTCGCGGTGAAAGCACAATAAGTTCGTTGAACTCAGGTACTACAGCCGCTATTAACAGGCCAATATCAAAAGTCAGTAAGTATTGAAGTTGAATATCAGGCTTGAATATCAGAGTTGAAGATTTGAGTTGACTATCTCAACTGATTATCTCGATTAACTCTATCAATTAAATATCTAAGTTAAACACCTAAAGTCAGCCATAGACTCTCATTCAAATGGCTGACAATGGGATCAAACTAAGCTCTAGCCTAACCCTAACCCTAACCCTAACCCTAACCCTAACCCTAACCAAAGAATAAGCGCCACAGCCAAGATGAATCCAAATCTTTTTGGCAGGTTTTATATTGAGCCGCGTAACGTTTAGATCGCGCATCCACCTTGTTAGCTACTTTCACTAACCACGCCTTAGACTTGTAACTGCCACGGCGATAACCGCCCCAGCCTTCGTGATAATTAAGATACTGGGCCCGCGCATCCCATTTAGACACGCCATTAATCTTATGGGTTTTACTGATAAACCAGCCCATAAAATCCATAGCATCATCGAAATCACTGCGGCTCGACCAATTGTTGCCCGTCTCACGCACATAATCATCCCACGTCATGGTCTTAGCCTGCGCATAACCATAGGCATCGCTGGCACGGCCAATAGGGATAAATCCTAGAAAGTATTCCATCGGTGGCGCGGCATTGTGCTTGAATGAACTCTCTTGATACATCATCGCCAACGGCACATGCACTGGCACGCCCCATTTGTCACGGGCGTCTTTAGCGGCATCATACCAATCTCGGTGTTCTTGAAATATCTCACATAAATTTTCGGGAGACTTAGGCGGAGACGTCGCACAACCAGACAAGATGCCGAGACTTGCGCAGAGTAAGATAGCGGAGGGTTTATTCATTAATATCATATTCTTTGGAGAGTTAGCTGGCTCCATGATGTCATAGACTCAGTCTGAGGCAAGCATAAAAAGCCTTTTTTGCGCTTAGAAGATCTAAACGCAAGGGGTAAATCAATCTGACTTAAATCGCATTTTGCTGGCTTAGCACTTGAGCTAAACGCTTTGGCTATTTCGTTTCGGGACTCAGCTCAAACTGACACTCATGCTCTTCTTGCTGCCACACACCTGGTTCCCAATACCCAGTGTCTTTGCCCATATAACGCTTATCGGTGTGAAATAGCGCACCGATATGATAACGCTGATGGCTCTCAACATTGAGCTTAAATACCTTAGGCGTTCGCGCGGCAAGTGTGACCGACAAGCTAGGATCATCAATCAGTTCCGCGATAGTAAACTCATACTCGCCGGGTGCTAGCTGATAATTAGGCTTAGAGACCACTGCCTGACCGTTTAAATGGGTCACGACGACGCGATACCAGTGAGTGCTGGCATCGGGCTGCAAATAACCCGACACAGTGCCACAGCCCAGTGGATCTTCTGGTGAAGCGGCGCAGCCTGATAATAAGGCACTGGCCCCAATCAAAGCTGCGCTGACACGCAAGCGAGTGAAAGAGAAAAAGTCCTCTTTCACGACTGAGCTCCAAAGTAATCTGCCAGATAATCATCGAATGAAACAGTACTCTGCGCCGCTTCTAGCTCGGCCTGCTTGTTAAGCGAGCTGGATGCTTCGGCTTGATACTGCGCTATGGTCTCGCTCGACAAAGGATAATCGACAAAGAATTGATAGTATTGCTGCGCCAACGTCATTACCCACTGACCATGATCTTGGCCTTTGTTGATCACGTTTTGCAGCACTTGTCCCGACAGGGTCAAGTTAGGATCTTCAACCGCTTTACGCCAATGGGCTAACGCCACTTGATAATCAGTCGACTCACCATCGAGCAATACCGCCAAAGGTTGCAGGGCATCAAACAACTCTTCTAACCAAGATTTAAGCGAACGTGAACCGTCTGCGGTTAATAACTCAAGCCCAGGTTTACGGCCTTCAAGCACCACAGCTTTAAGATTCGCGTTTAATCTCGCCTCTTCGCTAGCATCAGACTTAGGAGACTGCGTTAATAAACAATAAAGCAGGAATAAATCAAGGAAACGCACTTGGGTCGCCTCAATGCCAATCGGGCTAAATGGATTAACATCTAAAGCACGCACTTCAATGTATTCCACCCCTGCACGGGCTAAGGCTTCTGACGGCTTCTCGCCACTACGTGTAACCCGTTTCGCACGAATTGGCGAGTAGAACTCGTTTTCAATCTGCAATACGTTAGCATTGAGTTGGCGATACTCACCATCGACTTTAACGCCGATATTAGCAAAGTTTGCCGAAGGCATTTTAATGGCCGCATTCACGCCAGACAGATACTCAGGCAAAGAGTTATAGCTAATATTTAGCTCTTCTTGCTCTTTGTTGGTGTAACCTAAATCGCTCATGCGCAACGAAGTCGCAAAGGGCAAATACAAAGTACCGTGGCCCGTTTTTTCAAACTTGAGATCGGTCTTTTGATCTTTAATGAAAGAACCACACAACGCCGGTGAGGCGCCAAATAAATAAGGTAGCACCCAGACTAAACGGCGGTAGTTACGGATCAAGCCAAAATAGGATTCAGAAATAAAATCATCGTAACTTAACTGCTTATCGCTCAATTCGTACAGGCTTTGCCATAACTCTTGCGATACCGAAAAGTTAAAGTGCACCCCAGAAATAATCTGCATCAAGGCGCCGTAACGATAGGTTAAGCCCTTACGATATAAGGTTTTCATCATACCGGTATTTGATGAACCATAACGGGCAACGGGGATCTGTTTCTCGTCCTTCACATAACAAGGCATGCTCACAGGCCACAGACGCTGACCATTTAAATGGCGCACGCTGAAGGCGTGAGTTTCAGTTAATCCGTTTAGCAATTGCTCAACATTATTATTTACCGGAGTAATAAACTCGAGCAAGGCCTCACTGTAATCCGTCGTAATACGCGAATGCATTAACGCTGAGCCTAAGGCTTCAGGATGCGAATCGGTGGCGAGAAAACCCGACTCATCAATCCGCAACGCCTCACGTTCTATGCCACGTAACATACCCAAGAGTGCGGTGCGCCCATGGGCGTCCGAGAGATGTTGTACTAATTCATTGAATGACTTCAATTTGCGCTTCTCTAATTGGTGATTCGCTATCGCGACAAGGTTAACAGTCAGACCTTTATTTTGAGGCTTATCTTGCAAAATACGCCTCAAAATAAATCTAAACCTGTCTGTGGGGCAAGCCAAATTCACAACTTGTACTGTTAAAAGCAGACGGTGACAGCTAATGCTGTCACCGTCTTTCGATGTAAATCCGGTAAATATGTGACAAATAATCGTTAATTAACGTACCCGTCTCTCACCTATATAAGGGCGAAATACCAATTTACAATACTAAAGTTTCAATTGGATAGCCCAATGTTGCTAAATCTGCTTCGATTTTCGCTTTATCTCCCACCACCAGAATCACCATTTTATTGATATCTAGCTCGGAAGCCGCGAGGGCATTGAGTTCATCTTTTGTTACAGTATTAATGATCTTGTCCTGTTGAGTCGTAAAATCTTGGCTCAATTGGTAACGTTGGATCATGCGCATAAAGCCCGCTTTTTGATACGGCGTTTCATAATCAAGTGCTTGGCCTTGGGAGACTGAATTTCGCATAAAGGCAAGTTCAGTATCCGTCATCCCCTTTTGCTGGTACGCACTGATTTCTTTTACAAACTCAGTGAGTGCTTTCGCCGTCACGTCACTGCGAACGTTACTTGATGCGACAAAATCACCGACTTCAGCGCCGCCCGCAAAACTGGTGCGAGCGCCATAGGTATAACCTTTATTTTCACGTAAATTCAGGTTGATACGACTATTGAATGCGCCGCCGAGCGGGTAGTTCATCAGGTAAGATTTAAAGTAATCGCCTGTGGCATCATAGGGCAATGCGCGCTTGGCGATATTGATCACCGATTGCGCTGCGCCAGGTTTATCAATCAGATAAATCGTACCGCCTTTTAATGCAGGGAATGGCTTAAGTGGCGGCACCACAACTGCGGCCCCTTGCCACTGACTCAATCCCGCTAACTTAGGCAATAATACTGATTCAGGTAAATTGGCGACTGTGACGATTTTAGCGTTACCGCCTTGATACTGCTGGGCATAAAACGCTTTTACATCGGCTAACGTGAGCGCAGCGACTGAATCGAGCGTACCTATGTCATTCACGCCTAAGGCATTGTCTTTACCGTATAACAAAGACGACAACGCCGTATCAGCAAGGTAGCTAGGATCAGACTGCATATGCTGGATCTGCTGTAACTGCTGCTGTTTTACTCGGGTAAAGTCCGCTTCGTTGAAGGCTGGCTGGAAGAGTTTTTCTTCCATAATCGCCAGCGTCTCATCTAAATGCGCTGTCAGCGTCGATATTTTAATCGCACTTTGATACTCAGAGGCACTAAAGTCGACTGAACTGCCGAGCATTTCTAACGCTTGCGAAAGCACTTCACTTCTGCGTTTCTGGCTCGACTCATTAAGCATTTCTGCGGTCAGCGTCGCTAAGCCCGCTTTTTCAACTGGTACCAGTCTATGGCCGCCATTAAGGTACACAATCAGCTCAACCGTAGGCGTTTCAGTGCTTTGTGTCCCCATGACTTCTATGCCATTGGCTAAGGTTTTAGTCCATATTGTCGGAACCTTTAACACAGGTGCAGCGCCAGATGCGGGCATCTTAGTTCGATCAAAACTTGAAACAAGTTCAGGCTTTGGCAAATCCCCTTCTACCGCCGTTTGCGCAATGGGCAAGGTCGCTGGCGTGAAGTTATCAGCATGGGCGATAAGTGACGTCATACCCTGCGGCACCACACTCATCACTACCATAGGCTTATTTTTAATGTATTGCTTGAACACGCGCATCACATCGTCTTTGGTCACATTGGCATAACGACTCAAATCTGAAGCTATCATGTTCGGATTGCCAGACAGCGTTTGGTTCATCGCTAAGGCAGATACTTTGCCTGAAACACTTTGCAGGCTGTAAATGGTATCGGCCTCAAACTGCACTTTAACTTTTTGCAGATCATCATCGGTAACGCCACGTTGCTCAAACTCATTAATCGAGTCGAGGATGCGTTGCTCCAGATCCGCCAGTTTGCCGCCCTTTTCAGGATTAGCTAAAGCATAAATCGACATCTGACACGCAAGCTCTTGGCAAGGGTGGCTGACATTGGCCTGCACGGCATAGCCATCTTTCACCAAGTTTTTATATAACAAGGATGTTTTGCCGCCGCCTAAAATATTGGCTAACAGATCGAGCGCAGCTTCATCAGGATGCCTTGCGTATACGGTTGGAAAACCAATACGGATCAAGGGCAAGTGCACTTGATCTTCCATGGAGATGTAACGCGTTTTATCTAAGTTAACCAGCGCCTTTTGCTCTAAAGAGACTTCAGGGCCACGGGGGATTTCACCAAAATATTTATTCACCCAGGCTAAGGTCTGCATTTCATCGAAATCGCCACCTATGGTCAGGGTTGCATTGTTAGGCCCATACCAACGTTGGAAAAAGTGTTTAACATCATCAACTGTGGCGCGATTAAGATCGTCCGGCCAGCCAATCACAGGCCAAGAATAAGGATGACCGACAGGATACATGGCTTGGCTAAAACGCTCACTCATGCGGCCATAGGGCTGATTGTCGATACGTTGCGCACGTTCGTTTTTCACTGTCTCGCGCTGCACTTCAAATTTTTCACTGGTGAGTGCCGGCAATAAAAAGCCCATACGGTCCGACTCAAGCCACAGCATTTTTTCTAATTGATTGCTGGGTACGGTTTCAAAGTAGTTGGTTCTGTCGGTATTGGTCGTGCCGTTTAAGGTCCCGCCAGCTTCGGTAACCACTTCAAAATGTTGTTCATCGGCGACGTGCTGCGAGCCTTGGAACATCATGTGTTCAAATAAATGCGCAAAACCCGAACGGCCAGCCAATTCGCGGGCAGAGCCCACATGATAAGTGACGTCGACATGCACTAAGGGATCGGAATCATCTTTATGCAAAATAACCGTTAACCCATTGGCTAATAGATACTTTTTGTATGGGATCCCTACTTGCGAATCGGCCAATTGCACATTTTCAATAAGTTTAACGCCTGCGGGCAAGTTCGCCGTAGTCGTTTCAGATGCACAGCCCGCGAGTGCGGCAGAAATTGCGACCGCTAATATCCATTTCTTCAAAACATTCCCCTCATACATCAATGGGTCAAAAATACAGCTTCATAATCATAGTGCTGCGTATATTCATCGCTATGTAGCGTCATAATGCGCTTAGTCATAGTACGCTTATTCACAGTCCGCTGAGTCAAAGTCCGTAGAATAAAGTGCGCTTAAATGATTAAGCATTGGGATTTATGACTCGCAAAATTGACACTAAGTTCCTATCTATACAGTAAATTCAGTCTAAACGGAAAAACACTCCCCGCCTTTGACCATTAAATGCATCCTAACGCCATCATGCCATCCATTGCAGCACGGCAGCGGCAACAATTAAGTAACGAATTGTTTTACCAATTAAAATCATCAGCAAAGAGGAAATTAGCGGTAACCTCACCCAGCCCGCCAATAAACAGAGAATATCGCCGATAACCGGTGCCCATGAGAGTAACAGCGCCCACACGCCGTAGCGTTCAATCAAGGCGAGGCCCTTTACGTGTTTACCTTTTGCTAACGCTTCTGGTGATTTTGCTAGGCGACCTAAGCGGCCTAAATAGAAACTGGTCATCGCGCCTAACGTGTTGCCAATACAGGCCACCACGACCAGCGCAACCCAAGCCTCTGGGGTTTTGTTTAATAGCGCCACGAGTAAGACTTCAGATCCCCCCGGTAACAAAGTCGCCGCTAAAAAAGCGCCGGAGAACATAATGCCTAACTCAGTCATAATGGCTTACTCAATGATAAATCTCTCTTTTTGTATTCAATGCGATAAGGTTTGTCATGGGTTAATTGAATGTTTCACTTAAATCTTTTTACAACAAGCTCACTAATCACAATAAGTTATAAGAAAAACGGTTTGTTATAACCCTAGCTCTGTCGATACAATGGTTTAATTATGGCAATCAATGACCATGCGCATGACTGAGAGCGCGTTAACATCACGCTCAACTCGTTGAATACGAATCCTATCATCGCAGGTCTATTGGCTCACTCTTAATTTATTTTTCTGGAATATGCATGATCCTTCAAACCATTAGCCGCATTCCGTTTTGGCAAAAAGTCTTAGCAGGCTTTATCTTAGGTGCGCTCGTTGGCGTTATTTTAGGTGAAAGCGCTACAGTGCTAAAACCACTCGGTGATCTGTTCATTGGCGCCATTAAGATGTTGGTCGCGCCTTTGGTATTTTGTGCCATTGTCGTCAGTATCACGTCGCTAGGCTCGCAAACTAGCCTAAAACGCTTAAGCCTTAAAACCTTAGGCATGTTCATGCTGACAGGCACGATTGCCTCGCTGATCGGCTTAGCCGTAGGCTCGATGATCGACATGGGCGGCACTATGCAGCTCACGGCGACTGAAGTGCGCGAGCGTAATATTCCCGGTTTTGCACAAGTGTTGCTCGACATGATCCCAGTCAATCCTTTCGCCTCACTGGCTGAAGGCAAGGTACTGCAAATTATCGTGTTTGCCGCGTTAGTGGGTATCGCTATCAACAAAGTTGGCGAGAAGGCTGATCAGCTAAAACGCACCATAGAAGCGGGCGCAGAAGTCATGTTCCAACTGACTCGCATGGTCTTAAAACTAACCCCTATCGGTGTGTTTGGTTTAATGGCTTGGGTTGTCGGCGAATACGGTTTATCAACTCTACTGCCTTTAGGTAAGTTTATCGGGGCTATCTACATTGCCGCCTTTATCCACATCATCTTTGTTTACGGTGGCTTAGTGAAATTTGTCGGTGGTTTAAGCCCACTGCAATTTTTCCGCAAAGCTATGCCAGCGCAGTTAGTCGCCTTTAGTACTTCTTCAAGTTTCGGAACTTTACCTGCGAGCACCCGTGCAGTCGAAACCATGGGCGTATCAAAGCGTTATAGCGCCTTTGTGATGCCATTAGGTGCGACCATGAACATGGACGGCTGTGGGGGTATTTACCCTGCGATTGCCGCTATCTTCATCGCCCAAATTTACAATATTCCGCTCGATACACTGGACTATGTAATGATTGCCGTGACTGCAACCGTGGCTTCTGTTGGCACCGCTGGCGTGCCAGGAAGTGCAATGGTGATGTTAACTGTGACCTTAGGTGTGATTGGTCTGCCACTTGAAGGCATTGCCTTTATCGCCGCGATTGACCGTATCATCGATATGATCCGCACAGCAACGAACGTGACGGGCGATATGATGACAGCTGTCGTGATTGGTAAATCAGAAAATGAACTCGATGAAGCGCAGTTCTATTCGAACGATAACCAAGACGTTACACCAGTAGGTTCGCAGCAATAGCAATACTGGGTCGAAACCACTGCGCTAAGCCATCAGTAACATTAGGTAAATTACGCAGATGATGTAAATCAAGAGACCGCTTAGGCGGTCTTTTTTATTATCCAGCAAACAACGGTGAAACTGTCGACCTTAAAGCATCAATCAACTCCAACAATCCTCATCGGCTGTAAAATAGGTTACCCAAATAAGATCAAGCTGTTAGACTCTGAAGCCACTCTAACTCACATTTTAGCAGAACAGACAATGACGAGACTCTTCCTTATCCCGCTGATCCTATGTTTGTTTTGGGCGTTATTTTTAAAAGCCAACAAACTCACGCTAAAACAAGGCAGACGAGGTTTTATCTACATTATCGGCATAGGTGAAGGGATGATTTTAATCCTTATCACGTTAATGTGGTTAACGGCTTAGCAAAAGGCCAACTCAATACTGAGTTGGCCTTAGTGATCAAACTGAGCTAACGATTGGAAGATGTTCAAAGCTCAGTTAACCCAAATCGGTTAACTCAGTGATTAACCCAATCCGTTACCCAAGAACAGCAAGTAAAATCCCCGCAGCGACTGCAGAACCTAACACCCCCGCCACATTGGGCCCCATTGCATGCATCAGCAGGAAGTTATGTTGATTCGCTTCCAATCCGACTTTGTTGACGACTCGCGCCGCCATAGGCACAGCCGATACCCCTGCGGCGCCAATCAGCGGGTTCACTTTACCGCCCGACAGCTTACACATCAGCTTTGCCATCAACACACCCGCGGCAGTTCCAACGCTAAAAGCCAAAGCACCCAAAACCAGAATCCCTAATGTTTCCAGTCGTAGGAATTGATCGGCGGATAACTTAGAGCCCACAGCTAACCCTAAGAAAATCGTGACGATATTAATAAGCTCGTTCTGCGCCGTTTTCGATAATCTATCCACTACGCCCGATTCGCGCATCAAGTTACCAAGGCAAAACATGCCCACTAACGGCGTGGCCGCAGGTAAGAAGAGAATCGTTAATCCCAGCACCATCAAAGGGAAAATGATCTTTTCCTTTTTACTGACGTCCCGCAGCTGCTCCATTTTAATTTCGCGTTCAGCTTGGGTTGTTAGTAAGCGCATGATCGGCGGTTGAATAATCGGGACTAACGCCATATAGGAATAAGCCGCGACCGCAATCGCCCCCAATAACTCAGGCGCCAGTTTGGAGGCGAGGAAAATCGCCGTAGGTCCATCAGCACCGCCAATAATCGCAATGGCCGCCGCGTCCTTCATGGTGAACTCAAAGCCCGGCACTAAGTTCAGCGCTATCGCCCCGATCAATGTCGCGAAAATCCCAAACTGCGCCGCAGCTCCTAACAACAGGGTTTTAGGATTGGCAATCAAGGCACTAAAGTCGGTCAGCGCGCCTACGCCCATAAAGATCAACAGTGGGAACACCCCAGTCTCAATCCCCACATGATAGGCGTAATACAGCATGCCACCTTCTTCGGTAAATCCCGCGTGGGGAATGTTCGCCAGCACTGCACCAAAACCAATTGGCAGCAATAATAAAGGCTCAAACCCTCGCACGATGGCGAGATACAAGAGCAAAGCGCCCACTGCCATCATCAACACTTGCCCACCAGTAAAATGGGCAATACCAGTCTCGGCCCAAAAAGCCATTAAACCTTCCATAATGACTCCTACGCCAAGGCCAGTAATTGAGAACCCACAGATACTGAGTCGCCTTCTTTCACCCAGAGCTTAGCGATAATGCCATCGCCCTGAGCACGAATTTCAGTTTCCATCTTCATCGCCTCAAGGATGATCACAACATCGCCTTCACACACTCTATCGCCTGGAGAAACATGCACTTTGAAGATGTTGCCCGACAGCGGCGCGCTCATTTCAAGCCTGATCTCTCCATGGCACGCAGTTGGCATAGTGCTCGCCGTAGCCGTTTGCACGGCATGAACACTTTGGCCCTGTGGCTGGATTTGCGAGATCTCCCCGCCTGCGGCGACTTCAACTACGTACTCTTGCCCTTCGACAGTCACAGTGTAGGTTTCAGGGCCACGATCCGCAGCATTAGTAGCAAGTGCCGCAGTCAATTCAGGCTTAGGCTCAAAGGCGCTTGGATCGTCACGATTCTTTAAGAACTGCAATCCTATTTGTGGGAAGAGTGCATAGGTCAGCACATCATCGTCATGCTCTGAAGATAGGCGAATGCCTTGTTCCTGCGCTTTATCTGCCAACTCGAGCCGTAACTTAGCCAGCTCCGGCGTTAATAAATCCGCAGGGCGACATGTAATAGCTTCAGCCCCTTGCAAGACTCTCGCTTGCAATGCAGCATCTACTGGCGCAGGCGTCGCGCCATATTCGCCCTTAAGCACGCCTTCAGTCTCTTTGGTCAGTGACTTGTAACGCTCACCCATCAGCACATTGATTACCGCCTGCGAGCCGACAATCTGCGATGTGGGCGTCACTAACGGCAAGAAACCTAAGTCAGCACGTACGCGGGGAATTTCTTCCAATACCAAGTCCATCTTATCGGCCGCGCCCTGTTCCTTTAGTTGGCTCTCCATATTGGTCAGCATGCCACCAGGCACTTGGGCACGTAAAATCCGCGAATCGATGCCTTTCAGTGCGCCTTCAAACTTAGCGTACTTCTTACGCACTTCACGGAAATAAGCAGCAATCTCCTCAAGCAACACCATGTCGTAACCCGTTGCGCGCTCAGTATCTTCCACCATAGCGATAACGGTTTCAGTTGCAGTATGTCCATAGGTTTGACTCATCGACGAAATTGCCGTATCGAGCACGTCAATACCCGCTTCAATGGCTTTCTGATAAGTGGCCGTACTCAACCCTGTCGTCGCATGACAATGCATAGATAACACAAGTTGCGTCTGAGATTTGAGTCGGCTAATAAGCTCAAACGCTTCCATCGGCTTAAGTAAGCCCGCCATATCTTTGATGCACAAAGAATCGCATCCCATATCTTCGAGACGTTTTGCCATATCAACCCACGTCTCTATGGTATGCACTGGACTCGTGGTATACGAAATCGTCCCCTGCGCATGGCCGCCAACTTGGCGCACTGCTTTCACCGCAGTATCGAGGTTTCGAACATCGTTCATCGCATCAAAAATACGAAATACATCGACGCCATTGGTATGGGCACGCTCAACAAAACGCGTCACTAAATCATCGGCATAATGGCGATAACCTAAGAGGTTTTGGCCACGCAGCAACATTTGCTGCGGCGTATTCGGCATGGCCTTTTTCAGCTCACGAATTCGATCCCAAGGATCTTCACCAAGATAACGAATGCAGGCATCAAAAGTTGCACCGCCCCAAGATTCCAGTGACCAGAAGCCGATCTTATCGAGTAGTGGCGCTATCGGTAACATGTCATCAATGCGTAAGCGCGTCGCTAAAATGGATTGATGCGCGTCCCGCAAAACGACATCAGTTAAAAATAATGGCTTAGCCACTGCCGTCGTAGAATTAGATACAAAAGTCATACTGCTCCCCATTACTTAATCTGTGAACGATACTGCTTTACCGCCAATGAAATCGCAGCGACCACATTTGGGTCTAAAGGCTTAGCATCAGATTGCGCTACCCTCTGCTGACTTTTAGCATGATTTTTAACATAACGTGCAGAGTCAGCATCGACTGCACACCAGCGCGCAACCAAATGAATCCCAAGGATTAGTATACTTAAAAATAAATACACTAAGCCCATCCCCAAAAACATAATGCCAACGGCATCCAATAAAGATTGCGTTACATCCTCCATAAATCCCCTCCCCCTACTCTCTCAATCCCTATCAACAGTACGATTGCCCCGAAAACATCGCTATCGCATTACAAGTACAACATTCAATCGGTTGAGAGGTTTACAAACTATGGGTCTCTCTTAGACAGACCTATAGCGACCACCACACCAAAGAAAATTTGAATAAAAAATCATATTTAAAAGCTAATAACTCACATAGCAAGAAAGCCAGCTTGAACTCAACCCGCTACAAACATAACCAATTGATAACAAAAACACCATATGAATGTAAATTGGTCTTACCAATATTAAGTGAATCCAAAGGTAGCCAGTCACTAATCCTCATAAATCGGGTAATTAATTCAATATTCCATAATGAAATACCCACTATGCTAGATTTAAGTCGAAATGATGTCCTAGGCTAAAAAATGATTCCTAAATTGAAGACAACGGACATAGGAATAAACCAAGTGAAAAAGTATGCAGATTTCACAATCCAAGTCACTGCTATTTGATTCTGAATGAATATAGAAAGGCATGTCGTTCTGAAGGAATTGATTGAAGAAGAGGAATGGGGTCAATCTAACAAATTAAATCATCCATTTTGATAACTTAGATATCCTCTTGATACCAACACGAAGCGGTGCTAGAGGCTCAATACGGTTTGTTGTGGAGCGGCTATCTTGAAAGATAAGCCAAAGTGCTACCCGAGGTAGACCTTAGGCTCTTAGCTATTCGCAGAATTAATACCAATTGTATTTAATATCTGTTCATTCAGCGGGAATTCAACGCGCTTTAAACAAGGCGAAGGCTTGAAGGCATAGTGGTGCTCTGTCGAAAGCCTTAAACGCAGTATAAAGCGCGTTGTCATACCGTTAACAGTTAGCCGCCCTTCAGCATCCCACTCCGGTGTTGCATTGACTTAAAAGGGAATAACCATTTCTGCGTCAATGCGCCTTGGATTGAAATGCCTGTGAGGCTGTGAACTGATTAGATATTTAATGTGATTGGTATAAGCAATAGGACAAGAACGAAATAAGGAAGCCTAGGATCGACAAGGAACTCAGCAATTAAAAAATGAGCTGGTGAGCTGGTGAGCTGGTGAGCTGGTGAGCTGGTGAGCTGGTGAGCTGGTGAGCTGGTGAGCTGGTGAGCTGGTGAGCTGGTGAGCTGGTGAGTAAAAATAGTGGGGAAACATGCAAGTTGGAAGAAAAATATATCAATTCCTACAAAATTTAGACGCAAAAAAGCCAGCTTATTCAGCTGGCTTCGTTACATCTCAATGAGAGATAATTAGGCGCTTGGCGATGACCTACTCTCACATGGGGAGACCCCACACTACCATCGGCGCGTTTGCGTTTCACTTCTGAGTTCGGGATGGGATCAGGTGGTTCCACAAGGCTATTGTCACCAAGCAAATTCTGTTTATTACCGTGTCCATCGCTGAACCACGTTAATAATAATTCGGAAAGCTGATTTGCTTTGTTTGAGTTCACACTTTATCAAGTGTCGTTATTCTGTCTAAGGCTTTTCGTACGACCTCCATGGATGGAGGAAGTGCTAGAAAATGTCTGGAACA